>NZ_JBOHGC010000465.1:0-5701 GCF_050699995.1 Actinokineospora sp. | reverse complement strand
TGTCGCTGACGTAGACCTCGTACTGGCCGATGGTTCCGTTGATCCCGCCGTCTTGCCTTGGTAGGTAACGGAGTCCGTCGATCTGGTAGCTCGCCCCGAGGTCGACCTGGACCTCGTGGGGGAGCGGGTCGGCGCCACCGGACCACTTGGTGTGCCAGTAGGTCCCGGTGTTCCCGTCAATGGTGTTGCTCGCCGGTTCCCCGCTCTGCTGGCTGCTGGCGGAGACAATGCTCTGTCCCGCCTTGGGAATCGGCGCCGACGCGGTCGCGGGCTTGCCGAGCGTGGTGATCTCCGCGACCGAGGTCCACGGCCCACCGTTCACTTCGGACAGTGCGCGCAGTCGGAGGTAGCGTCCGGTCTTCGCGGTGAAGGACAAGGCTTTCTCTGTCGTTCCGCCGCTGAAGGTTCCGGTCGCGACCGGTGTTCCCCACGTCGTGGAGTTGTCGCTGACGTAGACCTCGTACTGGCCGATGGTTCCGTTGATCCCGCCGTCTTGCCTTGGTAGGTAACGGAGTCCGTCGACCTGGTAGCTCGCCCCGAGGTCGACCTTGATATCGTGCGGCGGCGCCGGGTCCGGGTTGACCGCCGACCAGGCCGTGTGCCAGATGGTGCTCGCGTTGTCGTCGATAGCGTTGCTTCCAGGCTGTCCGGGTTCCTGGCTGTCCACCGAGAGGACCGTCTGGCCCGCCTTCGGGATCACCTGGCTGCCTGCCGGGATGGCGTCCGCGGCGGGCAGGGTCGTGCCGGTCGCGGTGACGGTGAACGCGGTCGACGTGCTCTGCGAGCCGGTCTTGACGTGCAGCACGCCCGCCCGGTCGGCCGGGTCGAAGAACCAGCCGGTCGTGGCGGTGTCGTAGGCGGACTTGGTGGTGTGCTTGACAAGCGTGGTCGAACCCAGGGTGACCGCGCTCGGCGCGGACGCCACGTGGACGGCGAAGTCGTAGCCGCGGTTCGCGAGCATGCCTGCGAACGAGCCGACGCCGGCGCCGACCTGGATCCGCACGTCGCCCGCACCCGAGGTGGGGGCGGTGACGTCGACCTGCTGCTTGGCGAACGCGCCGGTCTGGTAGGAACGGGTGAGGCCGTCGTCCTCGTAGAGCGAGAACGTCGAGTTGCCGCGCGGGTAGACGTCGTAGGTGATTGGCGTCGCGGGCTTCTCGCCGCTGCGGTTCATCTGCGGCCACATCGGCACGATCCCGCCGCCCTTGACGAACAGCGGCAGCGTGTCGAGCGGTGCGTTGTACCCGTTGAGCCAGCCCGGTCCGGCGTAGGTCTTGCCGGACCAGTAGTCGGTCCAGGTGCCCGCGGGCAGGTAGATCCCGTCGCGCACGGTCGTGTCGCTGGTGACCGGGGCGACCAGGAACGAGTCACCCGCCATGAACTGCTGGCTGGTCTGGTTGCCCCGGGCGACCGGGTCGTTCGGGTACTCCAGGACCATGGCCCGGGTCGACGGGGTGCCGGTCTCGGTCGCGACCCGGCTCATCGAGTACAGGTAGGGCGTGAGCCGCATCTTGAGCTTGAGGTACTTGCGGTTGATCGACAGGGTCGGTTCGGCCCAGCGCCACGGCTGCTTGTCGTGGAACCCGGTCGCTGGGTTCGACGCACCCCAGCCGGACATGGTCATCAGGGCCGGGGTGAAGGCCTTCCACTGCAGGTCGCGCGCGTAGGTCTTGGCGCTGCCGGCGTAGATGCCGTCGACGTCGCCCGCCGCGTAGTTCAGCGCGGAGAGCCCGGCGCCCGCGATGGCGGGGACGTGCCAGCGCATGTCGGCCCAGGTGCCGTGGGTGTCACCGCTCCAGACGACCGCGTTGCGCTGGGTGCCCGCCCAGCCGTCGACCGTCCACACGAAGCGGCGGGCGTCGCTGTTGTTCTCGATGCCGTCGACAGCCTGCTGCACGCCGTCGAAGGCCATCTGGTAGCCGGGGCCGATCCAGGCGACGTCGGTCTTCACCGCGCGGCTGCCGGACACGCCGACCTCGTTGCCGATGTTGGACAGCCCAGTCGAGGTCCACAGACCGGTCTTGATGCCCCGGGACTGCAGTTGCGAGACGACGTTCGTCAGACCCGTGTACCCGCAGCCGTAGCCGTCGTTCGGGAGAAACCAGCCCGAGGGCATGTCCGCCGCGATCGCCTGGTCGGCGTACTTGACCACATCGGGGGTGGTCTGGTGGTCGATCCGGTTGTGGTCGCCCTGGTAGTCGGGGTTCGAGGCGTTCCAGCAGTCGGCATTGCCCATCTCGAAGCCCCAGATCGGGGCGAGGAACGGCTTGCCGGTGACATCGGTGTACCGGTTCAGCACGTCCTTCGGGCCGTCGCCGACGAAGTAGAACGCGTCGAACCGGGTCTCGTTGTGCTTGAGGCCGACGGTCGACATGAAGTCGTACTGCCCGGGTGCCCAGGTGTTGCGCACGACGCCGTAGCCGTTGGTCGACAGGTAGAACGGAGCGGGGGAGGCGTTCGTGCCCTCCCGCCAGGTGTTGTTGATCGCGACCGGGACCGACAGGTCGCGCAGCGCCCAGGCGCCGAGGCGGAACCCGGTGCCGTAGAACTGCTCGTCGGCGCCGCGGACCAGGCTCTGTGTCGAGCTGCCGCTCTGCCAGCTCAGGCCGGTGGACTCCTTCCAGACCGGCGTGGTGTTGTCGGCCCGGTAGAGCTCGAAGCGCAGCGGGGACTTGTAGGCGCGTAGGGTCACCGCGCTGGTGTTCATCCGGTAGTAGGCGCCCGCGTCGGACCAGGTCGTGTTGACCGCGCCGAAGTCGGTCTTGATGGCGATCTTGCCGCCGACCGGGTCGCTGAACGTGCCGGTGGGGGCGAGCCACAGCCGGAACACGCCGGGCTGGGCGAAGCTCACCCGCACCTTGGGTGTTCCCGCCGAGATGTCGTAGGTGGACCCGCTCTGGGTGAACGCGGTGATGTTGCCGATCGTGGTGGCCGACGCGGTTCCGGTGCTGATCAGGGGCAGCACGGCGGCGCTGAGGACGGCGGCGGTGAGGAGGGCGAGGCGACGGGATAGTCGGGCTCTCATTACTGGACCTCTCAGGGGGGAGGGCAGGGGACTCTCCAGCTTTCGTGCATGTTTTAGATCGAAACGGGGCAGTTTAATGCAGGATTACGCAGAACTGTCTCGCTCGCGACGCCCGCTGTCAATGCTCCGCTTGGCCCCGTACAGCCGGGTGGTGATGATTCATGTTTGGTTCAGCTGGTGAATGAACAACTATTGACATCATTCGCACAGGCGCGCTTCACTCTTTTGGTCTGGACCACTACCTGCCCGGTTCCCGTCCCCGCGCTCCCGAAGGACACCGATGGCCTCTCAGCGATTGTTGGCACGCGGCATGCTCGCCGCGCTTTTACTCCTCACCGCGGTCGGCGGTGTTGTCGTCACCCCGGCCGCGGCCGCCGCGGCCAATGAGAAACCGCAGACCATTCCCGCGCTACAGGAATGGACCGGTGGCTCCGGCACCTATTCCTTCAGCAGTGCGACCCGCATCGTCCGGGACACCCCCGCGCTGGCGTCGACCAGCCAGACCTTCGCCGAAGACCTGAAGTCGTTGACCGGCAACGACATCGCCCAACTCGCCGGCACGGCCGCCGACCTTCGAGCGGGCGACATCCTGCTGTCCCTCGGGTCGACCGACACGGCGCTCGGCGCCGAGGGCTACGCACTGTCCATCACCGACCGGATCACCATCTCCGCGCGGGACGACCGGGGCGCTTTCTACGGCACCCGCACCATCCTGCAGCTGCTCAAGCAGGGCACGTCGATCCCGCAGGGCACCGCCCGCGACTGGGCGCTCAAGCCCGAGCGTGGCCTGATGGTCGACAACGGACGCAAGTACTTCACCCCGCAGTGGCTGCGCGACCACGTCAAGGAGCTGGCCTACCTCAAGCTGAACTACTTCCACCTGCACCTTTCGGACAACAAGGGCTTCCGGATCGAGAGCGCCAAGCACCCGGAGTACGTCTCGGCCCAGCACCTGACCAAGCAGGAGGTCACCGACCTGATCGCACTGGCCGCGAAGTACAAGATCACCGTGGTGCCGGAGCTCGACGCGCCCGGCCACATGGACCCGATCCTCGCCGCTCACCCGGATCTCAAGCTGGTCAGCAACACCGGCACGGTCAACCACGGGTTCATCGACCTGAGCAAGGACGCGGCCTACACCCTCATCAAGGACATCTACGACGAGTACCTGCCGCTTTTCCCCGGCCCGTACTTCCACATCGGCGCCGACGAGTACGTCACCGACTACAACTCCTACCCGCAGCTGCAGACCTACGCCCGCGCCAAGTACGGCGCGACCGCGAACGCCAAGGACGCCTACCTCGGCTTCATCAACTGGGCCAACGGGATCGTGCGCGCGTCCGGCAAGACCACCCGCGCCTGGAACGACGGGTTGTTCGGCGGCAGTGCCATCACGGTGAACCCGAACATCATCGTCGAGTTCTGGTTCACCTACGGGCTTTCCCCGCAGCAGCACGTCACCAACGGCCACCTGATCTCCAACGAGAGCTGGACGCCCACCTACTACGTCCTGCACCAGTCGAGCGTCGGGCGGCCGGACACCAAGTGGGGCTACGAGACCTGGACCCCGGACACCTTCCAGGGCAACCAGACCCTCACCGCGGCGACCAAGTCCAAGAACCTCGGGTCGAAGATCCACATCTGGTGTGACTACCCGGAGACCGAGACCGAGGCGCAGATCGCCGCCGGGGTCCGGGACTCGCTGCGGATGCTCGCGCAGCAGACGTGGGGTTCGCCCAAGCCGGTGAGCACTTGGGCGACGTTCCAGCCGATCGTCGCCGCGATCGGGCGCAACCCCGGCTGGCCGGTCGCGGCGCAGCCAGGGAACCTCGCCTTCGGCAGGCCGGTCACCGTTTCCAGCACGGAGACGCCCGACTTCCCCGGCACCCACGCCGTCGACGGCGACTACGCGACCCGCTGATCGAGCGGGTACACCGACGGAGAACGGATCACTGTCGACCTGGGAGCGACGAAGCCGATCAGCCGGGTCAAGCTCAGCTGGGAAGCCGCCTACGGCAGGGGATACCGCGTCGAGACCTCGAACGACGGCACGACCTGGACGGCGATCCACACCACGACGGCCGGTGACGGCGGGGTCGACGACCTCACCGGGCTGTCCGGCTCCGGGCGGTACGTGCGGATGCAGGGCACCCAGCGGGCCACGACCTTCGGGTACTCGCTCTACGAGTTCGAGGTGTACTCGCCGAGCCCGGTCGACTCCGGGGCCACCTACCGGATCACCACCTCCGGCAAGGCGATGGACGTCCCCGGCTCGTCCACCGCGACCGGCACTCAGCTGATCGTGTGGGCCCCGCACACCGGCAACAACCAGCGGTTCGTCCCCACGGCCACCGGCGACGGCAGCTACACCTTGAAGAATGTCCACAACGGCCTGTGCGTCGACGTCAGCGGCGGCTCAACCACCGCCGGCGCCGCGATCATCCAGTGGACCTGCACCGCCGCCGCCAACCAGCGCTTCTCCCTGGTCGCCGCCGCCGCAGGCGGCTACGCCGTCATCTCCCAGGCAAGCGGCCTGGCGATCACCGCCGCGGCAGCCACCGACGGCGCGAAACTCACCCAGCAACCCAACACCGGCGCCACCTTACAACGCTGGACCTTCACCAAGATCTGACCGCAACCCAGCGCGGTGGCCCCGACCTCCGTCAGGGCCACCGC
>NZ_JBOHGC010000464.1:0-18068 GCF_050699995.1 Actinokineospora sp. | reverse complement strand
GGTCGGCGGGGCGCAGCGCGGGCAGGTCGGCCTGCAGCGCGCCGACGGTGGTGTCGGGGTCGTCGGCGAGCAGGACGTCCGCGCCGAACCGCAGGGCCGCGTTGAGACCCGGCAGCCCGCGCTCGTCGACGCACTCCGCCCCGGTCGCGGCGACCGCCTCGGTCACCCGCTCGTCCTCGCAGACGACCAGGACTCGGCGCACGCCGGGGGCCGCGACGGCGGCGGTGAGGGTGTCGACGAGCAGGGCGAGTACGAGTTCGCGGTGACCGGCCGGACCACCCGGCACCGTGCCGCGCAGCCGCGATTTCGCCCGGTCGAGGTGCTTCACCGGGACCACGAGGTCCACCACAACCGCAGATCCTGCCGGCTCGCCCGATGGCACCCCGTCTGGACCGGAGGCCGGGTCGCCAGGGAGACTCACGGGCCACGGCAGCAGCAGGAGGAGGACGAACGTTGGGCAAGCGCGAGAAGGGCGGGTTCTGGGTCGGTGCGGCCGCCGCCGCTTTCTACCCGATGACCTGGTTGGGCAAGCGCACCTACGTGGGCGGCGAGAAGCTGCCGCGCACCGGGGCCGCGCTGCTCGTGATGAACCACGTCTCGCACCTCGACCCGCCCAACGACGCTGTCTTCGTGCACCGCAACAAGCGGGTTCCGCGGTTCATGGCCAAGGACAGCCTGTTCAAGGTGCCGATCTTCGGCCGCATCCTCAAGGGCTCCGGCGGCATCCCCGTCTACCGTGGGTCCTCCGAGGCCAAGGACAGCCTGCGGGCCGCGCATGATGCGCTCAAGGAGGGCAAGGTCGTGGTGATCTACCCCGAAGGCACCATCAGCAAGGACCCGACGGGGTGGCCGATGCGGGCCCGCACCGGGGTGGCGCGGCTCGCACTGGAGAACGACGTGCCCGTGCTGCCCGCCGCGCGCTGGGGCACCAACGACATCTGGGACGGCTACACCAAGAAGTTCCGGCCGCTGCCGCGCAAGCACGTGCGCACCGTCGTCGGCGACCCGGTCGACCTGTCGGCCTACCGCGGCAAGCCGATCACCAACCAGGTGCTTCGCGAAGTCACCGACCTGCTGATGACTCAAGTCCGCGACCTGCTGGCCGAGATCCGCGAGGAGCAGCCGCCCGCGGAGTTCTTCCGCCCCGGCGCCAAGCGCGACGAGACCGCGAGCTGACATGGCCGCGATCACCGTTCTGGGCGCCGGATCTTGGGGCACCACCTTCGCGAAGGTGATGGCCGACAGTGGCCGCGAAGTCACATTGTGGGCTCGCCGGAGTTCGGTGTCGGAGGCCATCGAGCACCACCGGGAGAACGCCGAGTACCTGCCCGGTGTCCGGCTCCCGGACACCCTGAGGTCCACTTCGGACCCACGGGTGGCGCTCGACGGCGCGCACACGGTCGTGCTCGCCGTCCCGAGCCAGAGCCTGCGGCACAACCTGGCCGCGTGGTCGTCGCTGCTGCCGCCGGACGCGACCCTGGTGAGCCTGGCCAAGGGCGTGGAACTGGGCACGCTCAAGCGGATGAGCGAGGTCGTCGCCGACATCACCGGTGTCGCCGACGACCGGATCGCCGTGGTGTCCGGGCCGAACCTCGCGGTTGAGATCGCGCAGGAGCAGCCCACCGCGTCGGTCATCGCCTGCCGCGACCACGACCGCGCGGTCGCGCTGCAGGAGCTGTGCACCAACAGCTACTTCCGGCCGTACACGATCACCGACGTCGTCGGCTGCGAGATCGGCGGCGCCTGCAAGAACGTCATCGCCCTGTCCTGCGGCATGGCGACCGGTCTCGGCTTCGGCGCGAACACCCTGGCCACACTGATCACCCGCGGCCTCGCGGAGACCGCCCGCCTCGGCGCGGCGCTCGGCGCGGACCCCCTGACCTTCTCCGGGCTGGCCGGGCTGGGCGACCTGGTCGCCACCTGCTCCTCGCCGCTGTCGCGCAACCGCACGTTCGGCGCGCGCCTGGGCAAGGGCGAGACCGTCGCGCAGGCCCAGGCCGCCGCGCAGGGCCAGGTCGCCGAAGGCGTGAAGTCCTGCTCGTCGATCCGCGAACTCGCGCAGCGGCACGGGGTCGAGATGCCGATCACCGAGATCGTGCACCGGGTCTGCCATGACGGTTTCGACCCGCGCGAGATGGCGGGCGAGCTGCTCGGCCGCAAGACGAAGCCGGAGCGATGACCCTCGGCGACGGCACCCGCTGCGTGCACGCGGGACTTCCGGCTGCCGAGCCGGGCGCTCCGGTTGGGCCGCAGCCGGTGCTCGCCTCCCAGTTCCACCTGGGTGGCGCGCACTCCTACGGCCGGGCCGAAAACCCGACTTGGGACGCGCTGGAGACGGCGATCGGCGACCTCGACGGCGGCACCTGCGTCGTGTTCGCCTCCGGCATGGCGGCGACGACATCCCTGCTGCGCACGGTGCTTCGCGCGGGGGACACGGTCGTGCTCCCCTCGGACGGCTACTACCTGACCCGGACCTACGTCCGCGACAACCTCGCCGCGCTGGGGCTGACCGTCCGCGAACTGCCGACCGGCATGGTGTGGACGGCCGACATGGTCGAGGGCGCCCGCCTGGTGATCGTCGAGACGCCGTCGAACCCGCGCCTGGACGTGTGCGACGTCGCCGCGGTGGCGGACCACGCCCACGCGGCGGGCGCGCTCATGGCGGTCGACAACACCACGGCCACCCCACTGGGCCAACGCCCGCTGTCGCTGGGCGCGGATGTGGTCTTCGCCAGCGACACCAAGGCGCTCTCCGGCCACAGCGATGTCGTGCTCGGCCACATCAGCGCCACGGACCCGGACCTCGCGGCCCGGCTCCGCTCGGAGCGCACCGGAAGCGGAAGCGTCCCCGGCCCGTTCGAGGTGTGGCTGGCCCACCGGGGTTTGGGAACCCTCGACCTGCGCCTGGCCCGCCAAGCCGAGAACGCCGCGGCCGTCTACGAGGCCCTCCGCGAACACCCGCGGGTACGCGGGATCCGCTGGCCCGGTTCCGAACACGACCCGGCCCACGAGATCGCTTCCCGGCAGATGCGTCGCTTCGGCGGAGTGGTCACCTTCGAACTGGAGTCAGCGGAGGCAGCGGAGTCCTTCGTGGCCGCCACCACCCTGGTCTCCGCCGCCACCAGCTTCGGCGGCCTGCACTCCACCGCCGACCGCCGAGCCCGCTGGGGCGACCCCGTCCCCGAAGGCCTGCTCCGCTTCTCCTGCGGCTGCGAGGACTCCGCCGACCTGGTCGCCGACCTCCTCACCGCCCTAGCCAATCCGCGAGTCCCCACTTCCCGACAGTGAGTTCCCCGTTCACGACAGTGAGTTCGCATTTCAGGCACGCAACTCCGGTGGATCGCTCGGGAGCGACCCGTCGTGGTGCGGCCTGAAATGCGAACTCACTGTCGTGAACGGGGAACTCACTGTCGGGAAGTGGGGACTCGCGGATTGGCTAGGGCGGTCAGGCGGGCAAGGTCATGGCCATGACGGCTTCGGTGGTGGGCTGCTTGGAGCCGCCCGCGGGTTCCACAGTGACGCCGATGGCGATGGCGTCGCCGATGCCGGAGGCGTCGAGCAAGCGGGCCTTGCCGCCTTCATCCGGGGTGAGCAGCCCGATGGAGCGCTTCTCGCCGCCGATGAGCCACACCTGATACGTCTTCCCCGCGGGGGCCGCCGGGACCTTGTCGGCCAGCAGCATCACCTGGCCACGTTCCCGCGACACCACAACAGTGCCGCTGAGCCCCGCGGGCGTCGACCCGCTGACCACACGGGCATCCGAAGCGGACAGCAGCTCCGACATCGCTGCCACCTGCTGCCGACCCGCGTCGAGGTCCTGCCGGGTCTGCGCCAGCGCAACCCCGAGCGCCACCGACACCACCAGCAGCGCGGCGGCCGCCATGCCCAGGATCCGCGTCGACCACCGCTTGCGTCGCACCGCGAGCTCGTCGCCGACCGGCGGAAACTGCCGCACGTCCCTGATGCGGGCCATGACCTGGGCCTTCATCGCGGCGGGCGGGTGGATCGCCGCGGCCTCACCGAGGCGGGTCGCCGTCGCCTCCAGCTCGCGCACTTCCTCGGCGCACGACTCGCACTCGGCAAGGTGCCGTTCGAAGTCCGCGCGTTCGGTCTCGGTGACCGCGTTGAGGACGTAGGCGCCGGTCAACGCGTGGATGTCCGGGGTCATCGGGCCACCCCCAAGCAGTCGCGCAGACGGATGAGTCCGTCTCGTAGACGAGTCTTGACCGTGCCGAGCGGCGTGTCGAGCAGTTCCGACACTTCCTTGTATGTGAGCCCGCGGTAGTACGCGAGTTCGACCGATTCGCGCTGCAGATCGGTGAGCGAGGCCAGGCAGCGGCGGACCTGTTCGTACTCCAGCCGGGTGCTCACCTGCTCGGCGACCTCGTCGAAGGGCCGCGCGGTCTCGCGGCGGAACGCCTTGTCCTCACGGTCGGTCGCCGACTGCGCCGAGCGGACGCGGTCGACGGCGCGGCGATGGGCCAGGGTCATGACCCAGGTCATCGCGCTGCCCCGGTCGGGGGTGAATCTGGCGGCGGTCCGCCACAGCTCAAGCATCACTTCCTGGGTCACCTCCTCCGACTGCGCCGGATCTCGAACAATGCGTCGCACCAGCCCGAACACGGGCGCTGAGACAAGGTCGTAGAGCGCGTCGAACGCCTGCTCGTCGCCCCGTGCGACCCGCTGCAGCAACGCACCCGCGTCCGGGGGCAGCTCCGCGTCGGGCACGCTCCCCGTGATCCGCCGAACCCGGTCGGCCATGGCCACCCGCTCTCATCCGTCCAACCCGACATCTCGCATTCGGCGCCCAGCGCGGTTCGGATGGGTGTTCTCAGCACTTGGGCGCCTTTGACGGCCGGCCGTTCCCATGGTTCCCTATCCCCATGCTTCTTCGCGCCATGACCGACCGGCGGGGTCACATCGACCTCTGTCGTGTCGCGGGCGCGCTCTGTCTCTGTCGGTGATCCAGCCCGCCCTGCGACCTGATCCGGTCGTGTCGTGCTCGTGCATCCCGAGAAGAGACTTCAAGATGTTCGCCGTTCCCCCGAACACCATCGCCCTTGGCGGTACCCCGGCTCTCGCGCACCCGGCGCTGATCGCCCGCGAGTACGCGCTGGACCGCGACCGCTGGCGTGACCTGCTCAGCTACGACCCGGACGAGCGCTTCACCGCGCTCATCGACCGCGCCGACGGCCAGGAGGTCTGGCTGATGTCGTGGCTGCCGGGCCAGGGCACCGACCTGCACGACCACGGCACCGTGGCGGGCGCGTTCACCGTCGTGTCCGGCATTCTGACCGAACGGGTGGCCCGCGGCGGCGCCCGGCCCGCCGAGGTGCTGCACCCGGTGACCGTCGGCCAGACCCGTGTGTTCGGCCCCGGTTACGTCCACCAGGTCACCAACGCCGGGACCGACCCCGCGGTGAGCATCCACGTCTACCGCGAGGGCCGGCCGCCCATGGGCCACTACCGGCTCGACCCGTTCACCGGCCCGCAGCCCGTGTGACCGTGAACATGTGGCAGCCGTAGGCGATATTGCGGCTGTGCACCCAGGCCACCTCCGGGTCATCGAGCTGCTTGGCGATCTCGCTTTCCGGGTCCTGTCCGTCGTGGACGGTCGTCGACGGGTGGATCCAGCCCCGGCTGTCGTAGGCGCGCAGCACCTGCGGCTTGCCGAGCCAGTCGGACGGGTACCGGTCGGTCGCGGCCGGACCGTCGCACTCGGTCGGGTGCGCGAACACCGCACCCTTCTCTCGATAAGGACTGTCCGCGGGCAGGGGCGGCTCGTAGTTGAACAAGATCAGCTTTTCACCCGCGACGGCATTGCGCAGGCAGCACCGCAGCGGTTCGCCGCCGCCCGCGACCCACGGCTGCGCCGGTTCCGAGCGGACCTCGGCGAGGACGGCGGCGGGAATGGCGTGGAATTCGAACGTCATGCGCCCAGCCTGTCCGCCGCCGCGCGCCCGAGCCGGCGGCTATCGGACCTCGCGCGCGACCACGTGCTCGGGCGCCGCGACCCCCTCGGGCAGCAGCTCGCACGGCTCCGGCTCGCCCCAAACCTGGTGCAGCGGAAGCACACCCGCCCACACCCGGTTCGCCGCGAGGTCGTCATCGTCGTCGTTCGGCCCGCCCGCCCGCACCTTGACCGCCGCCTCGGTGAGGTCGATCGCGAGCACGGAGGTCTGCGCCAGCTCCTTGGTGTTGGGTACGCGCGCGTAGTCCCACGAACCGGGCGCGGCATGTTCGGTCACGACGTTGAGCGCGTGGCACTTCGCGTCCGGGTCGGTGACCGCGGTCGCGGTGGCGTGCACGACAGCGGACCGGTAATTCATCGAGTGGTTGAACACCGACCGCGAATAGACGATGCCGTCGACCAGGGTCACCGCGACGCACACCTCTATCCCCGCGCCCGCGGTTCGCAGGCTCAGGGCGCCGGTCGAGCCGTGCACATAGAGCGTGTCGCCGTCGCGGCCGTAGGCGGTCGGCAGCACCAGCGGGGCGCCTTCGATGATCGTGGACAGGTGGCAGACCAGGCCGGAGTCGAGGATCGAGTGCAGGACCGCGCGGTCGGCGACGGCGCGCTTCTTGCCCCGGCGGACGGTGCTGCGGCTGGTCGGGGAGAGCGGTGTCTGGGTCACCCAGCTAGCATGCCGGAGTAGAGTGGCCTCTCAATAGGGCCACAGCTGAGCAATTCCAGGAGTCCACTTATGGCCGAGAGTCCAGCGCTGCCGGTCACCCTCGACCGCGAGTCGACCACCCCGCTCGCGGTTCAGCTCGCCGAGGAACTGCGGGCCGCGGCGGGCGACGGCAGGCTCCGCAGCGGCGACCGGCTGCCCTCGACCCGGGCGCTGGCCGCGCAACTCGACGTCAGCCGCACGGTCACGGCCGCCGCCTACGAGCAGTTGCACGCCGAGGGCTGGATCGCGGGCCGCCACGGCTCCGGCACCTACATCACCACCGAGCCACCCGGATCGCTGCGTGCCAAGCCGCGCCGACCCCGCTCGGACTTCATCGCCGCCGACGCCGTCGACCTCACCCCCGGATCGCCCTGGGCGGGCGGCATCGACCGCTCCGCGTGGCGGCGGGCCTGGCGTGGCGCGGCGGACATCGCCCCGCTGTCGCGCCCGCAGCGGGCAGGCCTGCCCGCGTACCGGGCCGTTGTCGCCGAGCACTTGCTGCGCCACCGGGGGCTGCGGGTGAGCGGCGAGTTCGACGACGGCGGCGAAGGAGAGTCCGTCCTCGCCACCGGCGGCACGACGGCCGCGGTGGGCGAGCTGGCCGCGGCCGTGCTGCGCCGGGGCGACACCGTCGCCGTCGAGGAACCCGGTTACCAGCGGGCCGTCCACACCCTGCGCACCGCGGGGCTGCGGGTCGTCCCCGCCTATGTCGACGCCGACGGGCTGCTCCTCGACGCGCTGCCCGCGGCCACCAAGATGATCTACTGCTCGCCCGCCCACCAGTACCCGCTGGGCCGCCGGATGTCCGCGGGCAGGCGGGTCGAGCTGGTCGAACGCGCCCGCCGCGAGGGCTGGCTGGTGATCGAGGACGACTACGACGGCGAACTGCGCTACGACGTCGCCCCGCTGCCCCTGCTGGCCGCACTCGCCCCGGACGTCGTGGTGCACCTGGGCACCACCAGCAAGATCCTCACCCCGACGCTCGGGACCGGCTGGATGGTCGCGCCGCCGTCCGTCGTCACCGCCGTCCTCGAACACCGCGACCAGTGCGGAACCAGCCCGGCCGCCGCCGGCCAGCTCGTGCTCGTCGAACTCGCGCGCAACGGCGACTTGGGCAGGCACCTGCGCAAACTCCGCCGCGAGCTCTCGGAGCGCCGGGCGCTGCTCGTCGACGCCTTGGCGGCGGCGGACATCCCGATGATCGGCGACGACGCGGGCGCGCACCTGGTCGTCCCGCTCGACTCCGCCGAGGCCGAGCACGCCCTGATCGAAGAAGGCCTGCGCCGGGGTCTGCTGCTCGACGGACTCGCCCGCCACCACAGTGGCCGGGCGAGCTGGTTCGGCATCGCCCTCGGGTACGCGGCGTGTTCGCGAGACCAGCTGCAGGACGCGATCCCGGTGCTGGTGGAACTCTTCACGAGGTCGATCGGGTCCGCCGTTAGCCCATCCGGGTAGGGTCGGGACCCATGTCCAGCTCAAAGATCCGAGTCGCCGTCGTGTTCGGCGGACGCAGCACCGAGCACACGATTTCCTGTGTGTCCGCGGCGGGCGCGCTCGCCAATCTCGACCCGGAGCGCTTCGAGGTCCTGCCCGTCGGGATCACCCGCGAGGGCGCCTGGGTGCTGGGGCCGTCGGACCCCGCGGCACTGCGCATCCAGGGCCGGGCGCTGCCCTCCGTGGAGGCGGGCACTGAGCTGACGCTGCCCGCCGACCCGACCTCGGGCCGCCTGGTGGTGCTGGAGAAGGGTCGCGAGGGCGAGGTGCTCTCCGCGGTGGACGTCGTCTTCCCGATGCTGCACGGCGCTTACGGCGAGGACGGGACCATCCAGGGCCTGCTCGAGATGGTCGGCCTGCCCTACGTCGGGCCGGGCGTGCTCGCCAGTGCCGTGGCGATGGACAAGGGCTACACCAAGAAGCTGCTGATCGCCGAGGGCCTGCCCGTCGGCCCGTATGTCGAACTGCGCCGCGGGCAGACCACGCTCGACGCCGCCGAGCGCGAGCGCCTGGGGCTGCCGGTGTTCGTCAAGCCGTCGCGCGCCGGGTCGTCGACCGGCATCAGCCGCGTCACCGAGTGGGACCAGCTCGAGGCGGCGATCGCGCACGCGCGCGAAATCGACCCGAAGGTCTTGATCGAGGCCGCCATTGTCGGCCGCGAGGTCGAGTGCGGCGTCCTGGAGTTCCCGGACGGCCGGGTCGAGGCGTCCCAGCCCGCGGAGGTGCGGCTGGTCGACGGGATCGACTGGTACGACTTCGACTCCAAGTACCTCGACGACGTCTGTGAGCTCGACATCCCGGCCAAGCTCCCCGACGACGTCAGCGAACGCCTGCGTGCCATGGCGGTCGAGGCGTTCCACGCGCTCGACTGCCAGGGCCTGGCCCGGGTCGACTTCTTCGTCGGCGAGGACGGCACGCTGACGATCAACGAGATCAACACCATGCCCGGCTTCACGCCGACCTCGGCCTACCCGAAGATGTGGGAGGTCACCGGCGTGGACTACCCGACGCTGCTGTCCACCCTCATCGACACCGCGATCGCCCGTGGAACCGGTCTGCGCTAAGGCTTGACGGGCTGCGCCGGGAGCGTGGCACCCACCACTTCGGACACTGTCTGCAGCGGGCCGGTGCCCACGCCCTCGGGCAGCGTCAACGCGATGTGCACGGGCCGATCGACGACGAACCAGGTGGAGCTGCCAGTGCCCACGATCGGCAGCCACTTCACGCCGGAGACCTCACGCAGCGCGGAGGTCGGGGTCAGCTCGGCCGGTTTGGGCAGCCCACAGCGCAACACGACGGGTGGGGCGATCCGGTCGCCCCAGGCGACGGCGCCCTGCGGGGCCGGGTCGGCCAGCGGCAGCTTCGACAGCGTCGTCCCAGCGCTGACAAGCGACGCGGGCAGGGCTTTGAGGACAGCCGCGCAGTGCGTCGACCCCGAGTCGGGGGCGTCGACGGGAACCAGCCCCACCGGCCCGGTCTTGGGCGTGGCGGCGGTCGTCGGCGCCGGAGCCGCGGTGTCGGACGGCAGGAACCGGCTCGCGATCACCACCCCCGCGGCCAGCAGGCCCACAAGGACCACGGCGGCGATGACGGCGGCGCGAGGCGGCCCGGTCAGGGGCTGGTCACTCACCGGCCCACTAGACCACGGGTCAGAGGTGGACGACCGGGCAGGTCAGCGTGCGAGTGATCCCGTCCACATTCTGGATGCGGGCGACGACCAACTGGCCCAGGAGGTCGACATTGTCGGCTTCGGCCCGGACTATGACGTCGTACGGTCCGGTGACATCCTCGGCGGTGGTGACCCCGGAGATCTCGGCGATCTCAGCGGCGACCGCCGCCGCCTTGCCGACTTCGGTCTGGATCAGGATGTAAGCGTGGACCACGGCGCGCCCCTTCGCGGCTAGGAGTCCCCAAGATGTAGGAACGTGTTCAGCAACGTACCCCAGTTCAGGATTTGTTGGTGGATCCGAACATCGGTGATCGGAGGAAGTCGTGCGACCGGATTCGACCCAGGGCCAGGAAACCGTGGCCGATGTGGGTGAGTTCGGTCTCATCCGCCGGATCACCGAGAACCGCAAACAGGGCACCCCGACCCTCCTCGGCCCCGGCGACGACGCCGCCGTGGTCGCCGCCGTCGACGGCAGAGTCGTGGCGAGCACGGATGTCTTGGTCGAGGGAGTGCACTTCCGCTTCGACTGGTCGCCGCCGGACCAGGTGGGCCGCAAGGCGATCGCGGTGAACCTCGCCGACATCGCCGCCATGGGCGCGGTCCCCACGGGGGTGCTGGTCGGCCTGGCGTGTCCGTCGACCACACTGGTCTCGGTGATCGACGAGCTGTCGGCGGGCATGTGGCACGAGGCCTCGCGGGCCCGCATCGGCATCATCGGCGGCGACATGGCCAACTCCGACACCATGGTGATCTCGGTCACCGCCCTCGGTGACCTGGAAGGCCGAATGCCCGTCACCCGCGGCGGCGCCATGCCAGGAGACATCGTCGCGGTAGCAGGCCGCCTCGGCTGGAGCGCGGCGGGTCTCGCGGTGCTGGGCCGAGGTTTCCGCTCCCCAGTCACCGTCGTCGGCGCCCACCGCGCCCCGGAACCCCCGTACGCGGCGGGCCCTCAGGCGGCGGACTGCGGAGCCACCGCGATGATCGACGTGTCCGACGGCCTCCTCGCCGACCTCGGCCACATCGGCGTGGCGTCCAATGTGGCCATCGATGTGCGCACCGACCTGATCGAGGTCCACCAGCGCCTGATCGACGTAGCCCAGGCACTCGGCGCGGACCCGCGCCACTGGGTCCTCACCGGCGGCGAAGACCACGCCCTGGCCGCCACATTCCCGGACCCAGGCGCGATCCCGGAGGGCTGGCGCGCGATCGGGACGGTCACCCGGGGCTCTGGCGTGACTGTCGACGGGTCCGCGTATGAGGGCGCCGCGGGCTGGCAGCACTGGCGTTAGCTGGCCTCGACTGATGGCGGCTTGCACGTGGTCGCGGGAACGCGTGACTCGCGGCGGCAAATGCAGCCGTCGCTTGTTCGAGATGTCCGGCCATGCGGTGCGCTCAGCCTTCGGTCGGCAGCGTCCGCCGAGATGCCTTCGCCAGGCACAGTTCGCAGGGCATACCGGAGAAATCCGGAAGAAGATCGGCGGTGCCTGCCGCGATCCGCATGCCGCACCACGCCGTGAGGTGCTCTGGAACGGAGTCTGGCGCTGAGACCAGATGAACCCCGCGCCGCCGCTCACCGATCCCAGGCCCAGGGCGAAGGCGGACCAGCAAGATCGGCTGCGTCATCCCGTCCTCCTGAGGGGGGAGCGGTTGGCCGTCCACGAGTCGGCGAGTCGCCGAAGGTGGGCGTTGTCCCACCACTCGTCCGGCGGGGCGGGAATCGCGTCGACGAGGGGCTGGGGTGTTTCGTGCACGAGTTTGCCGGCGAGATCGTCGTGAAGGATGAGGTACCGGCGAACGTCGACACAGAATCCGCGCATGACGGCGATGTACCGGTCACCTTTGACCCAGCGGAAGGTGAAGCCGTGTCTGAACGCGCGCGAACAGGGCTTATCGCCGCGATAAGGATTGGTTAGACCTAGAATTTCCACGTCTCGAACGTAACCGGTAGCCGCATGATTGTGTGCGGTTCAGTCGCGCACTCGAATAATCAGAACTCGTTTGCGATACGCCGCAGAAGATTGGCGGCTCTGGTGCCTCTGAGTGCTCGGTCAAGAAAATGATTCAGTATGTTGATGTGATAGCTGACGTCACGTGGATCGCGCAGCATGACGCTGCCGGAAAACAGTTCGACGAGCACGAACCGTTCGTCATAGACGGTGAAGCTGTTGAGCGGTCCACAGTTGATCTCTGCCGTGTTCGGAATCATCGCGATGGTTACGTTTGGCAGTTCCGTCAAATCTGCCATGTGGTGACATTGTGCAGCCATGATCGCAGCGTTCGCCCGGCGCCACCGGGCCGTCTGTTCGGTCATCACGAAAACGAACTCGCGCGAGTGGTCGTAGATCGCTCGCTGTCTGCGGATTCTCGCGTCGACCGCGCGCTCGACGTTGCGGGCAGGTCTGCCACGGATTACGGGTGTGAGGATTGCCGTCGCGTAGTCGCGCGTCTGCAGCATGCCGGAAGGTACGGCGGGCACGAAATAGCGTACGAGTGAGGACGAGTCCACTAAGGCGGCGAGTTCGTCTTGACCTCTCCATAACCCCTTCTCGGCGAGCGCACGCACGGATCGGTAGTGCACGTTCGCCACTCTTGCCAGATCTAAGAACGGTTTTGCCGCGTCATCGGCGACGCCCAGGGCGGTCAGGATGCGCTGAACGTCGGATATCGACGGAAGAATCTTGCCGCATTCGATTCGACTGATTTTGGATTGCGACATCGCGCAGCGGGTGGCGAGGCGCTCGCCGGACAGGCCGGATGCCCTCCGTAGGTCGCGGAGGGCCTCGGCGAGGTCTTTTCGCTCTTGTTTCTGTCGCTCAGGATCGAACATAGTCCTCGAATGGCACGGCGTGTTCCAGGGCGGTCTTCTGCCAGGTTCGGTAGATGTCCAAATCCGGGTTCTTCACTATCTCCCTATCGATCAGGGTGCCGTCCGGTCGGAAGTTCAAGTGGAGGACCGTAGCGTCGTCGAACAACCAGAAATCCTGATCGGGCAGGTCGAGGCTGAGGCCAGTGATGTCGAGGATCCGAATGTCCTCGCCGGATGCGATGTTGTTCGGGATTCCCCGATGGAACTGGTAACGCACGTAGTCGTTGAGTGGGCGACGGATCACTCGGACTCGGCCCATCGACTTGCCGGATGAGGTCTTCGCGCGAACCAGTTTGTGCCACCAGCCGTCGGGGTGCTCCAGTCGCAGCTTTCCCTCGCGGAAGAGGCGAAAGTTCTCGGCCTCGTCCGGCATCGTGTAGACGGGTTGGGTCTCGAATCGCCAAGCGGATCGTTCGAAGTCCTCGAACAGATGCGCGCCGACCTTAGGCAAGTTCACGGATAGCCTCCCGAACCACGCTGATCGGCAGTTCCACGGCGAGTTCACCTTCGCCTAGGCGTAGCCCATGGGCAACTGTCACGGCATCACCTTGGACGACCAACGTGTTCCGGTCGCTCAAGTACACCGTGGGACAGTCGTCCTCCTCGCAGGCGCCTGAGATCTTCCGGAGGTTCATCACGGGCTGTGTCGTCATGGTTACGTTTCTAGCATCTTGGGGTGACAGACCTCGCGTTCAGTCGCGCACTCGCATAAACGACAATCGGCCCGTGCGCATCGAAGCCCGGCCCTACGACCACCCCCACTCCCAGCTGCTCATCGACGAGGTCCAGCAGGAGTACGTGGTCCGCTACGGCACCCCCGACGAGACCCCGGTCGACCCCGCCGAGTTCCTCCCGCCCAAGGGCCGCTTCTTCGTCGGCTATGTCGACGACCGCCCCCTCGTCACCGGCGCCTGGCGCGACCACGGTGACGGCACCGCCGAGATCAAGCGCATGTACGTCTCCCCGGACGGACGCGGCAAAGGGCTCGCCCGCCGGATGCTCGCCGAGATCGAGCGCACCGTGGCCGAGTCAGGCATTCACAAGCTGATCCTGGAGACCGGCCTGATGCAGCCCGAGGCCGTGGCGCTCTACCAGTCCTCCGGCTACACCCCCATTCCCGCGTTCGGCTTCTACGCCGGGCACGAGCTGTCCGTCCACCTCGGCAAGGAGATCGCGTGCCCGTCTACGCCCTCGGTGACCTGACCCCGTCCATCCACCCCGACGCCTACGTCCACCCGGACGCCACGGTCATCGGCAACGTGACCCTGCACGCGGGGGCTTCCGTGTGGCCGCAGGCCGTCCTGCGCGGTGACGCGGGGGAGATCGTCGTGGGGGAGCGGACCAGTGTGCAGGACGGGACGGTTGTGCACTGCACCCCGTTCCACCCCGCCATCATCGGCGCGGACTGCGTGATCGGGCACAACGTCCACATCGAGGGCGCCACGGTCGGCGACCGCTGCATGATCGCGTCGGGTTCGGTGCTGCTCAACGGTTCCGTGGTCGAGGAGGGCTCCATCCTGGGGGCCGGTGCGGTGATGTCGTTCAACGGTTTCATCCCCGCGCGGTCGATGGCGCTGGGTGTTCCGGCGAAGGTGCGCGAGGGCCACGTGGTGCCCGAGGACCTGACTTCCGGCATCGTGGAGATCTACCTGCAGCACGCCAAGACCTACCGGGCGGGGCTGCGCAGGCTCGACTGAGTAAGGTTTTCCGGCGTGGCACGACCGCTGACTGAGATAGTCGAAGCCGGGTGGGCGACGGCCTTGGCCCCCGCCGCCGACAAGATCGCCGAGATGGGTGAGTTCCTGCGCGCGGAGATCGCCGCCGGGCGCCGATACCTGCCCGCCGGGGAGAACGTTCTCCGGGCCTTCCAACAGCCTTTCGCCGACGTGCGGGTGCTGGTGGTCGGCCAGGACCCGTACCCGACGCCGGGGCACGCGGTGGGCCTGTCGTTCTCGGTGGCGCCGGACGTCCGGCCGATCCCGAAGAGCCTGGTCAACATCTACAAGGAGTACTGCGAGGACCTCGGCCACCCGCCGCCGTCCACCGGCGACCTCACGCCGTGGGCCGAGAACGGTGTCCTGCTCCTCAACCGCGCGCTGACGGTGGAGCCGGGCAAGGCGAACTCGCATCAGGGCAAGGGCTGGGAGCAGGTGACCGAGCAGGCCATCCGGGCGCTGGCCGCCCGTGGCGGTCCGCTGGTGGCGATCCTGTGGGGCCGCAACGCCCGCAACCTCAGGCCGATACTCGACCCGGTGCCCTGCATCGAGTCCCCGCACCCGAGTCCGCTCTCCGCGCACGCGGGGTTCTTCGGCTCCAAGCCGTTCAGCCGGGCGAACGCGCTGTTGGTCGAGCAGGGCGCCGAGCCCATCGACTGGAAGCTGCCCTGACCCACCGACATCGACTGGAAGTTGTCTTCGCCAACGATCCCGCGGTTCCTTGTCGGCCGTTAGGGAAACGGATAGGGCGACCGGGTGAACGAATCCACGGCGGACTGCGCATCCGAGTAGCACGGCCAGGCAAGGGTGTGACGTTCGTTCTGTTCGCCCAAGATCGTCAGTAGCGTCGCTGGTGTGCTGGGGCGACGCGATCTTCTTTTGGTTGCATCGGGTTCCGCTGTGTCGATGTTCGGCACCGCCATCACGCTCATCGTCCTTCTGTTGCACGTCAAGGATGTGGGCTCCTACGCGGTCGTCGCGGTTCTGATCGCCGAGTTCGTCCCGGTGACACTCGGCGCGCCGCTCGCCGGGCTGCTCGTGGACCGGCTGCCCAACCGCAGGCTCATGATCGTCGGGCAACTGGTCCAGGCGGGCGCCGTGTTCGGGGTCGTGTCCGTGTTGGACCGGCTGCCGCTGGTGCTGCTCATGCTCGTGCTGCTCGGCTGCGGGACCGCCGTGGTCAATCCGGCCGCCGCCGCGCTGGTCCCGGTGATCTGTGGTGAACGGGACTCCACTCGCGGCTACGCCGTGGTGGCCACCGGCCGCACGCTCGGGATGCTCGGCGGGTCGGCCGCGGGCGGGCTGCTGGTGGCCGCGCTGGGCACCCGGGACGCGCTGTACCTCGACGCCGCCACCTACCTCGTGCAGGCGTGCCTGCTCGGCTTCGTCCGGGCCGAGCGCGACCCGCGGGGGACGCGCACCCGGCGCAGGCGGGGTGCGGCGATGGCGGGGGCGCGGCACGTCGCGGCGGACCCGGTGCTGCGGGTCGCCCAGGTCAGCCTGGCGCTGGCGATGGCGGGGGTGATGGTCGCCGACGTCGCCAACGTCTTCTACGTCATCGACGTCCTCCACGGCGGCGCCGCGACCCTGGGGATCCTGCACGCCGCGTGGATGATCGGCGTCTTCATCGGCGTGCGCCTGGCCGGGCGGGTGCACGCCGAGCGGGTGCTGCTCACCGGTCTCGGGTTGTCCTGCTGCACGGCGGGCGCCGCGATGCTGGTGCCCGCGCTGCTGCCGTTCGCGGCCCCGGTGGCGGCGGGGTACCTGCTCGGCGGCGCCGCCAACGGGGTGCATAACGTGTGCAACCAGGGGTTGGTGCGCTCACGGACGCCACAGGAACTGCGCGGGCGGGTCTTCGCCGCGGCGCAGGCGATCCTCATCGGGTCGAACGTGCTGGGCACCGTGCTCGGCGGCGCCGTGGTCGCGCTCGTCGGGGCGCGGTGGTCGTTCGCCATCGCGGGTGCGGCCTCGCTGCTCGGCGGGTTGGCCGCCTTGCGCGCACTGTGCGCCGTGGGCATGACAAAACCGGCGTCGGTGACCTGAGTCGCCGACGCCGGTTCCGACGACAAGTTGCGGCAGCGTCAGCCGCGCACGACCTTGCCCGCCTTGAGGCAGGAGGTGCACACGTTCAGGCGCTTGCGCTGAGAAATGCCCAGCTTGGCGTGCACGGTCTGGATGTTCGGGTTCCAACGACGGTTGGTACGCCGATGGGAGTGCGAGACCGACTTGCCGAAGCCTGGCCCCTTGCCACAGACGTCGCACACGGCAGCCACGTCGAACTCCTTCAGGTTGCGGTGCCCATAAACGGATCTGTACATGGGCGCACATACGAGGGCCCCAGGGGCCCGGGCAGTCAGCACAGCGTAACGGGTGCCGGTGTGGTGTTCCAAACCGGGGCGGGACCAGGTCGCTACGCTGCCCGGATACCGGCGGATTTGGGAGGCTGAGTGCTGCAGGCACTGGACGCGGGCGAGGTGCGTCGCTGGGCGGCGGCCTGCGTGCAGTCGATGGACGCCCACCGCGAGGCGATCGACCGGATCAACGTCTACCCGGTCGCCGACGGCGACACCGGCTCCAACCTGCTCAACACGCTGCGCGCGGCCCTTGAAGCGCTGCTGCGCGCGCCGGTCAAGGAGCGGTCGGACGCGGGCGGCGCGTTAGCCGTGCTGGCCAGGGGCGCGCTCGCGGGCGCGCGGGGCAACTCCGGGGTGATCATCTCCCAGGTGCTTCGCGGAATCGCCGAAACGGTTCGTGACCAGCGCGAAGTCGGTGGACCCGAATTGCGTGCGGCGCTGAAGCGGGGGGCCGAGCTGGCCACCGCCGCGGTGTCCAAGCCTGTGCCCGGCACCATGCTCAGCGTGCTCGACGCCGCCGCCTGGGCCATCGGACCTGACGGCCTGCACGACGTGGCCGTCGCCGCCGCGATCGCCGCCGCGGAGGCCTTGGACCGCACCCCCGACCAGCTGGCCGTGCTCGCCGAGGCCGGTGTCGTCGACGCGGGCGGCCGCGGGGTCGTGGTCGTCCTCGACGCGCTCGTCGCGGTGATCGGCGGCAAGCCGCCCGAGTTGGCCGCCGCCGCCCGGGTCACCGCCGACGCCCCGATCGCCCCAAGGCGAGCGGAGAACCCGCTGGTCGCGGCCCGGGAGGCCGGATCGGACCTCTACGCCTACGAGGTCATGTACCTGCTGGAGAACGCCACCGAGGTCGAGAGCCTCCGCGATGCCCTCGACGGCCTGGGTGACTGCGTGTCCGTCGTCGGCGACGGCTCGGACCTGTGGACCGTCCACGTGCACTGCAACGACGTCGGCGCCGCCATCGAGGCCGGGATCGACGTCGGACGGCCGCGCAAGATCCGGGTCGCGCGATTCGCCGACGCGGTCTCCGGCGAGCGGAGCCGGTACACGAAGGACCGGGCCGTGGTGGCGGCCGTGCGCGGTGACGACCTGGCCGAGCTGTTCCTGTCAGAGGGCGTTGCGGTGCTGCGGGTCGGAGACGCGGACGAGCCCACGCCTTACGAGCTCCTGCAGGTCATCACGGGCACCGGGGCGGGTCACGTGACCGTGCTGCCGGGGGACGTCGGGCTCATGGAGATCGCCGACGAGGCCGCGATCCGTGCCGTCGCCGCCGGCCAGGATGTCGTAGTGGTGCCC
>NZ_JBOHGC010000463.1:0-6099 GCF_050699995.1 Actinokineospora sp. | reverse complement strand
ATACGGCGGCCCGGATGTCCTGCACCTCAAGGACGTGCCCACGCCCGAGGCCGGTCCGGGGCAGGCGCGGGTCCGGGTTCGGGCGGCGGGAATCAACCCGTACGACACCAAGCTTCGCGCGGGTTTTTGGCGGAGTATGTGCCGACGACGCTGCCCACGATTCCCGGGTTGGAGATGGCGGGCACCGTCGACCAGGTCGGACCCGACGTCGACTGGGCCGAGGTCGGCGATGAGGTGTTCGGCTTCGCCGACACCGGCGGGTACGCGGAATACACCCTGGTCACCAAAGTCGTGCCCAAGCCGCGCGAGCTGGACTGGGCAACAGCGGCGGGTCTGCCCATCGCGGCCGAAGCGGCCACCGGGGTACTCGACCAGTTGGCCCTGGCCGACGGCGACACGATCCTGATCAACGGCGCGGCGGGTGCGGTCGGGACCGTCGCCGTGCAGCTGGCCATCGAGCGCGGCGCGACCGTGATCGGGACCGCCAGCGAAGGCAACCACTACCACCTGCACGACCTGGGCGCCACGCCCGTGACCTACGGCCCCGGCTTGGCCGACCGGGTGCGCGCCGAAGCCCCCAACGGCGTGGACGCCGTGTTCGACATGGGCCAAGGCGGCCTCCCCGACGCGATCGACCTGCGCGGCGGCACGTCCCGGATCATCACGATCTCCGACATGAGCGCCTACCAACTGGGCGTCCCGCTCTTCGGCTCCAACGAACGCGACCCCTCCGCCCTGGCGGAAGTCGCCCAGCGAGTAGCCGACGGCCGCCTCACGCTGCCCGTCCGCACCTTCCTCCTGGCCGACGCGCCCGCCACCCACAAACTCGTGGAAACGGGCCACAACCGGGGCAAGCGGGTCTTCACAGTCGAGTGAGCCACAGCGGAATGAGCCGCGCACGTGTCGTGCGCGGCTCCCGGCGGTGTCGCTCAGACCTTCGACCGGTCTCCGGCGATGTTCACCATCCACGCCACGCCGTACTGGTCGCTGCACATGCCGAACTCGTCGCCCCACATCTGCTTCTCCAGCGGCACCTGCACCGTCCCGCCGCCGGACAGCGTGTCCCAGTAGCCGCGCAGCTCGTCGGAGTCGTCGCCGCTGAGGCTGACCGCGAACGCGGTGCCCGGGTTGTACTCCTGGCCGGGCTGGGTGTCGGCGCCCATGAGGGTGAAGCCGTTGTCCGCCTCGAGCATGCCGTGCATGATCTTGTCGGACTCCGGCGCGTCCGGCATGCCGAATTCACCGAAGGTGTTCAGCGTCAAATTGCCGCCGAAGACCTCCTTGTAGAACTCCATCGCCTGCCGCGCGTCGCCGTTGAAGCTGAGGTAGGGGTTGAGACGGGAAGCCACCGGATTCTCCTTGTCACCAGACTTGGACCGAACCCGTCGGAGCCTAGCCAGAACCACCGACACTCACCGGCTGGAACGGGGCCTGACCTGTTGAAATAGGTCAGGCCCCGAACACTCACAGACCAAGCGCCGACTTCAGCCAGCGCACCTGCATCAGCATGAAGTTCTCCGCCACGTCGTCCTCCTGCGGCGTCATGTGGGTGACCCCCGGCAGCGGCAGCAGCGCGTGCGGGCGACCGGCCGCGACCAGGGCGCTCGACAGACGGATCGAGTGCGCCACCACGACGTTGTCGTCCGCGAGCCCGTGGATGATCAGCAGCGGCCGGTCGAGCTTGGGCGCGTCGTCAATCAGGGAGTTCCGGTCGTAGACCTCGGGGTTCTGGTCGGGGTGGCCGAGGTAGCGCTCGGTGTAGTGGGTGTCGTAGAGCCGCCAGTCGGTGACCGGCGCCCCGGCGATGGCCGCGTGGAACACCTCGGGCGCGCGCAGGACCGCCAGCGCCGACAGGTATCCACCGTAGGACCAGCCGCGGATGGCGACCTTCGTCAGGTCCAGGTCGGGGTGGTCGGCGGCGACCGCGTGCAGGGCGTCGACCTGGTCGGTCAGGGTGACCTCGGCGGGCTCGAAAGCGATTGCGCGCTCCCACTCCGGGCCGCGCCCCGGCGTGCCGCGGCCGTCGGCGATGACCACGGCGAAACCCTGGTCCGCCAACCACTGCGGGACAAGGTAGGCGTTGCGGGTCGACAGCACGCGCTGGGCGTGGGGGCCGCCGTAGGGGTCCATCAGGACCGGGATCTTCGTGCCCGGCACGTGCCCGGTCGGGTAGAGGACCGCGACCCGCAGCCCGCGTTCCCCGACCGTCAGCAGCCGCACGTTCGGGGTGAGCGGCGGCCGCACGGCGAGGCTCTCGACCTCACCGAGAACCTCACCGCCACGCAGCACGCTGACCTTCGGGCCGGACCAGTCCAGCGACCAGGACGTCAGGATCGTCACGTCCCCGCCGCGGGCGGCCGTGTGCACGCCGTCCACAGTGGACACCTGCGCGACCTTCTCGCCCGTGCGGTAGACGTGGACCTGGGTCGGGTCGTCGGCCGAGGCGGTGAACAGGATGTCGTCGCCGATGTCGAGCACGGAGCGGACCTGCAGGTCGCCGGACACGGCCTCGTCGCCGACGAACAGGCGGTTGGCGCCGTCGGCGGCGGCCACGCGCACGAGCCTGCCGTCCGGGGTCCACGCGGGGACGCCGGTGACGATCTCGATCCAGGTGTCGTCGGTGTCGGTGTGCACGACCTCGGTGGCGCCGGTGTCCGGGTCGACCGCGCGGATCTCCACGATGCGCTGGTCACGCGACTGCACGGCGATCAGCGGCTTGCCCGCGGCCGACCAGTGCGCGGTCGTCAGGTACTCCAGTTCACCGTCCCAGTCGACGTCGACGCGGGTGCCGTCGAGGCTGACGATGGCGAGGCCGACCTTGACGTTCGGGGTGCCCGAGGCCGGGTAGGACACCGTGACCGGGTCCGAGCCGGGGTTCGCCGGGTCGGCGATGTGCCAGCGCTGGACCTCGCGCTTGTCGGTGAACGCGACGAGCAGCTTCGTGCCGTCCGGCGACCACCAATAGCCGCGCGACCGGCTCATCTCTTCGGCCGCGACGAACTCCGCGAGCCCGCACGCCCGGCCCTCACCCTCCGGCGTGGCGATGGCCCGGTCGCCCGCGCCGTCCACACCGACCACGCGCAGGGCGTCGTCGGCGACGTAGGCGACGTGGGTGCCGGTCGGGTCGGGGCGCGGGTCGATGATCGGGGTCGCGGTGGCCAGCTCGCGCGTCTCGCCGGTGTGCGCGTCGGCGACGAAGAGGCGGCCGGACAAGGCGAAGGCGACCATTCGGGACTGCGCGTCGGTGGCGCAGCCGATCACCCCGGCGCCCTGCTCGCGGCTGCGCTCGCGGCGCGCGCGCTCCTCCGGGGACAGCTCCTCGGAGCCGCCGAGCAGCACGGCCGGGTCGCCGAGGCGGGTCTCGGTCCCGCTCGCCAGGTCCTGCTTCCAGAGGATGTGGGTGCGGTCCTCGCCGGTCGCCGACCTCAGGAACAGCGCGTACGAGCCGTCCGGGGCGACGCGGAACTCGCGGGGGGAGCCGAGGGTGAAGCGCTGGGTGCGCGCCTGAAGGCGGAGAAAGGTCGTCTCACTGGTCACCCCCACAACCTAAACGAACGGCCCGCGAAGTCCTGTCCGGAACCGGCCGGCGGCCGAATCCGGGCAAAAGGTCGGCAGAGACCCCCAGGCCCTGCCGACCTGACAATAACGTACCATACGGTATGGCATGGCATGGGAGGGTCGCGAGAACATGGGCAAGCGGGACTGGCTGGACGAGGGCATTGCGGTCTTGGCCGCCGAAGGGTCCCAAGCGCTGACGATCGAGCGGCTCAGCGGCAGGCTCGGGTTGACGAAGGGGTCGTTCTACCACCACTTCGCGGGCATGGCGGGCTATCAGGGGGCACTGCTCGACCACTTCGAGAAGGTCTGCACCGACCGCTACATCGAGGAGTTGGAGGCATTGCCGAGCGAGCCGACGGTCATGCTCGACCGCCTGCTCGACATGGTGTTGGCGAGCCAGGAGCAGGGGCTGGAGACGGCGATGCGGGCCTGGGCGCAGCAGGACGCCCACGCTGCGGCGATGATGACCAGGGTCGACCAGGCCCGCATCGCCTACCTCGAGTCCCTCTGGCTGCGCCACGGCCGCGACGCCACCGAGTCCCGCCACGTCGGCCAACTGCTCTACGCGATTCTTGTCGGCGCGGGGCACATGCTGCCGCCGCTGTCGGAGGAGGATCTGCGGGCGGCGTACCGGCTCGTCCTGGACCGACTGTGAGGACACGCCGATGATCGGCAAACTGCAGTGCGTCGTGCTCGACTGCCCGCGGGTTCTCGAACTGGCGGACTTCTACCGTTCCCTGCCGGGAATTCCTGGAGCGGGTTCCCGCCGCCGAAGGCCGCGACTTCGTCGACATCGACAGATCCCTTCTACTGGCCGCCATAGAGCTGCACGACAAGGACGTCGCCATCGAGGTGAAACGACTACGGGCGACGGGCCTGATGCTGCGCAACTCCGCACCCCCACTGGCTTTGGGCTCCGGCGCCGCGGTGGTCGAGCTGTTCGTCGGACATGCCGCACTGGCGGCGGGATGCGCCGTTCTGCTCTTGGGCGGATTCTTCGCGTTCATCGTCCAAGCCCGCCGCCTCGGGCACTGGGCGACCATGAAGACACTCGAACTCTGCTACTGGATTCCCGACATCGACGACCGCTGCCGCCAAACTCCGAAATCCTGAATCCCTTGCCGCGCCCGCGCCTGACGACGCGCTCTTCTGTCGACGAGCGGACGCAGGGGAATCAGCAGACCCGCCGATGGCGACCGCCAAGTTCTCGGACTCGGCGAGGTAGGTGCCGCGATCTTCCAGTCAGCGGCCTGCGGGACTTCCGTCCGGGTTGGTCATCTTGATGGCGCCGCTGTGCGCCCGCAGGACTACGTCCGAGCGGTATGTCCCGTCACCGAGCGCGGCGAGTTGGCCGAGGCTGACCATCCGGACGATCTTGTCGTCGCGTTGGAAGACGAGGAGGTTGCCGTCTTGGACGTAGTCACCGCCGTGTGTGCCCTCGCCGTCGATCTCGGCGGGTCGGCCCAGTTCCCGCTCGATCCGCGCGCCGGATGCGGGGCCCGTGAGGATGTGCACGGCCGTCCAGTCGCCGGGAGCCAGGTCCTTGAGCGGTTGTGAGCCGCCCGAGCGGGCTAGTGTGGTGATCGCCTTCTCGAGGTCGTCGTCGAATTCCACCGTTACTCCCGAGGTGTTCGAGCCACATCCCGCCAGCAGGGCGAGCAAAGTGATCAGAGTCAGTATCGAGCGCATGGTCAGTACTGGTCCGGGGTTGCCGACGGCTTGCCGGGATCCCGGTCGTCGCCGCGGCCGGGGTTGTCGGTCGGCCAGGGGTTGTTCCTGGTGTCTCGGGTGTCGCCGGGGTCAGCCTCGTTGGACGGCACCAGGGTGTCGTCCTTGTCGATGATCACCATCCTGCCGTCCTTGACCGCCTGCTCGACCAGCGTCGCGAGTTCTTCGGGGTTGGCGTCCGGGTTGGCGCGCGCGATCTCGCGGCCGACTTCGTTGTTGTGCAGGTCCATGCCCACCGGGATGGGGTGGCTGGACGGGTTCCGTTCGTGGGCGGTGGCGAACTCGCTCGCCCACTGCTCGCCGTACCGCTGTGTCATCAACGCGTTCCAGTAGGCATGCCGGAAGGCGTCCGCGTGCCCGTCGGTCAAGCCCTTGCCCTCGAACTTGCCCTCCGCGGTGTGAAGAGCGGTTTGCCGGATGTCGGCGAACTCCTTGAGTCCCATGAGTCCCTTGCGCGCCTGCAGGTCGTCGAGCAGCTTCGCCTCGCTCTCGGTGATCCGCTCCTTCGAGAAGCCCGCCCGCTCGGCGAGCCAGCCGGTCAGTCCGCTGGGCCACGTCGTCATACCGTCGGTCTTGACCTGGTATTTCGCCAACAGATCGCGGTGTCGTTGCTCGTCGACGATGCGGTCTTCGCCCGCTTCCGCGGCCGCTTCAAGCGTCGTCGCTCCCGCGTCGTCAATTTCGCCGGACAGGATGCGCTTGAGGACGGAATTCAGATCGGTGTCGATCGTGGTCGCCTGGGCCAAGAGGCCCTGCACTTCCAGCTGCAGGGTCACGCCAGTGAAGAGTCCATTGGCGTGCTCGGTCTTGACG
>NZ_JBOHGC010000462.1:0-1351 GCF_050699995.1 Actinokineospora sp. | reverse complement strand
CCGGTCAATATCCTGGTGGGCGAATACGGGTCAACGGCCGAGTTCCGGGAGCGGGTTCGACGCGAGTATGGCCTGGATCAGCCGGTGCTCACGCAGCTGGCGGTCTATCTCCAGCGGGTCTTCCGGGGGGATCTCGGCTATTCGTTGTATTTCAATCAGCCCGTCATCGGGCTGATTCTGCAGCGGTTGCCGGCGACCGTTCTGCTCATGGCCTCGCAGCTAGTCTTTGCGCTCGTGACCGGGGTGTCGCTCGGCGCGGCGGCGGCCCGACGGCCCTACTCTCTGCTGGACAACGCCTCGACCGGCGTGGCCCTCATTGGCTACTCCATGCCGGTTTTCTGGTCGGGACTGCTGTTCATTCTCCTGTTCAGCACGACGCTGGGCCTGCTGCCCTCGGGCGGCATGCGGTCATCTCGCGAGGAGATCGCCGGTCTGGCGGCGGTCTGGGATGTCCTGAGGCATTTGCTCCTGCCGGCATTCACGCTGGGGCTGGTCAACCTGGCCCTCTACGTTCGCCTGACCCGCGCCAGCATGCTCGAGGTGCTCTCCCAGGACTATGTGCGGACCGCGTGGGCGAAGGGCCTGAGCGAGCGCCGGGTCACCCGCCATCATGCGCTGCGCAACGCATTGCTGCCGGTGGTGACGATCACCGGCATCGATCTCGGCCGCATGATCGGCGGCGCCGTCCTGACCGAAACGGTGTTCGCGTGGCCGGGCGTGGGCACGCTGACATTCACGGCGCTGCAGACGCGCGATTATCCCGTCATCGTCGGCACGTTCATGTTCGTGTCGATCGGCGTCATTCTGGCGAATCTGCTGGTGGACATCCTCTACTGCGTCCTCGACCCGCGGATTCAGTATGCGTGACGCGGCCGATGCGTGAGGTCGTCGGCCCGGCGTCGGCATCGCCGGCCCCCGCAGCAGGGCGGGCGCGCGCCAGGCCGCCCGCGACGTTCCTGCAGCGGTTCGCGCGCAATCGGGCGGCTGTTGGGGGGGCGGCAATGCTGGGCATCCTTATTGCCGCCGCGGCGCTGGCAGGGGTCGTGGGCGCCGGGTCGCCACGCGCGATGAGCGAGAGTCCGCTCGCGGCGCCGAGCCGCGGCCACCTGTTTGGCACCGACGATCTGGGGCGCGACATCTGGACGGGCGTGCTTCACGGCGCCCGAGTCTCGCTGATGGTCGGTGTGCTCGCCGCGACCACGTCGGGGGTGATCGGCGTGCTCGTCGGGTCGGCCGCCGGCTACTATGGCGGACGCCCCGGTGACCTGTTGATGCGGATCACCGAGTTCTTCCTGGTCATTCCGACCTTCCTGCTGGCGCTGGTGCTCGTGGCGGTGACGCGACCGAGCAT
>NZ_JBOHGC010000461.1:0-35868 GCF_050699995.1 Actinokineospora sp. | reverse complement strand
ACCCGATCGTGGCACCATCTTGCGCACGCGTGGGCGGCACCTGAGGGAGATCGGATGAGCGACCGGACCGAACAGGTCGATGACCTCCAGTTAGTCGCCCTGCCCAGTGCGATCGGCTGTGCCGAGATGTTCGTCCGGTTCTCGCTGACCGAGTGGGCGCTGCGCGACATGCGTGACGTCGCCGCTGAGGCGGCCAGGGTGGTCATGACCGCTGTGGTGGACTCGGTCAACCCCGCTGCCCCCGGGATGATGACCGCGCGGGTGCGACTGTCCGGCGCCGACCTGATCTTCGAGGTCGAGTCGCCGCGGCCGGTGCCGACGCCCGCCATTGCCGGTGTGGCCCGGGCGGGGACCACCCAGATCGACCACGGCCGCTACATCGTCTGGTTCGCCCTCGCCCTGCCCAGCGGCATGAACGCCTCGGCGGTGCCGCTGCCGCGACGCCAGCGCAAGGCCTCGCAGGCCGCTCGGGCCGCCGTGCCCGACGAGCCGATGACGACCGACCCGGACGTCATGCGGCGGATCTTGTTCGGCCTCAACGGCTCCCCTGACCAGCGTCGGCCGTAGGTATCTGGGGGCCGAAAGTCCCCTCTTAAAAGTGTGTCGACGCAATCTGGTCACGCTTTGTAACGTCAGCGGGGTGACGATCCGATGCAACCTCATGAGGGGGTCACGCATCTAACACCTCAACAGCGACGAATACGAAGTAACCCACAGACCGGGGGGAACCCGAAATGTCCGAGCCACACGAACTGAGTCATCGCACCATCGCGGTGCTGCGAGCCGTCGCGGCGGGTCGCGCGCAGATCAGCTGCGGTCGCGAACCCGACCTCTACATCGACGGCGTCCCCTTCTGCGACCAGTTCAGCGCCCACACGCTGACCCACGACGGCTACATCGCCGCGGGCACCGGCCGCTTCGGCCAGCTCGTCGCCGCCACGCTGACCGCCGCGGGCATCCGTGCCCTGGAGTCGGTGGCCGTCGCCGCCTAGGCGACGACGTCGTCCACCGTGTCGGGCTCGCCGAAGTGCGCGCCCACCGCCAGGTCCGCGCCCGCCCGCTTCCACCAGTCGGCCTGTTCGGCGGTGTCCACTCCGGGCACCAGCACGTCGCGGCCGGACTCGCGGACCATCGGCAGCAGCTCCAGCACCGACCGCACGAACATCGACTTGGGGTCCGGCGCCGTCCCGATCCGCTGGACGACCCGGTCGCCCAGTCGCACGGCGTGCACCGGGTAGTCCTCCAGGCAGGCGATGTCGCCGGGCGTCTGGCCGAACCCGGTCAGCACGATCCGCACCCCGAGGTCGGTCAGCACCGACACGTTGTCGTCGGCCTGCGGGTCGGCCAGCGCGGAGACCGGGACACCCAGGTCGAGCCGCTCCAGCGCGCCGCCCTGGCGCACGGTGCCCACGAGGTCCTGGTCGGCTGCCTGCTCGTCGGTCAGCTCCAGGTACAGCCGAGGGGCGAGCTCGGCGGTCCGCTCGCACGCCACGCCGAGCGCCCACTGGTCGACCGGGACGCTGAGCCCGGTGTCGCGCAGCAACTCGCGGCAGCGGTCGTGGCCGAGGCGCCCGTGGACCGGGCTGTCCCAGCACAGCAGCGCCTGCACAGCCACCGTCGTGCCGTTCTCCAACTCCACGACCGGCCGGAACTCCACATCGAGTTCGCCGCTCTCCCACGCGCCCGGGATGGACGCGGTGAGCCGGAAGCGCTCCCGGGCGGCGAGGTCGTCGGCCTCGACCAGACCCCACTGCCTGCGGCCGGACGCCTTCAGTCTGCGCAACGTGATGTCGGTGGCGCGCAACAGCTCCGCGGGCTCGGTGCCCGAGCGTGGTGAGCGCAGCACGGCGATCGACGCCGTCACCGCGACTCCTTCACCGTCCACATAGGTCGGTTCGGCCAGCGTCTCGTTGATGTCGCCGGCCACCGCGGCCACGTCGTGCCGACCCGGTGTCAGCATCGCGAACTCGTCGCCGCCGATGCGGGCGAGGGCACCCTCGCGCTCCTCGGCGATCAGCATGAGCCTGCCCGCGATGGCGCTGAGCAGCTTGTCGCCCGCGTGCCTGCCTATTCCGTTGTTCACCACGCCGAACTCGTCGAGTCCTATGTGGAACAGCGACACGTCGGCCGTGCTGCCCATCGACTCCTCGAGCCTGCCCTCGAACGCCTGCCGGTTGGCCAGCCCGGTGAGCATGTCGCGGGTGCCCTGGGTGCTGAGCCGGTGTTCGATCAGGTGCAGGTCGGAGATGTCCTCCACCATGGTCACGTGGTGGTCCGGCTTGCCGTCCCCATCGCGCAGCAGCGTCACCGCGACCCGGACCCACGCGGTGTCGCCGTCCGCGCGGAGGAACTGGGTGCGTTCCCGCACCGTGTCGCACTCGCCCGCGCGGAGTTCGGCGTAGCGCTCACGCAGGAAGTCGGCCTCGTCCGGGTGAAACAGGTCATCGAGGCGCTTGCGGAACAGCGTGCCCTTGCGATAGCCGAGCATCTCTTCGAGCGCCTCGTTGGCGCGCGCGACGCCCCCGCCGAGGTCGCTGATCAGCATGCCCACCGCGGCGGTGGCGAACACGCCCTGGAAGCGCGCCTCGCTGGCCTGCAGGTCGCGTTCGACGTTCTCCCTGGCCCGCACCAAAGCGTGCCGGATGTCCTCCTGCTCGGAGAACAGCCGGTCACGCGTGGCGGCGGTGAATCCCGCCGCCACCGACGCGAGCGCGGGGAATACGTCAGCCGCGGCCACACCCTCCACTTCGGACAGACCGGTGCCCAGCACGTCGATCGTGGTGCGGATACAGCCCGCCTTGTTGAACCCGGCCGCGACCAGGTCCTGGCCGATCTCCACCGCCGGAGCCAGGTCGGCACCGGGGCGCACGCAGGCCGCGAGACGGGCGACGAGGTCGCCCAAGTCACGCTCGATGTCGTCGCGCGAGCGCGAGACATACACGACCTGGTTCAACGCAGCGGCCCATCTCTTGGCCAGCTCAGCACGGTCCACGGTGACCGTCCGGGTGGCGGATCATCGGTGTCCTTCTCGACTGCTTACTGAAAGATATGCGCCGAAGAGCTACCACTCTGCACCCAATCGGGTACATCGCGCTACTCAGACCCACGCATAGCGGGCATTCCGCTCAGCCGTTCGAGTGACCCACCGGCTTCTGGGCGACACCCGCATACAGATTCGAGCGTTCGGCGTCCGCCGTGTCCTCCGGCCGCTCGGGCCGCCACTCTGGGGTGAGGACCAGGCCGGGCTCGACCAGGTCGAAGCCGTCGAACATCCGGGTGATCTCCGCGTGGGTACGCGGGAAGATCGGGTCCTGGCTGTTCTTGAACACCTCGACCGCACCCGCCATGCCCGCGGGCGCGTGATCCCACGTGAACGCCGAGAGCGCCAGGTAGCTGCCGGGGGCTACCTCGTCGCGGTAGCGGGCGGCGAGCGCCCACGGGTCGTCACCGTCCGGGACGAACTGGACGACCCCGACCATGAGCAGGCCGAGCGGCTTGTCCAGGTCGAGCAGCTCGCGGGTGCGCGGGTGCTGCAGGATCTTGTCCGGGTCGCGCATGTCGGCCTGCAGGACGGCGGCGTTCTTGTTGCCCTCCAGCAGCAGTTCGCTGTGCGCGACCGCGACCGGCTCGTAGTCGACGTAGACGACGCGGGCTTCCGGGTCGACGTCGTGCGCGACCTCATGCACGTTGCCGACCGTCGGGATGCCTGATCCCAGGTCCAGGAACTGCGTGATGCCCTGGTCGAGCAGGAACAGGACGGCGCGGCGCAGGAAGGCCCGGTTGAGCCTGGCCATGTCGCGGGCGGGCACCTTGGTCACCAGCATCTCGGCCAGGGCGCGGTCGCCGGGGAAGTTGTGGCCACCGCCGAGCAGGTAGTCATACACCCGCGCGGCGCTGGGCAGTTCGGTGTTGACACCCTCGGGCACCCAGCTTGCCGTGTCAGTCACGATCCACCTCGGGATTAGGGAAATGGTCTGGGCCAGACTAACGACAACCCGTGTCGCCGATCGGGTCATCCTTATGCAGTTGATCTTCACCTAGAGTGATGTCGCAGGCAAGCTTTCGCGCAGGAAAAGAGCGGTCTCCTCGACGGCCTTCTTGACGTGCGGCTCGACGTCGTAGAGGTCCACGTGCCGTTCGCAGTCGAGCCACACCGCACGCTTGGCACCCGTCGCCCGTTCGTAAAGCCGCTCGGCGAGTTCCGGCGCACAGTAGTCGTCGATCTTCCCGTGCACGACGAGCAGCGGGGTCGCCGCGAGCAGGTCTGCCGCGCTCAGCGCGTCGAACGTCATCAGCGAGTGCAGCGATCCCCGGGTGACCTCGTTGCTCCAGTGCTCAGCGGCGGAGCGTTCGGTGCCGTAGTAGGAGTACGGCTCCTCCCCCGCCATCGCCGCCTCGCCGCCGTCCGGGGCGACCGCCGGGATCAGGTCGTCGTAGCCCGAGAGGAACACCCCCAGGGCGGCGCGATAGGCGTCGATGCCCATCCGCTCGGCGAAGTACGCGGGGCTGTTGTAGGCGCCCGCGATCCCGGCGACGGCCTTGACCCGCGGGTCGGTCGCGGCGGCCCGCATGACGTAGCCGCCGCCGAGGCAGACCCCGACCAGCCCGATCCGGTGCGCGTCGATCTCCGGCCGGGCCGCGAGCAGGCTCACCGCGGCCCGGAGGTCGGCCAGCTTCCCCTGGGTGTCCTCATGTCCGTGCCTGCCGCCGCTCTCCCCGAAGCCGCGGTGGTCGAACGCGAGCGTGGCGAACCCGGCCTCGGCGAGCTTCTCCGCGTAGTGGCCGACGACCTGTTCCTTGACCCCGGTGAACGGCCCGCTCAGCGCCACCGCCGCGTGCGGGCCCTCGGCGTCGGGAGTGCGCAGCTCACCGACGATGATCACGCCGTCGGACCAGAACTCAAGCCGTTCGGTGACACTCATGCCGTTTCCTCGGTCTCGGTGATGTGTTCGGGCCGCACGGGCACCCGGGTCAGCGCTTTCCCTGTCGCCGCCCGGATCGCCGCGACGATCGCGGGCGTCGAGGAGATGGTCGGGGGCTCGCCGATGCCGCGCAAGCCGTAGGGCGCGTGCGGGTCGGCCAGTTCCAGGACGTCGAGCGGCATCGGCGGCATGTCGAGCATGGTCGGGATCAGGTAGTCGGTGAACGACGGGTTGCGGACCTTGCCGGCCACGACCTGGATCTCCTCCATCACCGCCAGCCCGAGCCCCTGCGCGGATCCGCCTTGGATCTGCCCTTCCACAGCCTGTGGGTTCATCGCCTTGCCGACGTCCTGCGCGCAGGCGAGTTCGACGACCCGGACCAGGCCCAGCTCGACGTCGACGTCCACGACGGCCCGGTGCGCGGCGAAGGCGTACTGCACGTGCGCGTTGCCCTGCCCGTGCGCGTCGAGCGGCTCAGTGGGCCGGTGCCGCCATTCGACGGTGTGCTCGATGACCTTGTCCCCGAGCAGGTCGACGATATCGGCGACGACGGCGTCATCGGTGACGACCTTGCCGTCCTCCAGCCGCGCCTGCGGGTTCTCCGCCAGCTCCAGCACCTCCGCGCGGACCTTCTCGCACGCGGCTCGCACGGCGCCGCCGGTCACGTAGCTCTGCCGGGACGCCGAACTGGAGCCCGCGCTGCCGATGTTCGTGTCGGCGGGCAGGACCGTCACCTGGACCACACCGAGTTCGGTGCGCGCGATCTGCGCCTGCAGGGTCACCAGTCCCTGGCCGACCTCGGCAGCCGCGGTGTGCACGGAGACGACGGGCTCACCCGCGACGACCTCCAGCCGGACCCGGGCGGTCGAGTAGTCGTCGAACCCTTCGGAGAAGCCGACATTCTTGATCCCGACCCCGTAGCCGACGCCGCGCACGACCCCTTCGCCGTGCGTCGTGTTCGAGACCCCGCCAGGCATCTCGCGCAGGTCGTCGGCGGCGGGCGGCGGCATCGGCTTGTCCCGCACCAGCTTCAGCAGCTGCTCGACCGGGGCCGCGGAGTCGATCACCTGTCCGGTCGGCATCCGTGAGCCCTCGTGGACCGCGTTGCGCAGGCGCAGCTCCACCGGGTCCATGCCCAATTTCTCCGCGAGAAGGTCCATTTGGGACTCGTAGGCGAAACAGGCCTGCACCGCGCCGAATCCGCGCATCGCACCGCACGGCGGGTTGTTGGTGTAGACGCCGTACGCGTCCATGTGGACGGACTCGACCTCGTAGGGCCCGACGCCAAGCGTGGCAGCGTTCGCCACGACCGCGGTGGTGCTCGACGCGTACGCGCCGCCGTCGAGGACGATCCGGGCCCGCACGTAGACGAGGTCGCCCGCCTCGGTGGCGCCGTGCTCATAGCGCAGCCGCGCCGGGTGCCGGTGAACGTGGCCGAAGAAGGACTCCTCACGCCCGTAGACCATCTTGACCGGCTTTCCGGTGTGCAGCGCCAGCATGCAGGCGTGGACCTGCATGGACAGGTCCTCCCTGGCCCCGAACGCGCCACCGACGCCCGCGAGGGTGAGCCGCACCTTCTCCGGGGGCAGCCGCAGCGCCTCCGCGATCTGCCTCTGGTCGACGTGCAGCCACTGGGTGGCCACGTAGAGGTCGACCCCGCCGTCCTCGGCCGGGACCGCGAGACCGGACTCCGGGCCGAGGAAAGCCTGGTCCTGCATGCCGACGCTGTACTCGCCGGTGACGACGACCGGAGCCGTCGGTTCCGGGTCGCCGCTGCGGATGCGCACGTGCCGCACGCAGTTGCCGGTCTCGTTGTCCGGGTGCAGCGCCGTCGCGTCGGGCCGCAGTGCGTGGTCCATGTCGGTGACCGGCTCGAACACCTGGTACTCGACCTCGATCGCCGCGACCGCCCGCCGGGCCGTCTCCGGGTGGTCGGCCGCCACGATCGCGACCGGCTCCCCCTGGTACCGCACGACGTCGTCGGCGAGGATCGGCTGGTCGGCGTGCTCCAGCCCGTACCGCTTGCGGCCCTTCACATCGGACTGGGTCAGCACCGCGTGCACGCCGGGGATCCGCAGTGCGCCGCCGACGCCGATGAGCTTGATCCGGGCGAACGGGTGCGGGCTGCGCAGGGTCGCGCCCCACAGCATCTCGTCGGCCCACAGGTCCGACGAGTAAGCGAACTCGCCCTTCACCTTCAGCGCGCCGTCCGGCCGGGCCGGGCTCTGGCCGACGCCGCCTTCGGTGCGGGTGCGTTCGGAGGACCGGGTCATCGCAGCATCCCCGCCTTGCGGGCCAGTTTGACGCTCGCGGCGTTCAGGTCGCGGGCCACGTCGGCTTCGGTGACCAGGCAGGACTCGTCGTCCTCGATCACCGCGTTGCCACCGGTCAGCAGCAGCGCCAGGGGCGGCAGCGAGCCGAACACCAGCGCCGCGACCGGGTCGGCGATGCCCGCGTGTTCCACGCCGGTCATCCGCCACAGGGCGATGTCGGCGAGCTTGCCGGGTTCGAGCGAGCCGAGTTCCCGTTGTCTGCCAAGGCAGGCGGCCCCGCCCATGGTGGCCAGCCACAGCGCGCGCCGGGCGTCGAAGGAAGCGGCGCCATCGCGGAGCCGAGCCAGATACATGGCCTGCCGGAGCTCGCCGCCGAGTCCACCGTCCTCATTGGACGCCGCGCCGTCCGCGCCGAGTCCGACGGGGACACCGGCGGCCAGCATGTCGGCCACCCGCGCGATTCCGGCGCCCAGCCGTGCGTTGGACGTCGGGCAGTGCGCCACGCCGGTCCGGCTCTCACCGAGGGTGCGGATGGCGCCGTCGGAGAGGTGCACACCGTGGGCGAGCCACACGTCCGGGCCGGTCCAGCCGAGGCGTTCGGCGTACTGGACCGGGGTGCAGCCGAACTCGGAGAGGCACTGCTTCTCCTCTTCGAGGGTCTCGGCGAGGTGGGTGTGCATCCGCACGCCCGCGGCCCGGGCGAGTTCGGCGGCGCCGGTCATCAGGTCGGCGCTCACCGAGAACGGCGAGCAGGGGCCGACGGCGACCCGGACGAACGAGCCGGGCGACGGGTCGTGCCAGCGTGAGATCGCCTCCCCGGTGCCGTCGAGCGCGGCGGCGGTGTCCTCGACGAGAGAGTCCGGCGGTAGGCCGCCGGTGGAGGTGCCGCGGTCCATCGACCCGCGCACCGCGTGCAGGCGGATGCCGACCTCGCCCGCGGCGTGGACGGTCGCACCGAGCAGGTCGCCCGCGTCGCGCGGGAAGACGTAGTGGTGGTCGGCGGCGGTGGTGCATCCGGTGCGCGCCAAGCGAACCAGGCCCGCGGTCGCCGCGGCGGCGGTCGTGTCCTCGTCGATGCCAGCCCACACGGGGTAGAGGCGCACGAGCCAGTCGAACAGGTCCGACTGCTGGGCGAGGCCGCGGGTGGCCCACTGGTACAGGTGGTGGTGGGTGTTGACGAAGCCGGGGGTCGCCAGGCAGCCGCGGCCGTCGACCCGGCGGTCGGCGGGCAGGTAATCCGGGGCCGGGCCCGGGCCGACGGACTCGATCAGCCCGCCGTTGACCACCACATGTCCGTCGGTGTACTCCGTGCCCGCCGCGTCCACCGTGGCCACCGCGGCGCCTTCGATGACGGTCCTCACGAGGCACCCTCCATCCGGGACGCCGCGAGGCGCACCGCGTCGAGGATCTTCTCGTATCCGGTGCAGCGGCACAGGTTTCCGGCCAGGGACTCGCGGATCTCGGCGTCGGTCGGCTTGGGGACCCGGCGGACCAGGTCGTGCGTGGCGACGATCAGACCCGGTGTGCAGAACCCGCACTGCACGGCCCCGGTCTCGACGAACGCCTCCTGGACGGGGTCGAGCCGGTCGCCGTCGGCGAGCCCTTCGACCGTGTGCACCTCGCGTCCCTCGGCCTGGCCCGCGGCGACCAGGCACGCGCACACCGCGACGTCGTCGAGGAACACCGTGCAGGAGCCGCATTCCCCTTGCTCGCAGGCGTTCTTGGAGCCTGGCAGGCCCATCCGCTCACGCAGCACGTAGAGCAGGCTCTCGCCTTCCCAGACGTCGTCGGCGACTTTCTCCTCGCCGTTGACCCGCACCGTCACCCTCATGTAGACCAGCTCCCAGTCCGGTAGTCCGCCCAGGCCCACGCCAACGTCCGCCGGGCCAGCACGCTCAGCGCGTGCCGCCGGTACGCCGCGGTGCCCCGCACATCGTCGATCGGGTTGGCCGCTTCACCCACCAGCTCACCGAAGCGGCGCAAAGTGCTGTCGGGCAACGGTTCCCGCGAGTCCCACAGCCCGTCGATCTCGGTCTCGGCGAAGGCCTCCGCCTCCGGCGCCCGCAGCGGTGTCGGCCCCGCCGAGCCGATGCCGGTGCCGACGGAACGCTTGCCCGCGTTCAGCGCGAGGCCGAACGAGCAGACGGCGATCACCATGGCGTTGCGGGTGCCGACCTTCGCGAACTGCTGCGGGCCGGAGGCGACCGGAACCCTTATGGCGACGATGAGTTCGTCCGGTTCGAGCACCGACTTCTTGGGACCGATGAAGAAGTCCGCGGCGGGGATGCGCCTGGACCCGCGAGAGGAGGCGACGTCGACCTCAGCCGCGCACGCCAGCAGCGGCGGGTGCGCGTCACCGGCGGGCGACGCGGCGCCGAGGTTGCCGCCGACCGTGCCCCGGTTGCGAATCTGCGGCGAGCCGACGGTGCGCGACGCCATCGCCAGGCCGGGGAGCTTGTCGCCCAGCTCGGTGATGATCCGGTTGTACGGCACGCCCGCGCCCAGCCGCACCACATGGTCGTCGAGGTCCCATTGGGCCAGTTCGGCCACGCCACCGAGGTCCAGCAGCGCGTCGGGCCTGCGGAGGTCGAAGTTCAGCTCCACCATCACATCGGTGCCGCCGGCGATCGGCACCGCCGCCGGGTTCGCCGCCTTGGCCTCGAGTGCCTCGGCTAGGGTCGTCGGTCGCAAGAAGTCCATTGTGGAATATCCCCTACCACCAAGCCAGGCCCGCGTCGGGCGCGTCGGAACGACGGACGGTGCCTTCGATCAGGCCATAGGGGCGGTCGGCGGCATGGAACACCTCTCCCGGGTTGTCCAGTCCGAACGGTGCGAGATCCACGAGGAAGTGGTGTTTGTTCGGCAGCGCGAGGCGAACCTCGACGAGGTCGTCGTCGCCTTCGAGGACCCGCTCGCCCATCGCGTGCAGTGTCTGCTGCAGCGAAAGGCTGTGGGTGTCGGCGAAGGCGGTCAGCAGCCGGTCCCTGGCTCCCGCAAAGGCTTGCGCCCAGTCCCGGTCGGTGGCGGCGTGCCGCCAGTTCGCGGTGACGGCGGTGGCCAGGATTCGGTCGTGGGTCTCGGGAAGCGTGGTGTACCGGTCGCGGGGGAAGCCGTGGAACTCCGAGCCGGTCGTGTTGAGGACCACCAGATCCGCCACCCCGGACACCACCCAGGCGGATTCGCCGTCGCAGGTGGCGGTGGTGGTCCGTGTCCCCGCGCCGCGGGCGAAGGAATGCCCGGTCGCGGCGATGCGGTCCCAGGAGTACTGCTCGATCCGCACGCGGGCTTTCTTGATCTCCGGCGCGGTCGTCACGAAATGCCGGACCAGGCGAAGCGCGAAGTCCTCGATCTCGCCGACACCGTCGCGGGCGAAGGCGTAGACGGTGTTCTTCTGCGTGTCCGTGGGCAGAACGCCGCTGTTGTCGCCGGTCAGGTGGGTCGCGGCGAGGTCGCCCGCGAGGGTGGTGGTGACGTTGAGGTCCGTGATCGCGTGGGTGTCGCCGTCGCGGTCGACCCGGACCAAGCGCGTCTCGGCCTTGCCGTACTGGTTGTCCCCCAGTTCGAAGGTCCCCATCAGCTCCCCCGGTAGGTCGAGTAGCCGTAACCGCTGATCAGCAAGGGCACGTGGTGGTGTCCGTCGTCGCGGACCATGAACGCCACCACCACCTCCGAATAGAACGCGGCCGGACCAAGGTACTCGCCCGTGTCGAAAATCAGCCGGTTCTCGCCCGGATTCGCCGTCCAGCCGGAGATCCGGCCGTCTTCGTCGGTGTGGGCGGCGGCGACCTCGCACCACTCGCCGTCGCGGCGCTCGTCGTGGCGCACAGGCACACCCGCCGCAGGCTTCCCGCGCGCGGTGTCTAGGACGTGGGTGGAAAGCGTCGTCATGCGCCTGCCAGTTTCCGCAGTCGCAACGCCGCGATCTTGCACAGCTCCACTCGCACCTCTTCGCGCTCGACGGCCACGTCGTTACGGACCCGGCGCAGAACCTCGGCGAGGATGGTGTCGGCGGACAGCCCGGTCGCGCAGATGAGGAAGACGTGCCCGAAGCGGTCCTCGTAGTCCACATTCGCCTGGTTGAGCTCGTCACCGGCACCAGAGGCCGCGGCCTGCTCGTCCCGGGACCACCCGGCCTCACGGCTTTCGCCGGTCGCCCGGTCGCCGATGCGCGGGTGGGCGTCGAGGGCCTCCCGGAGATCCGCCCACCCGAGCGCGCGAAAGACCCGGTCGGAGCGCTCGACGAGCTGATTCACGTCCCGATAGGGCCGCCCCACCACCATTTCCCCAGCCCAGCGCCGCGACGAACAACACACCGACAGGTCATCGAGGGCACCCGCCGGGTCGGCGTCATTGAATCTCCACAGGAACGAGTCGCCGGGCACCCTGCCAGTAGACACCGCTGGCGCACACCCGGCCACCGACGGAGCGGAATTTTGTCCGATTCCGGTCCAAGTGAGATCAAACTCGGGATCTCGTCACTGTCCGGTTGCATTCGCTAACGGTCGAGGGCTTCGAGCACGGGTGTCCATGAGGACCGGATGGCCTCGTTCGGGAGGACCTCGACTCCCCAGCTCTCCAGTGATCGCAGGCTCCGCCCGAAGGCCGGGTGCGCCGCCAGGGTCGGCTTCGCATACGGGCAGGCGACCGTCCGGACTCCCAACCCGATCGACTCGTTGAGAACGCCGAGCGCGAAGGAGTCGCTGATGCCTGCCGCCCACTTGTTGATCGTGTTGAACGTGGCCGGGGCCGCGATGATCGCGTCCGCGAGCGGCCACTCGACGGCCCGAAAGTCGTGCCGTAGTGGATTTCCCGCGTGGCGGCTGAGGGTGCCGACGTCAAGCCAGGACGCGGCGGTTGGCGTGGCCGCCAGGCAAACGTTCCATCCGCTGTCGTGGAGGGAATCGATCAGCGTGCCGACGTGGAGTGCGGGCGGCGCGGCGGAAACCACGACGTAGGCCACCTTCATCGCACGACCTCCGCGCGACGGGCCAGCGCACGCAATCCTGGCGTGGTTCCACGCCGTTCGCGGCCGAGCAAGGTGACCAGGACCGCGCGTGTCCCTGCGTTGCGCGACACCGACTGACTCGCGACTCGTTCCGCCTCCAGCAGATGCAGCACGGCGACGGCGTCGTTGCCATGGTCCGCTTCGGCCCGCGCGAGATCGAGATGGACCTGCGAACGACGGCCCAGCAGGGCCGACGGCAGACGGTCGGTGTTGATTTCCTCGCCCAGACGGTGTGCCGATGCCGTGTCGCCGAGCGCGGTCGCCACCGAGAGCTGATGAATCGCCACATTCGTCGGGCCGAAGGCCGTCCAGGCGTGGTTGGCGTCCCCGCCGAGCTGGTTCGCGAGGGTCTGCGCCTCGATCAGTCGGCGGCGGGCCGCGACGGAATCCCCTTGCCTCGCCGCGAGCACGGCGAGCAGCAGCACCAACGCGCCTCGCGCCGAGAGTGCGTCGCAGTCTTCCTTGTCCGACAACGGTTCTATGGCCAACGCGGCACATTCCTCGGCAGCATCCCGATGGCCGCCTTTCAGCAGCGCACACGCCACCTGGTACTGGGCCACGCCCATGAGGGCGTCTCGCTCACTGTCCATCGCGGACCGAACCGCCCGGTCCGCCGCCACCCACGCGAGGGCGGAATCACCGATCTTCGTGGCGAGCTTGGCGGCGACGACGTATGCGGAGGCGGACTCGATCGGCGTGTCGAGTCCGGTGATCAGCGAGGGAAGAACACTTGCCGTGGCTTCGTACTCGGCTTGCTGATACAAACGGTGGACTTCGTCGACGGACGGCAGCTCCTGAACGCACATCTGATTCGCGCCGCCGAACATCGCCCGACGAAGCCCGTCGAGGAGTGGGTGGTCCCGCTGCTCGGGTGGGTGATCTTTCAGGTCGACGAAGGACGCGAGCATCCCGGCAAGCTCATCGGCCGTGATGCCCAGCGCGCTCGCGAGGCGGGGACGAATCCACGGCTGGGGCTCGATCGTGGTCGTCTCCCAGCGCACGACGGTTGACCGTTCGACGCCCAACCGCTGAGCCAGCGTCTCCTGGCTTAGCCCGACCACCTTCCTTGCACAAGCAAGCCGCACGCGCTTCGGCATCCCACTCCTCCCGACGACTCGCCGTCCGTCCACGGTAGCTGAGAGTTGCTGGTCAGGTTGGCTTTGCGCCATTACTGCGCCATCGCTGCGCCCATGGTGCTGTGGTTCGCCGTGATCACCAGCGGTTGAGTCAAGGCATGCCACGTCCGACGATGCCGAAAACGCTTTCGCAGACTCACGAGCTAGTCATGCGGTTCCGGCCCGCCTACACCGCTTCGCCCGCCGAGTGGAAGGCGTTCCGCGAGAAAGCCGCCCGTCTCTACACCGAGATCGCCGACATCGACCGTCATCACCATCATGAGGCGATGGCGTGGGCCACTTCAGAACGGGAGAAGGCGGCGGAGATCGGGCGCGCGATGCGCGAGGTTCGTGTTATCGAATCAAACTGACGCTGTTGTAGGCCGCCGTCTCGCGCCTGCGCTGGTTTCCAGGATGGGGTGAGTCCAACGGGAAAGGGCTTGGTCCGATCGCCGGGTGGTGTCGCGTCCGCGCGGGCTGTGGACGGCTTCCCATGGAAGATGGCGACTTAACTTTCGGCGTCGGTCTGGGGTACGGGCCTGGCGATGGTGGCGATGAACGCGTTGGCGAACTGGGACAGCCGGTCGCTGGTGTAGATCTCGGGGTCGGTGACGGCCAGCCTGCCGAGCATCTCGGCGAAGGAGAGCATGGTCTGGGCGAGTAGCGCCGGATCAAGCCCCGCGAGGCGTGGTTCCAGGCTGATTCCAGCCCTGGCAAGGGTCTCGGCCTCGGCGAGTATGCCCGCACGGGAGATGCGCAAATCCTCGCGGTACTCGCGCGGGGCGCTTTCGGGCATAGCGAGGATCAGTCGCCAGCGGGTGGGATTCTCCAACACAATCCGCACGAACGCCGAGACGGTGGCGGCGTAGGCGGCCGTCGGGCCGAGGTCGCGCAAGTCCGTGGGCATGGTCTCGCGCACCTGCTTGATCGCATCCTCGCGCTCACGGGTCAGGAGGGCGGCCACCAGGTCGGAACGGGTGCGGAACACTGTGTAAAGCACCGGCTTTCCCACGCCGGCGGCGCGTGCGACGGCCTCCATGCTGAGCTCGTGCAGCTCATCCCGGGCGAGGACCTCGAACGCCGCGTCGAGCAGCTGCGCGCGGCGACGCTCCGGTGGCAGGCGCGGCGCGTACCGCCGACGCGGTCTGCTGTCCTGGTCGTTCGAGATCGTCACCGTGACCGCTCCTCCATTGTCGCCCTGAGAGTTGGAGCCTGCGCCATCACCTCTCGCACAAGACCCGTCACCTCCGTGTGCTCACTCGACCCAGCTCAACCGACGGCGGGCAGGCTACCGTCCCGCGTTCCCGCCGCCGCCGTAGAGTTCGCGGGCCCGCGCGGGCGTGATTGTCTCGGCGTTCACCGGTGGTGGGCCGGTGTGGTTCTGGTCGAACACCTCGTGAGTCATCGGGAGTATCTTCTTGAGCACGACCAGCGGGGCCTTCGACCTGTTCATGGCGCGCATGGCCAACCGGGTCGCGGGGATCGCGGCCAGGTCGACCGCGGCGGGTTGGTCGAAGGCGCCGAGTCGTCGCATCCACCGGGGCAGCGACGCGATCGTGGCAGGCGCGATGATCCGGCTCATCGCCCACAGCGAGCCCCTTCCCCGGCGATAAGGGGTACGCAGCAGGTAGTGCATGGCCTCATTGGCCCGTTCGGACGTACACAACCTTGGCCGGACCTCAGCGAAGTAGTCGCGCACCTGCTCGCGGGAGCGTGGAACGTCGGCGGGTTTGCAGGTTTGCAGTTCGGCGGCGATCGCCGATTCGGCCCAGTACCGTGCCTCCTCGTCGGGAGTGAGCGGACCTGGGCCGTACATCTCGTAACACTTGAGGACCGAATGCCACCCGGTGACATGGATCCACAGTTGCGAGGCGGGATTGTTGGCGCTGTACCGCTGCCCACTGATCGGCTCGATGCCGGTGGCCTTGGCGTGCACCCGCATCAGCATCTCGGAGGTCTCGATCGCGGCGCGCCCGTCCCCGACGGCCGCGATCAGGAAATACGACAGGGTGCCGTCGAGGCGCCCGCGCGGGTCCAGGTAGATCCCGCCCGCGTCGGCGACGGCAGCGGTCAGGAACGGATCGAAGTGTTCGAGCGTGACCGAACGCTGAAACCCGATCAACGCGGTCATGTTGGTCCACACCTTCCAGGTCGGTGAGCCGGGACCGAAGAACCCGTAGTCCTCGCGGCGGCGGGTCGGGTCGTACGGCCAGCCACCGCGGGCGATGGCGTGCGCCTCGCTCATGATGTCCTCCTGCGAAGTGGGGTCGAAGTTGTCCCCTCCAGAACCGAGGCGGTCATGGCGTCATCTCATAGGCGCCGGACAGGTCCACCACCTGCTGCCAGACCCGCCCCGAGCGCGCCGGGTCGAGGGCGGGGCGGCGGATGGAGCCCGTCGCCCACTGCGCCTGCGCGTCGGTGGCTGTCGCCTTTCCGAACAAATCGACCGCGCCCGCGGAGAAGTCGCGGACAAGCGTCTCGAAGATCTGGTCCAGCAGGTCGCCATCGAGGCTGGTGAGCTGCGCCTGTTCGAGAATCAGGCCGCCGTACACGACCAGGGTGAACAGCTCGCCCAGCGCCAGTTGCAGATCCATGTCCGAGACCTGCCCGCCGCCGGAGCCGATCAGGGTCGCCAGTGCCTCGGCCTGCTCGGTGAAGACCGCGACGTTGGGCACCCCGGCGTGGGCGCGGTAGACGGCCCGCCAGTCGTGGAAGCGCACCTTGCCCAGCCCTCGAGCGGGCCCCTGGCGGAACAGGAACTCGTCGTCGGCGGCATCGTCGCGCGTCGGCACGGGTGCGAATTCCTGCGGCTCAAGGAGGTACGCGGGCATGAACTTCAAGATCAGTGCGAGGTTGACCGCGACGGTGCCCTCAAGCTTCGGCAGCCCGTCCACGTCGACTTTGGCGATCGGCAGGAAGGTGTCGTTCTCGAATCCCTTCGCCGCCACGATGTCGGACAGCAACCCGGTCACTCGCTGCGCCTCGGTGGTGACCTTCATCTTCGTCACCGGGTTGAACAGCAGATACCGGCGGTCCTGATCGTCGGCGGAGCGGAAGTAGTCCACCGCCCGGTCGGAGAACAGTCGCATCGCGATCAGCCGCGCATAGGCGTCGACGAACCCGCGGCGCACGTGCGGGAAGTCGGTCACCGGGTTTCCGAACAGGATCCTGTTGTGCGCGTGCGTGATCGCCTCGTACAACGCGTGGGTGCATAGGCCGATGCCGCCGAAGCACAGGTTGAACTTGCCGATGTTGACGGTGTTCAGCGCGGCGCTGAACGCTTCCACTCCGATGTGCAGGATGTCGTGCTCACCCACCGGGTAGTCCTCGAGTGCGAACTCCGCGACGTACATCTGCGAGGGGACGACGTTCTTGACCACCCGATAGTTCGGATGCGTGCTGTCGGCGAGGAAGAACACGTACGCGTCGGGGCCGTCGACCCCGGCAATGCGTCCGAACACCGACACGATCCGCGCGCAGTTGCCGTTGCCGATGTAGTACTTCTCGCCGGTGGCGATGTATCCGCCGTCGCCGGTCGGGGTGAGCACCATGTCGGTGGAGTAGATGTCGGCACCGTGCTCGCGTTCGGACAAACCGAACGCCGCGACCGCGCCGCCGTCGAGCAACGCCGCCGCTCGTGCCCGCGCCTGGCCGTTGTCGCTCTGCCACACCGGGCCCAGCCCCAGCACCGTGACCTGCCACGGATACCAGTAGTTCAGGCCATAGAAGCCGAGAATCTCCGACAGCGCCGCCACCCGCGAGGTGTCCCACCGCTTGTCCGCGGAGTCTCCCGCGTCCGCCGCCGGGGTCAGCAGCGTCGCGAACAGGTTCTCCTTCGCCGCGAAATCGAGGAAGTCCTGATAGAACACCTTGCCGTGGTAGTCCGCGACCAGTCTCTGCTTGCCGCGCCCCTCGAACCAGTCGATCGTCGCCCGCAACAGCCGACGCGTCGCGGCATCGAACCGATTGCTCACCTCCCGAGCCGGGTCCAGCAACAGCTCCTTGGACACCCTGGTCATCTGCCTGCCTCTCCTCGGGACAACCCACCGCGCACGCCGCGGTCAGCGTCATCGACGCCGCCACAGTCACGAATACAACGCCACCGTAACAACGACGGCAGCTGAATACAACAGCAGCGTAGGATTTGCGAATCGTCCTAGGCCTGACAAGCGCGGATGCCAAGCCCCCTGTGTTTAGCCGTGACGAGCGGACCGACGCTCCGGACGTTCATCCCGCCCGGTCATTCCGGACTGACGCCAGGGTGCGGGACGTCCTGAGAACAGGGGACCACGCTCGCCAAATGACACGACGGCGACCGGCCTTCTCAGCGACAATCCCACGACGCCGCCGCCGATCGAGGAGACCCGCCATGAGCCAGACCCACACGACCACTCTGTGGCGTCCGACCGGCCCGGCGGAACTCGACCTCGTCCGGCAGTCCGACTGGCGCAGGTGGCCGCCCAGGCTCCCCGAACAGCCGATCTTCTACCCGGTTCTCGACGAGGACTACGCGATCAAGATCGCGAAGGAGTGGAACGTTCCGCACCACGGAGTCGGCTACGTGACCCGGTTCGAGGTCGACACCGAGTTCCTGGGCCGGTATCCCGTCCAACGGGCGGGCGGGCGGACCATCGTCGAACTCTGGGTTCCCGCCGAAGACCTCAACAAGTAACGACCACATCGTCGGCCAGATCGAGTTGGTCCATGAGTTCCGGTAGGCGCTCAGGCTGCCCGCCTCCGAAGCGGTGGGCGGCCTCCGAGCACTGAGCCTGTCCAGATGCTCGCTGGACACGATCGGGCGATCATGGTGCGACCTGCGGAAACCGGGCCTTTCGGTCAGTACAATCGAACATATGTTCATGGTCGATGGTGTCGCGGAGATGAGCGACGCGGACGTGTTGGACCTGCTGCGCGAGTTGGAGCGCGAGCAGGCCGCTCTCGACGCCGTGCGAGTCCGCGCGCTGGCGCGGATGGCGGCGTTGCGCCCGGACCGAGACGCCGGTGGGCATCGGTTCGCCGGCGCCGAGGTCGGCGCGGCGCTGGCGTGGACCCCAGCTCACGCCGCCGCCCGCGTCGCCACCGCCACCCGGCTGATGACCGTTTTTCCGTGCACGGTGGACGCCTTGGCCGCCGGCCGTGTCGACCTGGCGCGGGCGCGAGCGTTGGCCGAGATCACCGCGACGCTGTCCGATGAGCACGCCCGGCAGGTCGAGACGTGGATCCTGGACCGCGCCGAACACAAGACCATCGAGGGATGGCGCACAGCCCTGCGCGCGAAGAAGGACCGCGTCGATCCCGACGGCGCCGACCGCCGCCGCGAGCAACGCCGCCGCGAGCGGCGAGTGAACTTCCATGTCGCTGAGGACGGCATGGCCCACCTCGACGTCTACGACACCGGTGAACGACTGCGCGCTGTGTATCTCATGGTGGACAAGCTGGCCCGCACCAGACGCGCCCAGGGCGCCACCGACCGGCTCGACGCACTACGCGCCGACACTCTGCACGACCTTGTCGTCAACGGCAACGGGCGCGGGATCACCGTCGAACTACAGGTGGCCGTTCCGTTCACCGTGCTGCTGGGCGCGAACACCGGCGGAACCCTCGCCGGATACGGCACGGTCACCACCACCGCGATCAACGAGCTGATCAGCGGACATGACACCACCTGGCGGCGGATCATCAAGGCTGCCTCTGCCGCTTGCACCACACACTCAAAGACCAACCCGGCTGGCAACTCAAACAAACACGGCCAGGCCTGTTCGTCTGGACCACCCCGACACACGAGGAACACACCGTCGAGCAGGACCCGCTTGTGGACTATGGAATCCCGCACCCCAGACGGCCCGACCAACACCACCCGACGGACACGGCGGAACCGGCGCCCTTCTGACCATTGGGCAGGCCCTCTGAGACCGGGCAGGGCACTCACAAGACCACCTAGATCACGCAGCGGCGGGACACGGTCAGTGCGACGCCTGCGCGTGATGGTTCCTTGACCGGGCGATGAACTTGAGACCGCGCGTGTCGACGTCGAAGACGAAGCCGAAGATATCGGCCTTGTGCGGCACGAACGGATTGGCCTCGATTCTCGCGATCGACTGACGGACATCCTCCTCCACATCGTCGAATCCATCGGTCGACCATTCCGGCCGAAAGCCCGCACTCCGTTCGAGGTCGAGCCGCATCGCTGCTTCGTCGAACTTGTACATCCCACATTTGGTGTGATGAACAAGAACGATGTAGCACGTTTCCAGATACAGCTGACTGATGACCAGCGATCGAATCACATCGTCGGTGACGACGCCACCGGCATTGCGAATGACATGGGCGTCGCCGACATCGAGGTCGAGAATTCGATAGATGTCCATGCGGGCGTCCATACAGGCGATCACCGCAAGCCTTCTATCGGGTTCGCCAGACCGTTCGGCAGACAACGCACCGTACGAAACCAGTGTTTCCATGATGGTCATGGCAACCTCCGTGACAACGCCCGCACAGACCCCTCAGCGACCTCAGCCACAGGAGTCTCGAATCGCGTTGATTCCCAGGATCACCATTTCTTCGTCAGCGTATTCGAGCATTGCAACCACACCTCCAGCTCGAAATCCTCGGATTGACACAGGTGATCGTAGGCCGCGTCCTTCTCCGTGCCCAGCCGCGCGTTGACGACCCACACGATGTGGCAGCAGGTTCCCTCAATCAGTGCGGCCGACCATAGCGATCAGTCAGCGCCCGGTTCTGCGACGTGATTTGTGAGTGTCCCCGCAACACGGAAGAAGTCGCCCGGTCGATGAAATCGGCCGGAATCCGACACAAAATGACAAGGGGCTGCCCGCCGCCGAAACGGTGGGCAGCCCCTTCACTCAAGCGACTTACTCGAAGATCTCGCCCTTCTCAGCCTTCTCCACCAGCGACGCCGGCGGGGTGAACCGGTCGCCGTAGCGATCGGCCAGTTCGCGGGAACGGGCGACGAAGCCGGGGATGCCGCCCGGGTACCCGTTGATGTACTGGATGACGCCACCGGTCCAGGGCGGGAAGCCGATGCCGAAGATGGACCCGATGTTGGCGTCCGGCACGGTCCGCAGGACTTCCTCGTCGAAGCACTTCACCGTCTCAAGCGCCTCGGCGAAGAGCATGCGTTCCTGCATGTCCTTGAACGGGACCTCCACGGTTCCCGCGGCGAAGGCGTCCGCGAGTCCCGGCCACAGGCCTGTCCGCTTGCCCTCGTCGTCGTACTCGTAGAAGCCCGCACCCGAGGAGCGGCCCTTGCGGTCGAACTCGTCGATCAGCCGGTCGAGCACGCCCTCCGACGGGTGGACGTCCCACGTGCCGCCCGCGGCCTCGATGGCCGCGCGGGTCTCCTGCCGGATCTTGCGCGGCAGGGTGAATGTGAGCTCGTCGAGCAGCTGCAGCGGCGCGGCCGGGTAGCCCGCCTGCAGGCCCGCCTGCTCGATCGACGACGGCGCGACGCCCTCGCCGACCATCGCGACGGCCTCGTTGATGAAGGTGCCGATCACGCGGCTGGTGAAGAAGCCGCGGCTGTCGTTGACGACGATCGGGGTCTTCTTGATCTGCAGCGTGTAGTCGAACGCCTTGGCCAGCGCGACATCGCTGGTCTTCTCGCCGACGACGATCTCCACCAGCGGCATCTTGTCGACCGGGGAGAAGAAGTGCAGGCCGATGAAGTCCTCCTGCCGCTTCACCCCGTTCGCCAGGTCGGTGATGGGCAGCGTCGAGGTGTTGGAGCCCAGCAGCGCGTCGGGCGCGACCAGGTCCTCGATTTCGCCGAAGACCTTCTTCTTCAGGTCCGGGGACTCGAAGACGGCCTCCACGACCAGGTCCACTCCGGCCACGTCGGCCGGGTCGGCGGTCGGCGTGATGCGGGCCAGGACCTCGTCGGCCTTCTCCTGGGTCAGTTTGCCCCGGGACACGGCCTTGGCGAGGATCTTCTCCGAGTACGCCTTGCCCTTCTGCGCCGACTCAAGGGAAACGTCCTTGAGCACGACCTCGATGCCAGCGCGGGCGCTGGAGTACGCGATGCCCGCGCCCATCATCCCGGCGCCGAGGACCGCGACCCGGCGGGCGGCGTACTGCGGCTGACCGTCGGGGCGGCTGTTGCCCTTGTTGATGGCCTGCAGGTCGAAGAAGAACGCCTTCGTCATGTTCTTCGCGACCTGGCCGATGACGAGGTCCACAAAGTACTGCGTCTCGATCTTCTGCGCGGTGTCGATGTCGACCTGGCAGCCCTCGATGACCGTGGCGAGGATGTTGCGCGGGGCGGGCATCGGCGCGCCCTTGAGCTGCTTGCGCAGGTTCGCCGGGAACGCGGGCAGGTTCGCCGCGAACGCCGGGTGCGACGGGGCGCCACCGGGGATCTTGTAGCCCTTGACGTCCCACGGCTGCGCGGCCTCGGGGTTGGCCTTGATCCACGCCTTGGCCGCGGAGATCAGCTCCTCCGGGGTCGACACGACCTCGTTGACCAGGCCCAGTTCCTTGGCCTTGGCGGGCTTGTGCCGCTGACCCTGCAGCAGCACGTTGAGCAGCGCGCTCTGGATGCCGATCAGACGCGGCACGCGGACACAGCCACCGCCGCCGGGCAGCAGGCCCAGGCCGACCTCGGGCAGGCCGATCTCGCTGCCCTTGACGTCGAGCGCGACCCGGTGGTGCGTGGCCAGCGCGAGTTCCAGGCCACCGCCGAGCGCGGCTCCGTTGATGGCGGCCACGACCGGCTTGCCGAGGGTCTCCAGCCTGCGGAAGTCGGCCTTCATGCCGTCGCAGCGCTCGGTGATGGCCTGCGCGTCATCCGGACCGGCCGTGATGAGCATGCGCAGGTCGCCGCCGGCGAAGAATGTCTTCTTCGCCGAGGTGATCACGACACCGGCGATGGAGTCCTTTTCGGACACCAGGCGGTCGACGGTCTCGGTGAGCGACACGCGGAAGGTGTCGTTCATCGTGTTGGCCGACTGGCCCGGGTCGTCCATCGTCAGGGTCACGATGCCGTCGGCGTCGGACTCCCACTTGAACATGTTCTCAGTCATCTGTGTGTTCTCTCCGGGATCAGACGCGCTCGATGATGGTCGCGACGCCCATGCCGCCGCCGATGCACAGGGTGATGAGGGCGCGCCGGGCGCCGCGCCGCTCCAACTCGTCGACCATGGTGCCGGTGATCATCGCGCCGGTCGCGCCCAGCGGGTGGCCCATGGCGATCGAGCCGCCGTTGACGTTGATCTTGTCGTGCGGGATCTTCAGGTCCTTCATGAACTTGAGGACCACCGCGGCGAAGGCCTCGTTGAGTTCCCACAGGTCGATGTCGTCGGGCGTCAAACCCGCCAGCGCCAACGCCTTCTGCGCGGCCGGGGTGGGGCCGGTCAGCATGATGGTCGGCTCAGCGCCGGTCACCGCGGCGGAGACGATCCGCGCGCGCGGCGTCAGGCCCGCGGCGCGGCCGGCTTCCTCGTTGCCGATGAGCACGAGGGCGGCGCCGTCGACGATGCCGGAGGAGTTCGCGGCGGTGTGCACGTGGTTGATCTTCTCGACCCAGTGGTACTTCTGCAGCGCCACCGCGTCGAAACCGCCCATCTCGCCGATGCCCGCGAACGACGGCCCGAGCTTGCCCAGACCCTCCACAGTGGACTCGGGCCGCATGTGCTCGTCATGGTCGAGGATCGTCACGCCGTTGCGGTCCTTCACCGGGACCACGGACTTGGCGAAGTAGCCCGCCGACCAAGCCGACGCCGCGCGCTTCTGCGACTCGACGGCGTAGGAGTCGACGTCGTCGCGGCTGAAGCCCTCGATGGTGGCGATGAGGTCGGCGCTGATGCCCTGCGGGACGAAGTACGAGTCGTAGTTCGTCTCCGGGTCGTTGAACCAGGCGCCGCCGTCGGAGCCCATCGGCACACGCGACATCGACTCGACGCCGCCGGCGATCATCAGCTGGTTCCAGCCGGAGCGGACCTTCTCGGCGGCGGTGTTCACGGCTTCGAGGCCGGAGGCGCAGAACCGGTCGAGCTGCACGCCCGCGACGGTGTCCGGCAGGCCGGCGGCGACAGCGGCGGTGCGCGCGATGACCGAGCCCTGGTCGCCGACCGGGGACACGACGCCGAGCACGATGTCGTCGATGGTCGCCGGGTCGAGGTCAGGGTGGCGCGCGGTGAGCTCGTCGATGAGACCGACGACGAGCGAGATGGGCTTGACCCCGTGCAGCGATCCGGTCTTCTTGCCGCGGCCGCGCGGCGTGCGGATCGCCTCGTAGATGAAGGCTTCGGTACTCACGCTCGTCCGATCCTCTCCTCAAAGTTTGAGCTAATGCCCATTAACATAGTGCCGTTGTTTCGCAGGTTGTCAACCTCTCGGCCCTGCTCTAACGTGGTTAGTCGAGTCTCACTGAAGGGGGACGGGTGACAGCCGAGATCGGCCGGGCGCCGGTACGCAGACCGCGCAACCGCAAGGCCCTGCTGGCCGAGGCGGCCGCTGAGCTGTTCGGCAAGCGCGGGTACCACGCGGTCGGGGTCAACGACATCGCCGCCGCCGCGGGCATCACTGGCCCGGCCGTCTACCGGCACTTCCCCAACAAGCAGGCCGTCCTCGGGCACGTGCTGCTGACCGGCGTCGACGTGCTCACCGAGCGGCTCTGCGAGGTCACCGCCGCCGCCGAGGGCGACCCACACCGCTGTATCGGCCCGCTGCTGCACACCGCCGCCGCCGTCTCCATCGAGCAGCGGGAACTGACCGCGCTGTGGCGCTGGCAGGGCCGCCACCTGCACGAAGGCGACCAGAAGGAGATCCGCAGGCGGGTCGGCACCCTGCTCGCGCAGTCCATCGCCGGGCTGCGCGGGCTGCGTCCCGAGCTCGGTGCCGCGGATGCCCACCTGCTCAGTTTCGCCGCGATGAGCGTGTACGGCAGCGTGGGCGACCACCACGTCAACTACGCCCGCGAGCCGTTCGAGCTCCTGCTGGCCCGACTGGCCGAGGCCGTGGTGCTCAGCGATGTCGTCCCGGCCGCCCAGGACGCTCCCCCGGCGGCGTGGCGGGCCCGCACGCTGATGCCCGCCACCCGGCGCGAGGAGGTCCTGACGGCCGCGACCAGGCTGTTCCGCGACCACGGGTACCACGCGGTGAGCATGGAGGACATCGGCGCCGTCACCGGCATCGCGGGGCCAAGCATCTACCGGCACTTCGCGGCCAAGTCCGACATCCTGCTGGCGGCGAGCCGCCGGATGGCCGACCGGCTGCAACTCGGCCTCGACGCCGCCCTCGCCGACGCCGTCGACCCCGAGGACGCGCTACACCGGCTGACCAGGTCTTATGCCGACACCGTGCAGCGCTCCGACGACCTGATCGCGGTGTACACCAGCGAACTGGTCAACCTGCCCGAGCGCGACGCGAAGGAGCTGCGCAGGCTGCAGCGCGGCTACGTCGCCGAGTGGGTCCGGCTGCTGCGCGAGATGGGCCCGGACCTGACCGAGGCGGAGGCCAGGGTCGCGGTCCACGCGGCGCTGACCGTGGTGAACGACCTCCCCCGCACGGGCAGGGTCAAGTCTCGACCCGCTTTGACAGCGGAGATCGCCGGGTTGGCGATGGCGGTCCTGCGGGAGGCGGCACACGGCTCGTAGACAGGAGGCTCGGGTGTCCGTTATAGGCAGACTCGACCGGTGGATCAGCGACCGGCCATGGCCGGTGCGCGAGCACACCCCCGCTCCTGAGGGCCTGCGGCCGATCCTGGGCGACAGCGGTCCGCCCGTGCTCGGCCACACCATCGCCGTCCTGCGCCAGGGCATCGACTTCGGGCTGCGCCGGTACGAGCGCTTCGGCCCGGTCACCTGGGTGCGCGCGTTCGGCACGACCATGGTCTCGGCCGCTGGGCCCGAGGCGGCGCAGGTGGTGCTGGCCAACAAGGACAAGGCGTATTCGCAGCAGGGCTGGACGTTCTTCATCGGCCCGTTCTTCCACCGCGGGCTGATGCTGCTCGACTTCGAGGAGCACCACCACCACCGCAGGCTGATGCAGGAGGCGTTCACCGCCGACCGGATCGCGGGCTACACCAGGAAAGTCGCGGAGCTGGCGGCCCGGGAGATTCCACTGTGGCCGGTGACGCCGGGGTTCGAGGTGTACCCGGCGCTGAAGAAGCTGACGCTGGACGTGGCGACCGAGGTCTTCATGGCCACCGAGGTGGGTTCGGAAGCCTCTGTGCTGCGCAAGGCTTTCGTCGACACGGTCCGGGCGGGCACGGCGGTGGTGCGGCATCCCGTGCCGGGCGGGCGATGGAAGGCAGGCCTCGACGGGCGGAAGGTGTTGGAGGACTTCTTCCGGCGGAGCCTGCCGCAGAAGCGGGCGAGCGCGGACGACGACCTGTTCTCCGCCCTGTGCCATGCGAAGACCGACGACGGCGCCGTGTTCTCCGATGACGACGTGGTCAACCACATGATCTTCTTGATGATGGCCGCGCACGACACGTCGACCATCACGACGTCGGCGGTCGTGTACTTCCTTGGGAAACACCAGGAGTGGCAGGGCAGGGTCCGCGCGGAGGTGCTCGCGGGGGACACACTGGACACCTTGGAGCTGGTGATCAAGGAGTCGATGCGCCTGGTCGCGCCGGTGCCGTCGCTGGTCCGGGAGACGGTGAAGGACACGGACCTGCTGGGCCACTTCGTGCCGAAGGGCACCAAGATCATGGTGACGCCGTGGATCAACCACCTGCTGCCCGAGTACTGGCCGGACCCGCTGCGCTTCGACCCGCTGCGCTTCGCCGAGGACCGCCGGGAGGACAAGGTCCACCGGTACGCGTGGGTGCCGTTCGGCGGCGGGGTGCACAAGTGCATCGGGATGCACTTCGGCATGGCCGAGGTGAAGACGCTGCTGGCGCAGATGCTGCGGACGTTCCGGTGGTCGTTCCCTCCGGGCTACGAGGTCCGCTGGGACCCGACGGCCCTGCCGATCCCGACCGACGGCCTACCGATCCGCTTCGAACGGCTCGAACAGGTGCCGCAGTGATCTGAGCGCTTCGTCGGCGTAGCGCTGGATGCCGGACCCGGTGCCGTAGGCGAGGTCTTCGAGGACCGTGCAGCGGGCGTAGAAGGCGGCCCGTTCGGCGAGCGGGCCGTCGATGAGTACGCCGAGGTCGCGGTAGACCAGGCCGTGGTCGTAGGCGGGGTCGCAGAGGGCGGCGTCGGTCCAGTCGATGATGCCGGTGATGTCGCCGGTGGCGGGGTCGACGAGGACGTGTTCGATGCCCAAGTCGTTGTGGGAGAACACGGAGGGCTCGGTTCGGGAAGGCGGCTCGGTGTCGAGGAACTTCTCGATCGACCGCCGATACTCCCGCGGAACCACCACCGCGGCGTAACTCCCGTGCGCGTCGGCCAGCCAGTCGTCGACCGTGTCGTCGTCGGTGTCGACCAACCCGGCGACGGCGGCCGGCGGGATGGTGTGCAGGGTGTCGATGTACGCCCCAAGGATTTTGGCGATCCCGGGCGGGCGGGGAACATCCACCAGCGGAACGCCGGGCAGCTTGCGGTAGGCCATGCACCCGGCCTCCACGAACACCGGCGCGGGCACCGCGAACGGCGAGTGCCGGGCGACTGTTTCGAGCAGCTTCGCCTCCCGGAGCACATCGGTGCCACCTTTGGCGAAGCGCACGATCAACTCGCCGTCGACCTCGAAGGCGACGTTGTCCTGGCCCTCGCCCAGCCGGACGATCGAGGCACACTCGATCCCCTGCGCGGCAAGGACAGCATGGACATCATGACTCGGCATGAGCACAACTTAGACCGTCGACAGAGCCTCGCGCTTCGGATTTTCGCCGCTCAGGGGATTCCGTCAGACCGACTGGCCGCGCGGGGGTCGGCACGGCCAGTCGGGCTCATCTCGGTTCGCCCACGCCGACGGTGGTCAGGAAGCGGGCTGGTCGGTCTCCTGGGCCGCCGGGGCGGTCTCGGCCGCGGGCTCGGTGTCCTCTTCGATGTAGAGAGGGCCGTCGAAGCGCAGGGTCGCGTCGAGGTCGCTCATGTGAATCCTTCCGTTTGCGGCGGCGCCCGATACGCCGTCGCGGCAGCCGCAGGCTACTTCAGCGGGACCACGGCAAGATCAGGACACATCGCGCGTTTGTGACTCTTTTTCTTGCTTTACAATGCGATCGCATCAGAATGGAGGCGGACTTGCCGAAGCAGGTGGACCACCAGGCGCGGCGGGAGTTGATCGCCGAAGCGGTGTGCAGGTTGGCGGGCACCCAGGGCTTGGACGCCGTGAGCCTGCGCCAGGTCGCGGTCGAGGCCGGGGTGTCCATGGGGATGGTCCAGCACTACTTCACGACCAAGGACGACATGCTGCTGTTCGCCTTCCACACCGTGAGCGAACGCGTGGAGCGGCGCATCCGCGGCGCGGTCGCGCGCGGCGGCCAGGACGCGCGAACCGTGCTGCGGTCGCTGCTGGTCGAGATGCTTCCGGTCGGCAAGGCGAGCCGGGCGGAGGCGCCCGTGTGGGCGGCGTTCCTCGCTCGGGCCATCGTCGAACCGCGGCTCGCCGCGCCGTTGCGGGAGGGCGGTAAGGGCATGAGCACCTTCATCGCCGACCACCTCCGAGCCGCGCAGGAGTCCGGCTGTGCCCGGGCGGAGATCGACCCGGCGCCGGAGGCCCTGACCCTGCTCGCGCTCGTCGACGGCCTGATGTCGCACCTGCTGCTCGGTCAGGTCGACGCCCGGACCGCCTTGGCCGTACTCGACCACAACCTGGACCGGATCTTCTTCACCGGTTGACGGGCATCAGCAGCGCGGTGACATTGTCGTGGCCACCCGCGTCGAGGGCATGCCCGACCAGTGATCGCGCGCTCTCCAGACCGTCCGCCTGAAGCCTGGCGCGTAAGGATTCCGCGGTCGGGAGGTAGCGCCATAGGCCGTCGGTGCACAGCAGAAGGTGGCCTGGTCCGCCTGGCCGGTAGCTGCGGATCCGGGGTTGCGGCTCGTCGGCGTCCGCGCCGAGCCAGGCGGCGAGGACCTCGTCCGCACCGGCGTCGTCCTCGGTCAGGACCATCCCAGGGCCCTCGTCGGGCAACCAGTAGCCGCGACTGTCACCGACCCCGCCGACCCACATGCCCAACGGCCCGGCGATACCCGCGACGAACGTGCAGGCCGGTGCGCTGTGCACGGACGCCGCCAAGGCCGTGACGGCGCGGCTCGACCGCGAAGTGGCCTCCACCAGCGCCTCCTCGGGTATCGCCCCAGCCCGAAGCGCCGCCGCGAGGGCCACCACCCCCGTCGCAGCCGCGACGTGCGCGGCCCGCTCCGCGCGCGGAGACATGGACACCCCGTCGCAGACAACCCCGATCGTCCACGCGTCGACCATGTCCAAGGCGACCGCGTCGGCGTTGATCCCGCGCCGCAGTCCTCGGTCGCTCACCCCCGCGGCGCCGCTGTCCGCCGTGATCTCCAGGCGAGAGCGGAAGGCGGGCTGCCCCGTTCCGCAGTGCCAGCAATGTCCGTCCGGTGCCACTGTTCCGCCGCAGTCGACGCAGCCTGTAGTCGTTGTCATGTGCGCCGAACTCTAGCTAGGCCACGTATGACGTAGGTCTCCGGGCCGGAACCGGGCATCCGTTGGCGTCGGTCACTCAGCCGCCGGGTTCGGCAGGCCTGCCCGGCTTCGCCACATGGCCGGGTCGTGGGAGCCGTCAACCCACGTCATCATCGTCCGCACTGCCGTCTCGAACGAGTCGACCAGCACGTCAGTCGTTCCCACGAGCCACGAGACGGTGTGCACGACGTGCACCCCGTGGTCCTCCAGGCACCAGCACGCCACTTCGATCGTGGCGGTCACCGTCAGACGCCACTCGTCTTCGCGGCTGACGACGAGTTCCAGGTCCAAGCCGTCGGACATGGTCTCGAAGAGGTTCACCGTCGCGCTGACGACGATGAGGTCGATGCCGTCGTGGAGGGTGGGCGACTCCGCGAGCCCGTGGTCGGGGTGCCAGTCCCAGGCGACGGGGTGTCCCAGCCGGTCGAGTTCGTCGCCCGCGCCGCGCAGGCGGTCGGCTTGTGGCTGCGTGAGCTCCGGAAACAGTGCGGGCAGGTCGATCTGGCCGATACTCGTGACATTCACCGACGCCCCCAGGTTCGAAGATTTCTCGGGCGACCTTACGCGCCGACCGTTGCCATGACGTCGGCGTCAACGTTTACCGTCGACGGCATCGGCGAACTCGCCAAACGTGCCGGGACGACGACCCGGGCGCTGAGGTTCTACGAGTCACAAGGCCTGCCCGAGTCGCGGCGCACGGCCAACGGGTACCGCGAGTACGACGAGGACGACCTGCGCCTGGTCGATGAGATCCGGACCCTGCAGGCCGTGGGCCTGACCCTGGACGACACCCGCCCCTTCGTCGAGTGCCTGCGCTCCGGACACGAGGCCGGGGACTCCTGCGCCGACTCGATCGAGGTCTACCAGCGCAAACTCGCCGAGGTGGACGCGTGCCTCGAACGGCTGACGGCGGTTCGGGCGGACCTGGCGGCCAAGCTGACGGCCGCCTGGGCCCGGCAGCCCGACAACGACGAGAATCCGATCACGGGCCGGACGTACCACGTGATGTCCCTGCCGACCCTGATGCTGTTCGTCGACGGCCTGCCGGTGCGGGCGTTCGTGGGAGCCCGCCCGAAGATGAAGCTCCTGGCCGAGCTGGACGCCGCGTTGGGGCACTGACAGCGCGCAGATGACTGAGCGGTCAGGTTTCCTCGCGGTGGCAGACGAACTCGACCATGAACCCCTCCGGGTCCTCCACGAACGCCGCGTAGTAGCCAGGGTGATACACCGGGAACTCGCGCGGCTCGTGCACCGCCACCGCACCCAGCCCCAGCGCGGCGTCGAATACCGCATGCACCGCCGCCCTCGTCCGGACGATGAACGCGAGGTGCTGCAAACCAGCCTCGTGCCTGGAGTACGCACCTTCGTCGACCGCGCCACTCGACACCTTCTTCACCGCTTCCGCACTGTCCATCGCCGAGCGCCTCGCCGACGCGCAGATGTGGGAGCTGCCGGGCCTCGAACACTTCGCGCCGGTGCTCGCACCACAGTCCGTCGCCGAGGAGTCGGTCACCTTCTTCGAGTCGGCCCGGCAACCGGCCTGACCGTGTCCGCGCTGCCGCTTATCGTGTGCGCGGGGGCGCGTTCCCAAGCGCTCCTTTGGGTGCGGTGCGCGGGGTGGCGGCCGGGCAGGTTAGTTTGCCCGGGTGAGTCTCCTCGATGATGTGGCCGAGCGCGACGGCTGGCGGTGCTGGGTGTGCGACGAGCCGGTCGATCCCGACATGTCGGTTAACGACCCGCGAGGGCCCAGTGTGGACAGTCGGACCGCGGACCGGAAGGCCAAGGTCGCCGAGCGGCTCGCGCACCGTGGGTGCAACACCCGCAAGGGTGCGGTCAAGGTGGTCATCGCCTGGCCGGACCGGCTGCACGTGGTCGAACCCGCGCCGCTGATCACCGTCGCGGGGAGGCTGGAGCGCAAGGGGGGCCGTGAGATGGTGGCCCGTTGTCCGACCAGGCAGGACGCTCAAGAAGCGGCGGATTGGCTGGTGGACCGGTTCTCCCGACTGGTACCGGGGCTGCCGGTGACGGCCGCCGTCGAGGCGGGCGGCGGGCAGTTCGTCGTCATCCTGGCCACCGGACGCCGCTGAGCGACGAGTTCGCGCAGGATGCCCGAGACTTCCTGTAATCCCGCACGCACTGTGCGGTCAGGACAGGGCGGCGTCCAGGGTGATCGACCATTGCCTCAGCACTCGCGAGCGGCGCTTGGCGTCGTCGGTGAGGAGGTTTGCCAGACCCAGGCCGCGGGCCAGGTCCAGGGTTGCCTGGACCGCCTCCCGCACACCCGGCCGGGACTCGTCCGCGCCCAGCGCCTCGACGGTCATCCGGTGGGCCTCCCGACCCACCCGAGCCTCCAGTGGGACGACCTTCTCCCGCAGCTGCGCGTCCGAAGAGGCCGCCACCCACAGCTGCAGCGCCGCCGAGAACAGCTTGCTCGCGTACATCTCGCCGATCGTGTCGACGATGAACTCGGTCCGGTCGCGCCCCGGCGGCAGGTCCGGCAGGCCCTGCCGCAGGTGCGCCAACCGTTCCTCGGCGACGTACTCGATCGCCGCCGTGACCAAGTCCTCCCTGGTCGGGAAGTGGTGCTGCGCCGCCCCGCGGGACACGCCCGCGCGTTCGGCGACGGTCGACACCGTGCTGCCGGTCCACCCGAGTTCGGCGAGGCAGTCGATGGCGGCCGCCAGCAGCCGCTGCCGGGTCGCTCGGCTGCGGTCCTGCTGCGGCTGCCTGACTGCCTCGGTACTCACGTCACGTCCTTAGTACGACTTCGGCAGCCCAAGGGAGAACTGCGCCACGAAGTTCAGGATCATCTCACGGCTCACCGGCGCGATCCGGGTCAGCCGGGACGCGCCGATGAGTGCGCCGAGACCGTACTCGCTGGCCAAACCGTTGCCGCCGTGAGTCTGCACGGCCGCGTCGACCGCCTTGATCACGGCCTCGCCCGCGGCGTACTTCGCCATGTTCGCCGCCTCGCCCGCGCCCATGTCGTCGCCGCCGTCGTAGAGCGCCGCGGCTTTCTGCATCATCAGCTTGGCCAGTTCCAGCTCGATCTTGGCCTGCGCCAGCGGATGCGCGACGGCCTGGTGCGCGCCGATCGGCTCCTTCCACACCGTGCGGGTCTTGGCGTACTCGACGGCCTTCTCCAGGGCGAAGCGGCCCATGCCCACGGCGAACGCCGAAGCCATGATCCGTTCCGGGTTCAGGCCCGCGAACAGCTGCATCAGCGCCGCGTCCTCCGAGCCGATCAGGGCGTCGCCGGGCAGGCGGACGTCGTCGAGGAACAGGGAGAACTGGTAGTCCGGGGAGACGATGTCCATCGGGATCTTGGTGAACTCGAACCCGGCGGCGTCGGTCGGGACGACGAACAGGGCGGGCTTGAGCTTGCCGGTCTTCGCGTCCTCCGTGCGGCCCACGACCAGCACCGACTGCGACTCGTCGACGCACGAGATGAACACCTTCCGGCCGCTCAGGATCCAGCCGTCGCCGTCCCGCCGAGCCGTCGTGGTCAGCTTGTGCGCGTTGGAACCCGCGTCCGGCTCGGTGATGGCGAACGCCATGCGCAGCGAGCCGTCGGCGAAGCCGGGCAGGTAGCGCTGCTTCTGTTCGTCCGTCCCGAATCGGGCGATGATCGTCGCGCAGATCGCCGGTGAGACGACCATCTGCAGCAGCCCGGTGCCGGTCGCGCCGAGTTCCTCGCACACCGCGGCCAGGTCGCCGATGCCGCCACCGCCGCCGCCGAACTCCTCGGGCACGTTGACGCCCAGGTAGCCGAGCTTGCCCGCCTCGTTCCACAGCTCGGTGGTGTGCCCGCCGGACCTGGCCTGCTTGACCAGGTAGTCGTGCCCGTACTTGCGGCCCAGTTCGCCGACGGCCGCCCGCAGCGCCTGGCGTTCCTCGGACTCGGTGAAGCTCATGATTCCTCCACGACTACGGCGAGGACCCGGCCGACGTCGACCTGGTCTCCTGGGGACACGGTGAGTTCGCTGACCACACCGGCGACGGGCGCGTCGATCCGGTGCTCCATCTTCATCGCTTCGAGCCACAGCAGCGGCTGCCCGGCGTCGACCCGCTGCCCCGCCTCGGCCGCAACCCGGATCACGGTCCCGGGCATCGGCGCGAGCAGCGACCCCGGCGCGACGTGGTCGGCCGGGTCGTCGAACCTGGGCGGCACGGTCAGCGTGACCGAACCGAAAGCCGAGTCCACACAAGCGATGCCCGGATAGCGAGCCACGTCGAACACCCGCCGCACGCCCGCGACCTCCAGCTCCACCCGCGTGGGCGACGAAGCGAGCAGCCGAACGCCCTCGACGCCGGAAAGGCCGTCGCGGGTGATCCGGTAGCGCACCTCGTGCTCGCCGGACGCCGACTCGAACCGCTTGACCTGCGGCTGCGACACGACATTGCGCCACCCCGCCGGAATCCGGCCCTGCACCTTCGCCGCCGCCCGGTTCGCCTCGGTGTCGGTGATCGCGGCGGCCAGCGCGGACAGCGACTCGGCGTCCTTGTCGGCGATGGGCGCGGCGAGGAGGTCCAGGCCGTGCCGGTCGAAGAACGCGGTGTCGGTGTCGCCCGCCAGGAACGCCGGGTGCCGCAGCACCCGGACCAGCAGGTCCCGGTTGGTCCGCACGCCGTGCACCTGAGCCCGGAGCAGTGCTCCGGAAAGAGAGCGGGCGGCGCTGGTGCGGTCCGGCGCCCAGGAGATGACCTTGGCCAGCATCGGGTCGTAATGCACCCCGACCAGCGATCCGCTGACCACGCCGGAGTCGACTCGGATGCCCGAGCCGGGCGGGTTGGCGAACGAGACGAGAGCACTGATCTCGAATCGGTGCAGTGCTCCGCTTTGCGGCAGCCAGTTCGCCGCCGGGTCCTCGGCGTAGAGCCGGACCTCGATGGCGTGCCCCCGGCTGACCGGCGGCTCGGGGCCCAGCGGGGCGCCCTCGGCGATGGACAGCTGCAGCGCGACGAGGTCGAGCCCGGTGACGCACTCGGTGACCGGGTGCTCGACCTGCAGGCGGGTGTTCATCTCCAGGAAGAAGAACCGGCCGGACTCGTCGGCCAGGAACTCGACCGTGCCCGCACCCTCGTAGCCGATCGCCGCGGCGGCCTTGCGGGCCGCGTCGAACAGCCGCTCCCGCATGCCCTCGGTGCGCTCGACCAGCGGCGACGGCGCTTCCTCGATGACCTTCTGGTGCCTGCGCTGGATGGAACACTCGCGCTCCCCCACCGCCCACACCGTGCCGTGCCGGTCGGCCATCACCTGCACCTCGATGTGCCTGCCGGTCTCCAGGTACGGCTCGATGAACACCGTCGAGTCGCCGAACGCCGACCCGGCCTCGGACCGCGCTCCCTCGACCGCGCCCGCCAGCTCGGCCTGGGACCGGACGATCCGCATGCCTCGACCGCCACCACCCGCCGACGCCTTGACCAGCACAGGAAACTCGGTGACCGCGTCCGGGTCCATATTGGACAGCACAGGCACACCGGCGGCGGCCATCAGCTCCTTGGACTCGATCTTGGAGCCCATCCGCTCGATCGACTCGACCGGCGGCCCGATCCAGATGAGCCCGGCGTCGATGACCGCGCGGGCGAACTCGGCGTTCTCCGAGAGGAAGCCGTAGCCGGGGTGGATCGCGTCGGCCCCGGCGTCGCGCGCGGCCTGGATGACCAGGTCGGCCCGCAGGTACGTCTCGGCCGGGGTGTTGCCGGGCAGGCGGACCGCGGAGTCCGCGTCGGCGACGTGCGGGGAATCGGCGTCCGCGTCCGAGTACACCGCGACGGTCGCGATGCCGAGGTCGCGGGCGGTGCGGAAGACCCGCCGCGCGATCTCCCCACGGTTGGCCACGAGAACTGAGGTGATCATGTGGGCGCTCACATCCGGAAGACGCCGAAACCGTCGGCGCCCTTCACTGGTCCATTGTGGATCGCGGACAGGGAGATCCCGAGCACCGTGCGGGTGTCCCGGGGGTCGATGATGCCGTCGTCGTAGACCATGCCGGACAGGAACGTCGGCAGTGACTGCGCCTCGATCTGGCCTTCGACCATGGCACGCATGGCCGCGTCGTGCTCCTCGTTGTAGATCTGCCCCTTGGCCTCGGCGCCCTGGCGCATGACGATCGAGAGCACGCCCGCGAGTTGCGCGGCGCCCATGACCGCGGATTTGGCGCTGGGCCAGGCGAACAGGAACCGGGGATCGTAGGCCCGGCCGCACATGCCGTAGTGCCCGGCGCCGTAGGACGCGCCGATGAGCAGCGAGATGTGCGGGACCTTCGAGTTCGACACCGCGTTGACCATCATGGCGCCGTGCTTGATCATGCCGCCCTGCTCGTACTCCTTGCCGACCATGTAGCCGGTGGTGTTGTGCAGGAACAGAAGCGGGGTGTCGGTCTGGTTCGCCAGTTGGATGAACTGGGTCGCCTTCTGCGCCTCTTCGCTGAACAACACGCCGCGCGCGTTGGCGAGGATACCGACGGGGTAGCCGTGGACCTGCGCCCAGCCGGTGACCAGGCTGGAGCCGTAGAGCGGCTTGAACTCGTCGAAGTCGGAGCCGTCCACGACGCGGGCGATGACCTCGCGCGGGTCGAAGGGGATCTTGAGGTCCGTGGGCACGATCCCCAGCAGGTCCTCGGCGTCGTGCTCGGGTTCGGCGTAGTCCGCGGCGGGCGCCGGGCCCTGCTTGCGCCAGTTGAGCCGCTTGACGATGCGCCGCCCGAGCCGGATCGCGTCCTGCTCGTCAGCGGCGAGGTAGTCGGCAAGGCCCGAGACCCGGGCGTGCATCTCCGCGCCGCCAAGGGATTCGTCGTCGGAGTCCTCACCGGTGGCCATCTTCACCAGCGGCGGTCCGGCCAGGAAGACCTTCGCTCGCTCTTTGACCATCACCACATAGTCGGACATACCAGGGATGTAGGCGCCACCTGCGGTGGAGTTGCCGAAAACCAGGGAGATCGTGGGGATTCCGGCCGCCGATGCCTGGGTGAGATCGCGGAACATCGCGC
>NZ_JBOHGC010000460.1:0-23438 GCF_050699995.1 Actinokineospora sp. | reverse complement strand
GATCCCGACCGCGGCCGCGACGGCCGCCAGCGGCAGCCCACGTCGGCCCGGCGTCGCGGCCCGGGTCGGCTTCGGCAGCGCGCGCAGGGCCGGGACCAGCAGGATCACGCCGAGCACCGCGAGCGGGGCCAGGCCGAGGAAGACCCACCGCCAGCCGAGCCGCTCGGTGGCGAGACCGGCCGCGGTGGGCCCGACGATGGACGGGATCACCCAGGCCGCCGCCAGCATCCCGAAGGCGGCGGGCCGGTACTTCTCCGCGTAGACCAGCGCGACCAGCACGTAGATGGCGGCGACCTCGGTGCCCAGCCCCAGGCCCTGCAGGACCCGGCCGACGAGCAGGCCCGCCATGTCGCCGGCGGTCCCGGCGACGATGAGGCCCGCGAGGAACACCGTCGGGCCGACCATCAGGACCGGACCGGGCCCGACCCGGTCGCAGACCCGCCCGGACAGCACGGTCGCCACGACGCTGGCGGCGAGGAACGAGGTGAACGGCCAGGCGTAGAGGTGGCCACCGTCGAGTTCGGCGAGCATCCGCGGCATGGCGGTGCTGACGCCGAGGTGTTCGAACGCGGCGATCGTGATGAGCAGCAGCATGCCGACCGTGGTGGCCCGGTTCTCGGTGCTCCACAGGGACCCGCTTGGGGATTCGTTGACCGTCACCCGGCCATGGTGCTACCTCCAGCACACCGGAGGTCCAGTCCTTTTCGTGAGATTTCCCGGGGAGGGCAACCTGGCTCACCACCCCAGTCGTCACCATGGGTAGACCGGGAGGGAGACCGTCGGGTGACCGATCGCGACAACGAGTTCGTCGACTACGTCAAAGCGCGCGGGGCGGCGCTGCGGCGCACCGCGTTCCTGCTGTGCGGTGACTGGCACCGGGCGGAGGACCTGGTGCAGAGCGCGCTGCACAAACTCTTCCGCGCCTGGCCGAAGATCCGCGCGGACGACGCGGTGGACGCCTACGCCCGCAAGATCCTGGTGCGCACGGCCATCGACGAGTCCCGGCGGCTATGGCGCAAACGCGAATGGGGCGCCGACGACCTCCCCGAGGTGGCGGCGCCGCACGAGGACCACGACAGCGCACTCGACGCCCGCCGCGCGCTGGCCCGCCTCCCGGCCCGGCAGCGGGCGGCGGTGGTGCTGCGGTACTGGGAGGACCTGCCGGTCGAGGAAGTCGCACAGCTGCTCGGCTGCGCGGAGGGAACGGTGAAGAGCCAGTGCGCCAAAGGCCTGGCCTCACTACGGCGGATGCTCCGCGACGAGATGGTGCTGGAGGGACCGCGATGAACAGCTTCGCTGAAGGTGCGGAGACAGACCCGCGGGAACGCGACGACGTCCGGTCGGTGATCCACCGGGCGCTGGATGAGGAACCCGAGCTGGGCTTGGAGCCACAGGAGATCCTGTCCCTGGCCCGACGCCGCCTGCGGACCAGGCGCTATGCGGGCATCGGCGGCGTGGCGGCGGCGGTCGCAGGCGTGACCCTGGGCGCGACTCTGTTGACAGGCCCGGTCGAGGCGCCAGGGATGGTGGGCCCGGCGGAGGTCGGCCGCGTCACCACGACCGCGCCGACGGTGCCGCAGGTTGTCACGACCCCACCTACGACGGTCAGCCCGTCGCCGATGAACCCGCCGAGCGCATCGACGAAGTCGACCGTCCGCCCGCCCGGACCTCCGGCCCCCACCGCGTTTCTGCGACCGAGCATCCCGCGCTCGGCACCCGTCACCTCGGCCCCGTCACCGGCGTCGGTCAGCCCGACCACCACGCGGCGGTAGATCGGACGAACCCCACGGCCTGCTACGACAGCCATCCCGACCACGCCACGAAGGTGATAGGAGCATCTCGACGATCGAGCAGTCATCCGACTGCCGGACCCAAGCCCTGACACGGCTCGCCGCCCAACGCGACGAGATCACCCGACTGCGGGCGTCCAGCACCACGGCCAGTCGCGTCAGGAGACTGCCTCAGCGCGCGACCAGCATCGGCTCCTGCAGTTGACAGGTCCGAACAGCGTGGTCCGAACCCGCCGGGCGCCCGTTGCCCGCTGACTATCGTCGCCCTCGTGCAGGAGAAACCGCAGACGTTCGACACCGCAATGACCGCCTGGCAGCAGTGGCAGAACACCCCCTGGGGCAGGCTGCGCTACACCCAGGCCGAAGCCAACCTCGCCCGCCACCTGGACGGCCTCGGCAACACTCCGCTGCGAGTTCTCGACCTCGGCGGCGGGGACGGCGGCGACGCGATCCGGCTGGCTGTCAAAGGCTGCCACGTCACCATCGCCGACTACGCCCCGGCGATGCTGGCCTCAGCCGAGCAGCGAGCCGCCGAAGCCGGCGTCGCCGACCGGGTCAGCTGCGTCGAGGCCGACGCCACCGACCCACCCGCCACCCTGGCCGGTCGCAGCGGCTACGACCTCGTGCTCAGCCACAACCTTCTCCAGTACCTCCCTGATCTCAAGCCCGCCCTCGCCGCTGCCGTTGGCCTCGTCCGGCCAGGAGGACTGTTCTCGATCATCGCGATCAACCGGCACTCCGAGCCTCTGAACCTCGCCATCCGCCAGAACGACCCAGCCGCCGCTTGCGCGGCGCTGGACACCTACTTCGCGCGCACCCTCACCTTCGGAACCAAGATGACACTGCGCACCGCCGAGGAAGTCGACACCGTCCTCAGCGAACTGGGCTGCCCGGTCATCGCCCACTACGGCATCAGCAGCGTCTGCCACTACATGACCGACGACGAGCGCAAACACGACCCGGCCTTCTTCGCCGAACTCGAACAGTTGGAGATGGCCGTCGCCGACCAGCCGCCTTACATGCACACCGCCCGATTTTTCCATCTCCTCGGCCGAAAACAGCATGACTGATGCCTGCCCTCGGGCCACCTGACAGGACTGATCTCGGTCATAGATGGCCTCAAGGAATCGCCGACGCGTGACGATCAGAACGGCAGCCAGGTTGCCCGTTGTGTTCTGACCGACGAAACACCCCCCAAGGCGAACCGACCGTCACCACCGACCGGTCTTCCTATGCGTACCCATTCCCGCTGTCCCAACGCATAGGAGAAGCACATGCGTGCTGTCCGCGTTCTGCTCGTCGGCCTCGGAGTCGGCGCCGCGACCCTGTTCACCATGTCCCCGGCCGTGGCCGCCGAAAACCAGCCCGCGCCGTCGTCGACCACGGTCAAGCCGCCGCAGCCCTCTGTCGCGCCGTCGTCGGCTGTGGTCACCTCCAGCCCCACGCCGATCCCGACCACCGCGCCCGCCCCGCCGCGGCCCAAGGGTGGCGTGGACACCGGTGGTGGTAGCCCCGAGGCTGACAACACCGGTCTGCTGCTCGGTGGCGGCGCCGCCATCGTCGCCGGGTTCGGTGCCTTCGCGCTGCGCAGGCGCGCGGTGCGTGGGTCCAACTGATCGTCATGGCCCGCATTCGTCATGGCCGCCGCGGGTTCGCGGCGGCCATGGTCGCGGTGGCACTGGTGTCCGGCTGCTCCACAGCCGTGTCCGCGCCGTCGATAACCGCTCCGCCACCCACTACCCAAAGCACCACCGCGGCGGCCCGGATCAAGCCGGTGTCGGTGGAGATCCCGAAGATCGGCGCGAAGTCGTCTCTGGTGCCGGTCGGGCTCACCACCGACGGCGCGCTCGACGTGCCGCCGACCTCGCAGCCGCTGCAGGCCGCCTGGTACGGACTGGGTCCGATGCCGGGTGAGGTCGGACCGTCGGTGGTGCTCGGGCACGTCGACGGCGACGGCAAGCCGGGCATCTTCCACCAGCTCACCAAGCTCACCCCCGGCGACGAGGTGCTGATCGCCCGCGAGGACGGCAGCACCCTGACCTTCGTCGTCCGCAGGCTCCAGCAGGTGCGGAAAGACGCCTTCCCCACCGAGGAGGTCTACGGCGACACCGCGGGACCCGAGTTGCGGCTGATCACCTGCGGCGGCAGCTTCGACCGTGCCACGGGGAACTACCGCGACAACGTCATCGCCTACGCCGGCCCGAAATCAGGCTGACAGCGCCGGGTGCGGTCGGATCGGCCGCACCCGCCTGCGCTGCGCGGGCACCGTGACCCGACCGAGGGCGGAGTTGACCGCGGCCTCGGTCAGGGCCGCGAGTTCGCGGCGGTCGGCCGCCCGGCCGGGGGCGATCTCGTCGAGCACCTGGACCCGCAGCACCAACCCCCGCAGCCGCGCAACGCGCAGCACCGAGTCGATGATCGTCTCGTCCCCGATGAACGCGGGCGCGGTGGTCTCGCGGCCGTCGGCCATCAGGAACCGCAGCGCGATCGGGCGCACCGGCACACCGCCGTCGATGGCCGCCTGGAACACCGCGGGCCGGAACCGGCCGACCCCCTGGCCGCACCACGTCGTCCCTTCCGGACACACGTAGACCAGCGACCCCGACCGCAGCGCGTCCGAAAGGGACTCCATCGTCGCGGGCAGCGAGCGGAGGTTTTCCCGGTGCAGGAACACGGTTCCCGCGGCGGCGACGATCCGGCCGAGGACCGGCCAGGAACGGATGTCGAGCTTCGCCAACGCGCGCATCGGGCGGATCGCGTTCACCGCGGCGATGTCCAGCCAGGACACGTGGTTGGTCGCCACCAGGGCGCCGCGCCGCTGGTCGGCCCGGAGATCACCGGTGACCTCCAGCCGGACGCCGAACGCCCGCAGCAGGCCGCGGAAAATCGTCTTCGCGACCAGTTCCCGGCCCGCGCGGCCGATGACCGGCAGCAGCGGGACCGCGAGCGCGCTGCCCAGCAGCACCGCCGCGGCCCCGGCCAACCGGGCCACGACCCGGGCCCGGCCGACGGTCGGCTCGCCACCGGTCAGACAGGACGGGCCGCACGGCGACTTGGGCATCCAGGCGTGGGCCATCGCTACTCCCCCAGGAAGAACTTCAGGTACCGCTGGTCGATGTGCTCGAGGCCGAGCAGCACGAAGAAGTCGGCGACACCGAAGTCGGCGTCGTGCGCGGGCGGGCCGCACACCCAGGCGCCGAGGCGCAGGTAGCCCTTGAGCAGCGGCGGCATGACGGTGCGCGCGGGCGTGTGAACCGAGTCGACGTCCCACGGGTTCAGCGGCTGGACCCGGTAGCTCGCGTCGGCATAGTGCTTGGCGCGCACGGTGTTCCACACGCCCGCCGCGAGGGCTCCGCCGTCGGCCAGCGGGACCGACGCGCAGCCGGCGAGCCAGCTCTTGCCGGAGAGCAGCATGTACCGGGCGATGCCCGCCCACACCAGGCTCACCACGGCGCCGTTGCGGTGCTCGGCGTGCACACAGGACCGTCCGGTCTCGACCAGGCCGTCGCGCATCCCGGCGAGCGCGGAGAGGTCGAACTCCGTCTGCGAGTAGAGCCCGCCCGCCTCAGCGGCGCGCTCCGGGGGCAGCATCCGGTAGGTGCCGACGATCTCGCCGGTCGTGTCCTCGCGGACGATCAGGTGGTCGCAGAACTCGTCGAACCGGTCCACGTCGAGACCGGGCACGGGGGTCCGCAGGGTCGCGCCCATCTCCTCGGCGAAGACCTGGTGGCGAAGTCTCTGCGCGGCGCGCACTTCGGCCCCGTCGTGGGCCACCAGAAGCGAGTAGCGCGCGGTACCGGTCTCTGGGGTGCTCACCAGCACGTGGGTCATATCTGTTTTCTACGGACCGGTCGGCAACCGTCACCGGCCCATTCCCGTAACCGGCCGGTGGAAAGTCAGTGAATTACCAGTGCCGCGACAATGAGTTCGGGGCGGCTCCCACTGGGAACCGCCCCGAATTCGATCTTGATTTGGCTCAGCCCTTGCGCTTGCCGACCTCTTCGGTCAGCTGCGGAGCCACGGCGAACAGGTCGCCGACGACACCGAAGTCGGCGATCTCGAAGATCGGCGCCTCGGCGTCCTTGTTGACGGCGATGATCGTCTTCGAGGTCTGCATGCCCGCGCGGTGCTGGATCGCGCCCGAGATGCCGAGCGCGACGTACAGCTGCGGGGAGACCGTCTTACCGGTCTGCCCGACCTGGAACTGCGGCGGGTAGTAGCCCGAGTCGACCGCGGCACGCGAGGCGCCGACAGCCGCGCCGAACGCGTCCGCCAGCTTCTCCACGACCTCGAACTGCTCGGCCGAACCGACACCGCGGCCACCGGAGACGACAACCGACGCCTCGGTGAGCTCGGGGCGGTCGCCGCCGACGATCGGCTCCTGGCCGGTGATGCGGGCCGACTTGGCCGCGTCGGCCGCGGGAACGTCCACGGCCTCCTCGGCCGCGGCGCCCTGCGCCTGCTCGGCCTCGAGGCCGCCGGGGCGCACCGAGACGATCGGCGTGCCCTTGTTCGACTTCGACTTGACGACGAACGCGCCACCGAAGATGGACTGCACGGCGACAACGTCACCGGCGGACCCTTCGATGCCCACGGCGTCGACCAGCAGGCCGGAACCGGTGCGAGCGGCCAGGCGCCCGGCGATCTCCTTGCCGTCGGCCGTGGCGGCGACGAGGACGGCCGCGGGGGCCGCCTTCTCCACCAGGGCCGCGAGCACGTCGACCTTCGGGGTGACCAGGTAGCCGGTGGCGTCGTCGGACTCGGCGACGTAGACCTTCGCCGCGCCGTAGGCCGCCAGGGACTCCTTGAGCTTGGCCGCCGTGCCGGGCGAGCCCACCACTACGGCCGACGGCTCGCCGATCTGGCGGGCCGCGGTCAGCAGCTCGAAGGTGACCTTCTTGATCTCGCCGTCGACGTGGTCGACGAGGACCAGAACTTCGGACATGGGGTTTCCTCCTTCGCTGCTTGTCAGATGAGCTTCTGGGCGATGAGGTACTCGGCGATCTTCACGCCACCGTCACCCTCGTCGGCGACCCGCCGGCCCGCCGCGCGCGGGGGCTTCGGGGCCGCCTCGAGCACGGAGGACGTGGCGTTGGCCAGGCCGACCTCGCCCGCGTCGATGCCGAGGTCGGCGACGGTGAACGTCTCGACCGGCTTCTTCTTCGCGGCCATGATGCCCTTGAACGACGGGTAACGCGGCTCGTTGATCTTCTCGCCGACGCTGACCACGGCGGGCAGGGAGGCCTCGAGGTGCGTGATGCCCTCGTCGGTCTCGCGCTCGACCTTGATCGACGTGCCCTCGATGGTGACCTTGCGGGCGTGGGTGAGCTGCGGGTAGCCCAGCAGCTCGGCGAGGATCGCCGGGACGGCGCCGGAACGGCCGTCCGTGGCCTCGTTGCCGGCGATGACGAGGTCGACGCCGTCGACTTTGCCGATCGCGGCGGCGATGACCTTGGAGGTCTGCAAGACGCACGAGCCGTGCAGAGCCGGGTCCGAGACGTGCACGGCCTTGTCCGCGCCCATGGAGAGGGCCTTGCGGATGGCTTCGGTCGCACGATCGGGGCCGACGCTGAGCACGGTGACCTCGCCGCCCTGCGCCTCCTTGATCAGCAGCGCTTCCTCGACGGCGCGCTCGTTGATCTCGTCGAGCACCGCGTCGGCGGACTCACGATCCAGCGTGTGGTCGGAGTCTGAGAGCTTGCGCTCCGAGTAGGTGTCTGGCACCTGCTTGACCAGGACAACGATGTTTGGCATGGGTCTTCTTCGACCTCCTGGGTACGAGCACCGTGTGTTCGCCGCCGACCGGCAGCGCGCCGCCTTGAATTCTCGTGCGGTTCGGCTGACCTTGCCATGCGGGTCGACCACTTGACACGGTGGCCTTGGCCACGCCGATGTTACTCGCCAGTAGCCGAGGTGCAAGGCGCAGCGCCCACGCGGGGGCCGTGACAGTGCTCACCACGAGCCCCTCTCCGCGGTGATGCGCGCGTCCGCGCGCTGGTCCGAACGGGTTATTGTCCTAGGAATGAGGGTCGCCGTGATCACGGACTCCACCGCCTGCCTGCCCGCCGAGATGGCCGCGCAGTGGCGGCTGACTGTCATCCCGGTACAAATCCGCATCGACGGCCACCTCGATCTTGAGTCACGAGTCCCCCGAAAGATGCTGATCGACGCGCTGCGCGCGGGCCGCGACGTCTCGACCGAGCCACCGGACCCGGCGGCGCTGTTCTGGGCCTACCAGGCCGCCGCGGCCGACGGGTGCGACGCGATCGTGTCCGTCCACATCTCCAGCAGCCAGTCCCAGACCTACGCGCACGCGAAGCAAGCCGCCGAGCGCGCGTCCATCCCGGTGCACGTCGTCGACTCCGGCACCACCGGAATGTCCCTTGGGTACGCGGCGACGGCGGCCGCCAGGGTCGCGGCGGCCGGTGGCGATCCCGCCCGGATCATCGACGCGCTGAGCCGCAGGCTCGCCGACTGCTCCGAACTGCTCTATGTGGACACCCTGGAGTACCTGCGCCGCGGCGGGCGCATCGGCGCGACCGCGAGCCTCATCGGCACCGCGCTGTCCCTCAAGCCGCTGCTGGCCATGAAGGACGGTGAGGTGGCCCCGCTGGACAAGGTCCTCGGCGGCGTCCGCGCGGTGCGCAAACTCATCGACACCGCTGTCCGCCGGATCGACGGGCGGGCGGTCGACCTGGCCGTGGGGCACGTGGGCGCGCCCGAACAGGCTCAGGCGATGCTCGACACCCTGCTGCCGCGCGTTCCGCGGGTGCGGCAGTGCGTGATCATCGAGGCCAGCTCGGCCCTGGCGGTCCATTTGGGTCCCGGCGCGCTGAACATCTCCATCTCACCCGTATAGATGGATGACTGTCTGACAAACCCGCCACCCCATGCGACCGCTATCTAAGGGGCCCGTGACGAAACCCGACCACGGTCACCGCCAAACCGCACCCATAAACGGCAGGTGACGAAAGTTGAAATTTCGGGGAGGCGGAAACGGAAGACCACCTCCCGGGGGAAAGGTGGTCTTCACGTTCGTGATGAACAGGGCGCGCTGTCATCACTCACGCGCGGCGACGTGGGGTCAGGCCGTCGCGGGAAGCCATTTCGCACGACCGGGCGCGGTGGGCACCCAGCAGCCCGAGGCCGACGTCTCGGCGCGGTGGTGGGTGAAGGCGCCGGGTGTGCGTTCGTCGGGCAGGGCGAGCAGGTCACGCAGGATGTCGGTGGCCCAGCCCGCGCGCTGCCAGAGCACCTCGGTCGGGTTGAGCACGTCCGCCGCGTCGGCGGGCAGCCGCGACGCGATGGCGTTGTTCTCGGCGTGCAGCCGGATGACGTCGATGACGTTGTGGTGGGCGCGCACACCGACGACGGCGGCGATCTCGCCGCGGGCGTCGCGCGGGTGCAGGAAGTCGAAGCCGCGGGCGACGAGCCTGCGCAGGTAGGTCTCGGCGGTCGGCATCCGCAGGACGCCGCCGCGCAGCGCGGTGGTGAAGGAGCGGATGACCTGCCCGGAGAAGACCAGGGCCGGGCCGTCGGGGCTCTTGGAGTCGCGGATGGCGGTGCGTCCGTCGGCGACCGGCGAGACCTCCTCACAGTTCCCGACCGCGCCACTCCGGCTGCCCTTGCGCCAGTTGGCGCCGGTCACCAGTGCTGCTGACATTCCGTTGCGAATCACGGTCATCGCGACCCCGCCTCCCGACGTCATCCTCACGTTGCAGATGCACGTGCATTTGAACGTGACGACGGTAACACGATCGACCGCCGGCGCAAATGCACGTGCATCTGCCGGAGTCGTCGGGCGGTCGGATCGGAGCGGCGAGCGGTCAGCGCACTTCGCCCGGTCAGATCTCCGCGCGTCGCTTGATCAGCGTCTGGCGGGTCTGGCTCGGCGTCTCGGCGTCGACGGCCAGCCGGTCGATCACCCGGCTGTAGGTCTCGATCTCCTCGCGACGGTCCAGGTAGACGGCGCCGCCGAGGTGTTCGATGTAGACCAGGTCGGGCAGCTCCGGCTCGGTGAACCGCAGCATGGTGAACGAGCTCTCCGCGGCGTAGCCGGACAGCGCGTACGGCACGACCTGCAGGCTGATGTTGGGCAGCCGGGTGACTTCGAGCAGGTGGTCGATCTGGTCGCGCAGCACCCGCGGCCCGCCGATGGGCCGTTGCAGCACGGACTCGTCGATGACCGCCCACAGCTTCGGCGCGTCGGTGCGGTGGAGCACCTTCTGCCGCGACGCGCGCAGGGCGACCCGGCGCTCGGTCTCGTCGGTGCTCAGCTCCGGGCGGCCGTGGCTGGCCAGCACCCGGGCGTACTCCTCGGTCTGCAGCAGGCCGGGGACGAACTGCAACTCGCAGGTCTGGATACGCGAAGCCGACTCCTCCAGGCCCACGTAGTCGGTGAACCAGTTCGGCATCAGGTCGCTGTAGCGGTGCCACCAGCCGGGCTCGTTCGACTGCCGGACCAGGGAGATGAACTGGTCGCGTTCATCCTTTTCGGTGACGCCGTACATCGACAGCAAGTCCTCGACGTCGCGCTCCTTGAAGCCGACGCGGCCCAGCTCCATCCGGCTGATCTTCGACTCGGAACCACGGATCTGGTATCCGGCGTCAGCCCGGCTGATCTCGGCTTTCTCGCGGAGTTTTCGGAGTTGGGAACCCAGCACGATCCTGCGCGCCGTCGGGCCACTGCTCTGACCACCATCGTTGCGGCCGTCGGCCACGCTCCGTCCCTTCCCGACTCGAACTCTCCGCTGGAATGCGAGCCCTACCTGGCCGCACTCTTGCCAACACCCCTAAGGTGAGGTTACCCCTCGACTCCGCACCGTCCATGATCCACGACGCTCTGTGAGGAAAGCATGTCCACCGACGCCCAGCAGACCGAACGTGATGTGCCTGTCTACATCGACACCAGCAAGGCAAGCATCGCGAGAGTCTACGACGCGTTCCTCAATGGCAAGGACAACTACGAGATCGACCGCGAGGTGTTCCGCCGGGTGAAGGCGGTCGCCCCCGAAGCGGCTCAGCTCGCGTACGACAACCGCGCCTTCCTTATCCGCGCGACCCGGTTCATCGCGAACCAGACCGGGGTCAAGCAGTACCTCGACCTCGGCTCCGGCCTGCCGACCGCGGAGAACACCCACCAGGTGGCCCAGCGGATCGAGCCCGACTCGGTGGTCGTCTACGTCGACAACGACCCGGTGGTGCTGGCCCACGGCCGCGCGCTGCTCGAGGAGAACGACCAGACGCACTTCATCGCCGAGGACATCTTCGAGCCGGAGCGGATCCTCGAGAACGAGACGGTGCGCAGCCACCTCAACTTCGACGAGCCGATCGCCCTGTTCCAGATGGGCACGATCCACCACTACGACGGCGAGCGGTCCCCCGCCGACATCATGAAGACCTACATCGACGCGCTGCCCTCGGGCTCGTTCGTCGGCATCAGCCACTTCCTCGACCCGCAGACCGCCGAGCACAGCGCGCTCTCGCGGCGCATGGAGGACGTGTTCATCCACAGCCCCATGGGCACGGGTGTCTTCCGCACGCAGAAGGAGATCGAGGGCATGTTCCCCGGTCTGGAGATGGTCCACCCCGGCGTCTCGCTGTGCGCGACCTGGTGGCCGGACGGCCCGCAGATCAAGCCGCTCGACCAGGTCCAGTACTGCATCGCGGGCGGCATCGGCCGCAAGCCCTGATCCGTACTGGCTGGTAGGCCATCGGCTACGGTGCCGGGGTGCGCACCGATCCCGTAGCCCCGCCTGCCGAATCGCTCCCGCTGACCGGTGAGCGCACGGTTCCGGGCATCCCGCAGGAGAACTACTGGTTCCGGCGCCACGAGGTCGCGTATCTCGACCTCGCGGAGCACTGCGCGGACGCGGTGGTGTTGGAGGCGGGCTGCGGTGAGGGCTACGGCGCGGACCTGCTCGCGGGTCGGGCCCGGCTCGTCGTGGGACTCGACTACGACCAGCTGACGGCCGCGCACGTGGCCAAGGCGTACCCGTCGGTGCGCACGCTGCGGGGCAACCTCGCGGCGCTGCCGCTGCGGTCGGACTCGGTGGACGTGGTGGCGAACCTGCAGGTCATCGAGCACCTGTGGGACCAGGACGGCTTCCTGCGCGAGTGCCGCCGGGTGTTGCGCCCCGGCGGCAGGCTGCTGATCACCACGCCGAACCGGATCACCTTCTCCCCTGGTCGCGACACCCCGCTCAACCCCTTCCACACCCGTGAGCTGTCGGGCGCCGAGATGGCCGACCTGCTGGTCGAGGCGGGCTTCGAGGTCGAGTTCCTCGGCGGCGTGCACCACGGGCCGCGCCTGCGCGAGCTGGACGCGGCGCTGGGCGGGTCGATCATCGACGCGCAGATCGAGGTGGCCGTGTCGGGCGAGCCGTGGTCCGACGAGCTGATGGCGGCGGTGACGTCGGTGCGCGCGGAGGACTTCGAGATCACCACCGAGGACATCGACGCCAGTCTCGACCTGGTCGGGATCGCGCGCGCATGAGCAAACACCCGATAGGCAGTTTCGCCCTCGTCCTGCACAGCCACCTGCCCTGGTTGCCGCACCACGGCACCTGGCCGGTCGGCGAAGAGTGGCTCTATCAGGCGTGGGCCCACTCGTACCTGCCGATCGTGGACCTGGCCCGGCGCTTCGCCGCCGAGGGCAAGCGCGACATGTTCACCCTGGGCATCACCCCGGTGCTGGCCGCCCAGCTCGACGACCCGTACTCGCTGCGCGGGGTGCACGACTGGCTGGGCAACTGGAACCTGCGGGCGCAGTACGCGGGTGTCCGCTGGCAGGGTGCCGACCCGTTGCTGCGCGAGGTCGCTGCGGCCGAGTTCCGGGCGTCCGCGGCGGCGCTGACCGAGTTCGAGACGCACTGGACTGGCGGGTTCTCGCCCATTTTGCGGACCCTGGTCGGCAGCGGCGTGATCGAGTTGATCGGCGGCCCGGCCACCCACCCGTTCCAGCCGCTTCTCGACCCGCGGCTGCGCGCGTTCGCCCTGCGCACCGGTCTGGACGACACCGAGGCGCGGATCGGTCACCGGCCCGAGGGGATCTGGGCGCCGGAGTGCGGCTACGCGCCGGGCATGGAGACGGGGTACGCGGCGGCGGGTGTCCGGCGGTTCCTGGTCGACGGGCCGGCGCTGCACGGCCACACCTCGGCGGCGCGCACGGTCGGCGACTCCGATGTCGTGTGCTTCGGGCGCGACCTGGAGGTCACCTACCGGGTGTGGTCGCCCAAGGCGAGCTACCCGGGTGACCCGGCCTACCGCGACTTCCACACCTACGACCACCCGTCGGGCCTGAAGCCGTCGCGGGTGACCGGGCGCAACGTCGAGCCCGGCGACAAGCGGCCGTACGAGCCCACGCCGGCCGCCGAGGCGATCGAGCGGCACGTGACCGACTTCGTCGACACCGTCGTGCGGAGGCTGACGGACCTGCGTGAGCAGCACGGCAAGCCGGGTCTGGTGGTGTCCGCGTACGACACGGAGCTCTACGGGCACTGGTGGCACGAGGGGCCGGTCTGGCTGGAGAAGGTGCTGCGGGCGCTGCCCGAGGCGGGGGTCCGGGTGACGTCGCTGCGCGGCGCGCTCGACGCCGGGCACCTCGGTGGTCGGGTCGACCTGCCCGCGTCGTCGTGGGGCTCGGGCAAGGACTGGCGGGTGTGGGACGGCGAGCAGGTCGCCGGCCTGGTGCACGCGGGCGCCGAACTGCAGCGCGACCTGCTGGACCTCGTCGACAAGCACCCGGTTGGTGACCGAGACCCGGTCATGGACCAGGTGCTGCGTGAAGCCCTCTTGGCCCTGTCCAGCGACTGGGCCTTCATGGTCACCAAGGACTCCGCGGCCGATTACGCTCGGCGCCGGGCCAAGGTGCACGGCGAGCGCTACGCGGAGCTGGCGAGCCTGGTTCGCGCGGGTGCGCGCGACCGCGGGTTACAGCGGGCGGCCGAGCTCGTCTCCGACGACGGGCCCTTCGCCGGACTCGATGCACGACGGTTGGGTACTGACGAGTAGGGTTTCGAGACCCGAAAGCGAGGATTCGCTCGATGCGCGTGCTGATGCTGTCCTGGGAGTACCCGCCTGTCGTCGTCGGAGGGCTCGGCAGGCATGTGCACGCGATCGCCCGCCACCTCGCCGACCAGGGCCACGACGTGGTTGTGCTGTGCCGCCACGAGGCGGGCACCGACGCCGAGACCCACCCGACCGAGGACGAGGTCCACGACGGCGTCCGGGTCGTCCGGGTCGCCGAGGACCCGACCCACCTGGTCTTCGAGAAGGACCTGGTCGCCTGGACCCTCGCCATGGGCCACGCCATGATCCGCGCAGGCCTGTCCCTGATCGACGACTGGCACCCGGACGTCGTCCACGCCCACGACTGGCTGGTCACCCACCCCGCCATCGCCCTGGCCGAACGCGCGAAGGCGCCGCTGGTCTCGACCGTGCACGCCACCGAGGCAGGCAGGCACAGCGGTTGGCTCTCCCAGCCGCTCAACCAGCAGATTCACTCGGTCGAGTGGTGGCTGGCCAACCGCTCGGACGCCCTGATCACGTGCTCCTCAGCCATGCGGGCCGAGGTGTCCCACCTGTTCGAGGTCGACCCGGAAACGATCACGGTCATCCACAACGGCATCGAGCCCCGCAGTTGGCGAGTCACACCCGCGGCCATCCGCGAAGCGCGGGCCTCGCACAGCCCCGCTGACGCGCCGCTGCTGCTGTTCTTCGGCAGGCTGGAATGGGAGAAGGGCGTCCAGGACCTGATCGGCGCACTGCCGCGGATCCGACGGACCCACCCCGGCACCCGCCTGGTGGTGGCAGGCCGAGGCACCTACGCGAAGCAGTTGGAAGAACTGGCCCGCAAACTCCGAGTCCGCCGCGCGATCGACTTCGCAGGCCACATGTCGGACCGGGAATTGGGTGCGACCTTGGCGGCGGCGGACGCGGTAGTCCTGCCCAGCCGATACGAGCCTTTCGGCATCGTCGCCCTCGAAGCGGCGGCGGCGGGAGCCGCACTGGTGTCGTCGACGGCAGGCGGTCTCGGCGAGGTCGTGGTCGACGGAGAAACCGGCCTGTCCTTCACACCAGGCGACATGGACGGCATCGCGACGGCCGTTCGCCGGGTCCTGGACGACCCCACCAGCGCCAAGCGACGGGCGAAAATGGCCAAGGCCCGCCTGGCAGTCGACTTCGACTGGAACCGAATCGCCGAACAAACAGCGGCGGTCTACGAACAAGCCGAGGCGGGACCGGCAGGTCAGCTCGGCAGGCCCAAGATCGCCAGCGGCAACGCCTTCACCGTCTAACACCCGCGAGTCCCCACCTCCCGACAACGAGTTCTCATTTCACCTGGCTTGAACTGAGAACTCATTGTCGGGAGGTGGGGACTCGCGGGTGGGTTAGGTGGACTCTAGGGATTTTTGCAGGGCCTTGCGCGCCTTGCGATCCATGTCCGCGACCGCCGCGCGGCGGGCCGCGTCCGCTTCGTAGGCGGTGAGTCTGCTCTTGACCACCTTTGCGGGCATTCCAGCGGCGATCGCGTAGTCCGGGATTTCTCCACGAACGACCGCGTGGGCGCCGATGACACAGCCTCGGCCGATCCGCGTGCCCTTGGTGACCGTGACCTTCGTGCAGATCCACGTGTCCGGTCCGATTCGCACCGGGGACTTCACGATTCCCTGGTCTTTGATCGGCTGGTGGATATCGGCCGTCACGTGGTCGAAGTCGCAGATGTAGACCCAGTCGGCCACCAGCGCGGCCTCACCGAACTCGATGTCCAGGTAGCAGTTCACGACGTTCTGCCTGCCGAACACGACCTTGTCGCCGATGCGCATCGAGCCCTCATGGCAGCGGATGGCGTTGCCGTCGCCGATGTGCACCCAGCGGCCGATCTCGAGCCGGCCGAAGCCCGGACGGGCGTGGATCTCGACGTCCTTGCCGAGGAACACCATCCCCCGCAGCACGACATGCGGGTTGGCCAGGCGGAACTTGAGCAGCCGGTAGTACCGGACCAGGTACCAGGGCGTGTACGCCCGGTTGCGCAGGACCCAGCGCAGGGAGTCCCTGGTCAGGAAGCGTGCCTGGGCGGGGTCGCGGTGCGCGCGCGACCAGAATCGCAGTCGATCGGACACGGGCGAGCCCCACATGGACGTCATGGACGAAAACGTTAACCCAGCAGTAGGGACCCGGTGGCAAGGTGGTCGTATGCCTCGTCTGATCATCGACACGGACCCCGGCGTCGACGACGCCTTCGCACTCTGTCTGGCCGCCCGCTCACCCGAGGTGGACCTGCTGGCGGTCACGACGGTGTTCGGCAACGTCGGCCTCGAATCCACCACCCGCAACGCGCTGCGCCTGCTGGCCATGTGTGGCCGTGAGGACGTCCCGGTGGCCGCGGGAGCCGCCCGCCCCCTGGTTCACCCGCAGGCGGCCGAGGGAAAGGCGGCGCACGGCGAGGACGGGCTGTCGGGCGGCGCGGACCTGCTGCCGGTGCGCACGCGTGGCACCGAACCCCTGGGCGCGGTCGACCTGATGGCCCGAGTCCTGCGTGCGTCGCCGGAACCCGTGACGATCGTGCCGATCGGCCCGCTGACGAACATCGCGCTCCTGCTGGCGACCCACCCGGAACTCGCGCCGAGGATCGAGCGGCTGGTCATCATGGGTGGCGGGCTGGCGGGCGGCAACGCCACCTCGGCCGCCGAGTTCAACATCTGGTCGGACCCGGAGGCGGCCCGGCGGGTGCTGGTGGAGGAGTCCGTCCCCACCGTCCTGGTGCCGATGGACCTGACGTACCGGTGCCGGGTCGACGCGGGCTGGCTGGAGCGGCTGGCCGCGAGCGGCCCGCTGGGCGCGACCTTGGAGTCGTTGACCGGCTCCTATCGCGCGCACTACAGCGAGTTGATGAACTTCGACGGCATGGTGATCCACGACGCCGTGGCTGTGGCCGAGGCGATGAGTCCGGGAATCCTCAAGACCGAGCGGCTGCCGATTCGCGTCGAGACGGCCTTCGGGCCCGCACGCGGGGCGACGCTCGCCGACCGGCGGCTGACTCAGTACAACGACACCACCGAGGCCCGGGTGATCGATATCGCGACCGACACCGAACTCGACGACCTGCGGGAGTTCATCCTGCGGGGTCTGTCCTGACGGCCTCGCACACGATCGCGACCGGCGACCGGCCGACGCGGGTCAGCACCACCGACACCTCGTCCGGGCCCTTGAGCTTCAGCCTGGGCCGCAGCGCGTTCGGGTCGATGTCCAGGCCCCGCACGAGGATCTCGACCCGGCCGACGCCACGCTTGGCCAGGGTGGAGCGCAGAGTCTTCTCGCTGTACTTGCCGTGTTCGAGGACTCGGAACGCGCGGATTCCCGGTGGGGGCACGGGTCCGGTGAGGTAGGCGATCCGTTCGTCGAGCTGGCTCAGGCCGTGCGCGGCGGCGTAGTGGCGCACCAGACCCGCGCGAACCACCGCACCGTCCGGGTCGATGATCCACTCACGGACGTCGGTGACCGGGCAGGTGTCGTCGGCGCGGTCGGTGACTGTCCACTCCGAACCGTCGGAACGCAGAACGGTGGCCCGCCTCGCGGCTTCCGTGGCCAGGCCGCCGGTCCACAGACAGGCCTCGCGGACAGCTCCGTCGAGGGAGACGACCTCAACCTCGTCCGCCCACGGCACGTCGTCGAAGTCGATACCCGGAGCGCACTTCACGGCCAAGTCGCGACCTCGATACGCCTCCGCGAGGGCCCCCAGGGGCGGCGCGAAGTCCTCCGGGCGCCAGCGGCGCCTGCCGGAGGAGTCGCGGCGGCCCGGGTCGGCCAGGACCGCCATGTCGCGGGTGATCGGCACCAGCGCGTCGGCTTGGGCCAGGATCACGTTGGGGCGCTTGAGGTTGTGCCGGGCCATGGCCAGCCGGACCGGGTCCAGGTCGGAGCCGACACAGCGCGCGGCCACCTCGGACACCGCCGCGAGGTCGACGCCGACGGAGCAGGTCACGTCGTGGACGTCGCGGCCTCGCAGCCTGCGGGCACGGTGCCGGGCGACCGGGGTCGGGGTGGCCTGCTGCAGCGCGGCGTCGGTGAACAGCCAATCGACCGGGTTGTCCACTTTGGACGTCGCCTTGCGGCGCAGCAGCGCGGTTTCCAGCAGGGCGGGGGCGCGGTCGCCTGCCAGGGTCCGCGCCTTGGCCACGTCGGCCAAGTAGCTCGCGGGGGTCAGCGGCAGCCGATCGATCTCGGCTGCCGCCGCCGCTCCGTCGGACGACCGCAGGAACGCCACGTCGTCGAGGGTGAATCCGTAGCCCACTCAGGTCGGCTTGCGGCCGCTGATGAGCACGTTGTAGAACAGCTCGCGCGGCAGCACCTTGCGCAGCACGCGCTCATCCAGCCACGACAGGCGCTGCCAGGTCTTGAACGCGAACATGCCCCAGCCGAAGCCGAGCTTCTCGCGCGGCACGGCGGCCTCGAAGGTGCGCACCGGCCAGCCGAACAGGGCCGCGGCGAACTCCTCGGTGACCGCGCGGACCTCGACCATGCCCGCCGCGCGCGCCTGGGTCTCCAGCTCCGCCGGGTCGAAGGTGTGGATGTCGACCACGGCCTCCAGCGCGGCGGCGCGGGAGGACTCGTCGAGTTCCTCCTGCGGCCTGCGCCACGAACTCAGCGCGCTCAGCTTGGTGACGTTGGTGGTCAGCCACCACGTCGCCTGGCCGAGCTTGCGGGCGTAGCGGTCGCCGATCTTGGTGGGCTCGCCGGCGAAGACGAACCGGCCACCCGGCTTGAGCACCCGCTGGATCTCGCGGAACGCCGCCGGGATGTCGGGGATGTGGTGCAGCACGGCGTGGCCGATGACCAGGTCGAAGCTGTTGTCCTCATACGGGATGCGCTCGGCGTCGGCGACCCGGCCGTCGACGTCGAGGCCCAGGCTCTCCGCGTTGCGCAGCGCCACCTCGACCATGCCGGGCGAGAGGTCGGTGACCGACCCCTTCTTGATCACGCCGCCCTGCATGAGGTTCAGCAGGAAGAAGCCGGTGCCGCTGCCCAGCTCCATCGCCGTCTCGTACGGCCACTCCTTGTCACCCGCGACGGCCTTGAACCGGCCGGTCGCGTAGTCGATGCAGCGCTCGTCGTACGAGATCGACCACTTCTCGTCGTAGGAGCCCGCTTCCCAGTCGTGGTACAGCACGTTCGCGAGCTTGGGGTCGGAGAACGCGGCCTCGACCTGCTCGGCGGTGGCGTGCGGGTTGGGCGTGGGGTCAGCGGCCATGGAACTCCGCCTTTCCGGGCCCGTTCTCGATGAACGACTTCAGGCCCGTGTCGCGGTCCTCGGTCGCGAACAGCGCCGCGAAGAGGTTGGTCTCCAGCTTCAGGCCGCTGGCGAGGTCGTTGTCCAGGCCGCCGTCGATCGCGGCCTTCGCGGCGGCGAGCGCGCGGGAGGCGCCGGTGGTGAACTGCCGGGCCCACCGCTTGGCGGCCTCGTAGACGTCGTCGGGTGCGACGACCTCGTCGACCATGCCGAGCGTGAGCGCCTCCTCGGCCTTGACGAAGCGGCCGGTGTAGACGAGGTCCTTGGTCTTGCTCGGGCCGATCAGCCGGGCCAGCCGCTGCGTGCCGCCCGCGCCGGGGATGATCCCAAGCAGGATCTCGGGCTGGCCGACCTTGGCGTTGTCGCCCGCGATGCGGCGGTCGCAGCACAGGGCGAGTTCGAAGCCGCCGCCGAGGGCGAAGCCGGTGATGGCCGCGACGGTCGGCTTGGGCAGTTCCGCGATCGCGGTGAGCGATCCGGTCAGCTCGGGGGCGTAGTCGGCGATGTCGGTGTACGACATCTCCGCGAACTCCTTGACGTCCGCGCCCGCCGCGAACACCTTCGGGCCGCCGTAGACGATGACCGCCTTGACGTCGTCGCGCTCGCGGGCCTCCTGCGCGACCTCGCGCAGCTCGGCCTGGAGTTGGCGGTTGATGGCGTTCATCGGCGGCCGGTCGAGCCGGATGGTCCCGATGCCGTCCTCGACCTCAAGCCGAACGAACTCACCCACGGCGATGTCCTCCTACCGGTCCGATACCACGTCGTCGAAGGTTACCTGTCAGTACGAAAGTCAGCTGCGGCGGCGGGCGAAGTAACGGTCGCCGGACCGCTCGAGTTCGAGGTCCTGACCGAACGCGGCGGACAGGTTCTCGCTGGTCAGCACGTCCTCGATCAAGCCCTGGGCGACCACGCCACCGGCGGAGAGGAGCAGCAGGTGGGTGAAGCCGGGCGGGACCTCTTCGACGTGGTGGGTGACGAGCACGGTCGCCGGGGCGTCGGGGTCCATCGCCAGTTCGGACAGGCGGGCGACCAGGTCCTCGCGGCCGCCGAGGTCGAGGCCCGCGGCGGGCTCGTCGAGCAGCAGCAGTTCGGGGTCGGTCATCAGGGCGCGGGCGATCAGGGCGCGCTTGCGCTCGCCCTCGGACAGGGTGCCGAAGGTGCGGTCGGCGAGGTGGGCGATGCCCATGGCCTTGAGCAGCTCGCCCGCGCGGCCGGTGTCGAGCTGGTCGTACTCCTCGCGCCAGCGGCCAAGGACGGCGTAGCCCGCGCTGACGACGACGTCGAGCACCTTCTCCTCGGCGGGCACGCGGCCCGCGAGCGCCGCGGAGCAGAACCCGATGCGGGTGCGCAGCTCGAAGACGTCGACCTTGCCCAGGCGCTCGCCCAGGACGTGCACGGCGCCGCTGGTCGGGTGCAGCTCGGCGCCCGCCATCCGCAGCAACGTGGTCTTGCCCGCGCCGTTGCTGCCGAGGATCACCCAGCGCTCATCGAGCTCGACGTTCCAGTTCACCCCTTTGAGGAGTTCCGTGCTGCCGCGACGGACGCCGACGTCCGTCATGTGCACAACCAGGTCGTCGGGAGCGGTGCTGACGTCAGTGTGCGGGGTCACGGCGGCCATTCTGCCTTTGCCGCGACACGGCCGGGGCTGTCGGGGTCCGCCATTGTCGGGCCCTTGCGCCAGGATGGAGGAGTGACCCACTCCGAGCCACGTCTGCTGCCCGGCCATCCCTACCCGCTCGGCGCGCACCCGGAGGCGGGCGGAGTGCGCTTCGCCGTGGCGTCGTCGATCGCCGACGCGGTGGAGTTGTGCCTGATCAACGAGGGTGGCGTCGAGCGGCGGATCGAACTCGCGGAGCGCACGTTCGGGGTCTGGCACGGGACCGTCCCCGGGGTCACGCCCGGGCAGCGCTACGGCTACCGGGTGCACGGGCCGTATGAGCCCGCTCGGGGGCTGCGGTGCAATCCGGCGAAGCTTCTCGTCGACCCGTACGCGCGGCGGATCTCCGGCACGGTCACCGACCTCGGCGCCACCCGCGGCTACCGGGGCGACCCGATGACCGGGCCGCCGTCGCGGATCGACTCGCTCGGCTCCGTCCCCCTATCGGTGGTCACCTCACTGGGCGGTCCCGACACCGGGCGGCGGCCGGACGTGCCGTTCGAGGAGATGGTGATCTACGAACTGCACGTGCGCGGGTTCACCAAGCTCCACCCGGACCTGCCGAAGGAGCAGCGCGGGACGTACCTGGGTCTGGCGCACCCGGCGGTGATCGAGTACCTGCTGCGGCTGGGGGTGACGGCGGTCGACTTGCTGCCCGTCCACAGCTTCGCCGACGAGCCGCTGCTGCTGCGCACGGGCAGGCACAACTACTGGGGTTACGCGACCCTGGGCTTCCTCGCCCCACACGGCGCGTACGCGTCGCGGCGGGGTCGCGAGGTCGAGGAGTTCCGGACCATGGTCGCGGCGCTGCACGCGGCGGGCATCGAGGTGATCCTCGACGTGGTCTACAACCACACGTGCGAGGGCGGCGCGGCGGGCCCGACGGTGTCGCTGCGGGGGCTCGACGCCCCGGCGTACTACGTGCTGGATGAGAACGGGCACGACGTGGACCTCACGGGGTGCGGGAACACGATCGACGCGGGATCGCCGACCGCGGTGCGGCTGATCACCGACTCGATGCGGTACTTCGCCACCGAGATGGGGGTCGACGGGTTCCGCATCGACCTGGCCAGCGTCCTCGGCAGGCCGCACGGCGGCGCTTTCCACCCCGACGCCCCGCTGCTGACGGCGATCACCACCGACCCGGTGCTGTCCAACCGGAAGCTGACCGCGGAGCCGTGGGACGCCACCGGTGAGGGGTACCGGGTCGGCGGCTTCGGGGTCAACTGGGCCGAATGGAACGGGCGCTACCGCGACGGCACCCGAGACTTCTGGCGCGGCGCCACCGGGCTGCGCGACGTCGCCTACCGGCTGTCGGGGTCGTCGGACCTGTACTCCGCCAACGGGCGGCGGCCGTGGGCTTCGGTCAACTTCGTCACCGTCCACGACGGGTTCACGTTGCGGGACTTGGTGTCCTACAACCACAAGCACAACCACGAGAACGGCGAACACGGCGCGGACGGAACCGACGACAACCGGTCGTGGAACTGCGGGGTGGAAGGCGAGACGCAGGACCCGGCGGTGCTGGAACTGCGCGACCGGCAGGCCCGCAACATCCTGGCGACGCTCCTGCTGTCCACCGGCACCCCGATGCTCACCGCCGGGGACGAACGCTGGCGCACGCAGCACGGGAACAACAACCCGTACTGCCTGGACAACCACACGTCGTGGCTCGACTGGTCGGCGAACGCACGCGGCGAAGACCTGCTGGCGTTCACCCGCCACCTGATCTCCCTGCGCGCCGACTCCCCCGCCCTGCGGCAGCCGGAGTTCTTCGACGGCAGGCCCACCAGGTCCGGCGAACCCGACCTGGTCTGGTTCCGCCCCGACGGCAACTCCATGACCGACGACGACTGGTTCGACGAGTCCCGGCGCACGCTGGGTATGTGGATCGACGGCTCGGAATGCCTCTCCCGCACCCGCGAGGGCGACGTCGTCGCCGACGACTCCTGGCTGCTGCTCCTGCACGCGGGTCAGGACCCGATCGACTTCACCCTGCCCCCGGCCCGGTACGGCGAGCGGTTCGTCCCGACCTTGGACACCCGCACCCGCCGCGGCGCTCCAGACGACACCACACCGCGCGCCCCCTGCGACAGGGTGCACCTGACCGGCCGGATGACGCTGCTGATGCGCGCACCCCGGTCGACCTGACAAAGCATTTCGGCGAAAGCCCCGGGCGGATCACAACAACCCCCGCCCACCACTGGGGGGCTGCCCTTGGCCAGTCTATCGACGGTGAAGGCGCGAAAGAAGGTGTGCGCGCAGGCTGTGGATAACCGGCGGTCAGCTGTGGATCACGGTGCCCACGGCAAGCCCAGGTTCCACGACGTGGGAGGCGGGGCCGCTGCCGGTCCGCCATGCCAGCATGGCCGCATGACCGGGTCGCTCCTGTGGCGTGACCGCACGATCGACCTCCAACTGGTGGCCTCGTGCGGCTGTACCGCCACGCGGCTCGCCTCTCGCTGATCAAACACCCCCAGGCGTGCCGCGTTTCGCTGTCATCACTCCGACACGAACCGAGGACCACACATGCCGACCCTTGCCGATCTGGACATCCACCCCCGTCTCGACTCCCCGCAGCTGCGTGACCTGATCCGGCCCCGCCGTCCCGTGTGGACGCCCGCCGAGCTGCGCCGGCTGACCGCGTCGGCGGTCAACCGCCTTTCCCCGCCACTGCTCGACGTGGTGCGCTTCTCCAGCC
>NZ_JBOHGC010000459.1:0-28238 GCF_050699995.1 Actinokineospora sp. | reverse complement strand
GCGCCCGGCCCGCCGGTGCGGGTGGAGCGCGACGCCGACGCGCTGCGCGACCGGCTCGGCAGCCTGCAGCGCGGCGTCGGCCGCGGTCGCGAAAGTCTTGCCCGCCAAGCAGGAGAACAGGATCACGGGTCGGATGTCTGAGCCCGGACCTTCCCATGAATGGAGCACGATGACGTCCACGCAGTCCAAGCCAAGCCAATTCGGCTGGTTGGTCAATGACTTCGCGGAACGAGTCACCGGGGTGGCGCACGCCGTGGTGGTCTCGGCCGACGGGTTGCTGCTGACCGCTTCCTCGCGGCTGCCGGTCGACCGCGCCGACCAGCTCGCCGCGGTCGCCTCCGGGCTGATCAGCCTGACCTCCGGCGCCGCACGGTGTTTCGACGCGGGCGAGGTAAAGGAGACCGTGGTCGAGATGGAGCGCGGCATCATGCTCCTGATGGCCATCGGCGACGGCTCTTGTCTGGCCGTGCTCGCCGCACCGACCTGCGATATCGGGCAGGTCGCCTACGAGATGACCCTTCTGGTCGACCGTGTCGGCCAGATCCTGACCCCGGAACTGCGCGCGGCCCTCCAAGGCGCTGCCGGGAGGATGGTGGGGCAGCCCGCATGACAGAGACATGACCAGCCAGTGGGGCGAACCCGCCCCGGAGATGACTATCGCCGACCTGATGAACGGGCTCTCGCTCGGCGGGGGCCGCAAGAAGCACCGCAAGCCCGAACTGGAAGAGCCGCCGCCACCCGCTGAATCGGTGGCGGACAACGGAGACGTGGAACCGGAGTGGCCCGATGGCGAATCCGGTGTGGCCGATCATGCCCCGGTCGAGCCGCTCCCCGTTGAAGACGCCGCCATGGTCCGCCCGTATGCCTGGACCCGCGGGCGCACCCGGTCCACGTTCGAACTGCGCGTGGAGACCATGGTGTCCACAAGCGACCGGGCCGCGGACGCCAACGCGTTCGCGGAGTCCGAACACCGTGCCATCGGCGTGCTGTGCAAGGAACCGCGGTCGGTCGCCGAGGTGGCCACCCTGTTCGGCGCGCCGCTCGGCGTCGCGAAAGTCCTGCTGGGCGACATGGCCCAGCTCGGTTTGGTCACGGTGCACAAGACCGCAACCGGTGGTGCCAACAAGGCCCACCTGGTGTTGATGGAAAGGGTACTGAGTGGACTCCGTCGGCTATGAGGACTCGGCGGCCCCCACGCTGACCTCGGTCAAGATCGTGGTGGCTGGTGGTTTCGGCGCGGGAAAGACGACGTTCGTCGGCTCCGTCTCGGAGATCATGCCCCTCACCACCGAAGCGGTGATGACCAGCGCGAGCGTGGGCATCGACGACCTCGCGGCAACCCCCAACAAGTCCACGACCACCGTCGCGATGGACTTCGGCCGCGTCTCACTGGACTCGGACCTGATCCTGTACCTGTTCGGAACGCCCGGGCAGCAACGGTTCTGGTTCATGTGGGACGACCTCGTCCGCGGCGCGATCGGCGCGGTCGTGCTGGCCGACACCCGTCGGCTGGCGGACTGCTTCTCGCCGATCGACTTCTTCGAGGAGCGAAACCTCCCGTACGTCATCGGCCTGAACTGCTTCGACGGCGTGCTCGGCCACGACCTGGAGGAGGTCCGCGACGCCCTGGCCATCGGCCCGGAAGTCCCGATCGTGACCTGCGACGCCCGCGACCGGCAGTCGACGAAGCAGACCTTGATCACCATGGTCGAGTACTCGATGCGCCGCTGGGTGGCGTTGCACGGCGCCGGGGTCGGCTGACGGTCAGAAGTTGAGCCGGTAGACCTGACTCGCCTTGGTGGCCGTCATGAAGTCCATCGGCACGACCCCGACCATCTGTCGGTTCAGCGCGCCCAGATACCCGCTCACCTTGGGCGCGATCGCGTTGGCCGCGTCCCGGGGCCACAAGCCCCAGCCCCAGGATGAGGTGAAGGTGATGAACAGGTTGGTGGAGTTGGCGGTGCGGGCGGCGTCGAGATGCCGCTGCACGCCGGGCCACTTTCGGTAGTAGAGGTCGAAGATGGTGCCGATGTCGTAGTCGTCGGCGATGTCGAGCCCACCCCAGCGGATGCCGGGAACGCCCCCGTTGTCGGCGATGACGACGACCTTGCCCCGGCTCTGGCTGAGGGCGGGAATGTGCGCGTCGGTCTTCATCAGGTTCGGCCACCGGCGCTGGTAGTTGGCGAACACGGCCCCGAAGGCCGCGTCGGACTCACCGGAGTACTCCTGCTTGACGCGCATCAGGACGGTCTCACTCGGATGCGAGGAGAGAAAGGCGGCGCACTGGTTGAGGACGTCGCCGAACATCAGATTCTGGTAGTACGCCCCGTGGTGCATGGCGAACGACCCGTTGATCAGCCGACAGCGGGCGTCGAGGAACCGCACCCCGACGTTGAGTTGCTCGGCGACCGTGAGGTCTTGATTCGCGACCGCGGGCCCACCGACCCGGGTCGCTGAGCCATGAGTGCCAGGCATGCTGATGCGCGAGAGCAGGGTGCTGTCGGGCAGACCGCCCATCCAGTCGGACGAGGCGGTGGCGGAGGCAGTGGCGGTGGCGGTGCCGAGCCCGACCCCGGCGGCGACCAGCCCCGCCCCGGCGAGCGCCCGCCCGAACGACCTGCGAGAGACCAACGTGCTCATACGCCACTCCATCCCGGTCGCGAATGGAGTTCACATTAGCCGTGGATCTTGACCCTGAGAACCCGTCAGCCGTCGTGGTCCGCTTGGCGGACCGAGACCTGCGGGCGCAGCGCGGTCAGGCCGACGACGAAGGCCTCCAAGGCCAGTTCGAAGCTGTCGGCGTCGATCTCGTCCGCGTGATCGCGAAGCCGGTGGGCCTGGTCGAGGTGCGGATACCGATCGATGTACACCTGCACGTCGTCCTCGAAGCCGCGGGAAAACGAGCTCATCGCCGCGCCCAGCACCAGGTATTTCGTCGAGGCGCCGATCATCGTGGCGTACCGCGGCGGCCAGCCCGCGCGGACCAAGCCGCCGTGGACGGCGTCCGCTCGGGCCAGGGCGGTCTCGCGGCGGGCCGGTCCGGTGGCCAACACGGGGACCATGTTCGGGTGCGCCGCCAACGCCGCGCGGTAGGAGCGGGCCCACGTGCGCACGCCTGCCGCCCAGTCTTCACCCGCGAAGTCGCTCACGTCCACTGTGGACATGAGTTCGTCCGCGATGTCGTGCAGCAGCTCGTCTTTCGTGCGGTAATGGCTGTACAACGACGGTGCTTGCACGCCGAGTTCACCCGCCAGCTTCCGCATCGACAGGCCGGACAGGCCCTCGGCGTCGACCATCGCCAAAGCACGCTCGCGGATGCGCGCGCGGCTCAGCAGCGGGGTGCTCGGCCGTGGCACGTGTGTCTCCCAGGTCACTGCCGGCAGTGGTTGCCGGGACGGTTCGACGATCCTATCCTGACTAAACCTAACACCGTACGGTTTACGAACGGGAGTGTCATGGACCTCGCTCTCACCGACGAGCAGCAGGCCCTCTGGGACCTGGCGCGCGACTTCATCGATCGGGAGGTCGTGCCCAACGCGGCCGAGTGGGACCGGCGTGAGCAGGTCGACCGGGCCATCGTGGGCAAGCTGGGCGCCATCGGGTTCCTGGGCATGACCATCCCCGAGGAGTACGGCGGCTCGGGCGGCGACCACCTGTCGTACTGCCTGATGATGGAGGAACTCGGCCGCGGCGACTCGGCGATCCGGGGCATCGTCTCGGTCTCGCTCGGCCTGGTCGGCAAGTCGATCGCGGGCTACGGCACCGAGGAGCAGAAGCGGCACTGGCTGCCCCGGCTCAGCTCCGGGGAGTCCCTGGCCTGCTTCGGCCTCACCGAGCCCGACACCGGGTCGGACGCGGGCAGCCTCGCCGCCAAGGCAGTCCGCGACGGCGACGACTACGTCATCACCGGCTCGAAGATGTTCATCACCAACGGAACCTGGGCCGACGTCTCCCTCATCTTCGCGCGCACCGGCGGCCCCGGGCCGAAGGGCATCAGCGCGTTCCTGGTGCCGACCGACTCCGCGGGCTTCACCCACCGTGAGATCAAGGGCAAGCTGGGCCTGCGTGGACAGTCCACAGGGGAGTTGGTCCTCGACGCCGTGCGCGTGCCCGAGTCCGCACGGCTCGGCGACGAGGGCGTCGGGTTCAAGATCGCCATGTCCGCGCTGGACAAGGGCCGCATGTCGGTCGCCGCTGGCTGTGTCGGTCTCGCCAAGGGGGCGCTGGATGCGAGCGTGAAGTACTCGCTGGAGCGCACCCAGTTCGGCAAGCCGATCGCCGGATACCAACTGGTGCAGGAGATGCTGGCCGACATGGCGGTCGCCACCGACGCCGCCCGGCTGCTGGTCTGGCGGGTCGCCGACCTCATCGAGCGCGGCAAGCCGTTCGGCACCGAGGCGTCCATGGCGAAGCTGTTCGCCAGTGAGAACGCCGTGTCCGCGGCGAACCTCGCGATCCAGGTGTTCGGCGGTTATGGCTACCTCGACGAGTACCCGGTCGCCAAGTTCCTGCGCGACGCCCGCGTCATGACGCTTTACGAGGGCACCAGCCAGATCCAGAAGCTGCTGATCGGCCGCGCGCTGACCGGCGTCAACGCCTTCGCCTGAGGAGAACCGCCATGGATTTCTCGCTGAGCGACGAGGAACGCGAAGTCCGCGAGTGGGTGCGCACGTTCGTCCGCAAGGAGATCATGCCCTTGGAGCCCGAGGTGCTGCGCAGCGAGCGGGCCAACCAGCCCGGGCTGCCCGCCGACGAGCTCAAAGTCTTGCAGCTCAAGGCGAAGGAGTCCGGCTTCTGGGGTGTTCAGACACCGCAGGTGTACGGCGGCATGGGGTTGAGCGCGATGATGATGGCGCTGATCGAGGCTGAGCTGGGCCGCTCGTTCGTCCAGTTCCGCTTCGGCGGGTACGCCGACAACATCCTGTTCCACGCCAACGAAGAGCAGAAGCAGCGCTACCTGCTGCCGACGATCGCCGGCAACCGCAAGTCCTGCTTCGCGATCACCGAGCCGGGTGCGGGGTCCGACGCCAAGGCGATCCGCACGTCGGCCCGGCAGGACGGCACCGACTGGGTCATCAACGGCGAGAAGACCTTCATCACCGGCGGCAACGAAGCCGACTTCACCATGGTGTTCGCGGTGACGGACAAGGAAAAGGGCGCCAACGGCGGCGTCACGTGCTTCTTGGTCGACCGCGACGCGGGCTGGCTTTCCGAGCCGATCGACACCATGGGGGAGTGGGGTCCGGCGGCGCTCGTCTTCGAGGACGTCCGGGTGCCGCAGGAGAATATCCTTGGCGAGGTCGGCAAAGGCTTCGAACTGGCGATGCAATGGATCGGCCGCGGCCGCTACGCCCTCCCGGCCCGCGCGCTGGGCGCGTGTGAGCGGCTGGTCGGGATGGCGATCGAGCAGGCGAACACCCGCGTCACCTTCGGTCAGCCCATCGCGGAGTACCAGGCCATCCAGTGGATGATCGCGGACTCGGCGATGGAGATCGAGGCGCTGCGCTGGCTGGTGCTGCACGCCGCGTGGGTGGTCGACCAGGGCCGCGATTCCCGTCAGGCGCAGTCGATCGCGAAGCTGTACGGCGGCGTCAAGGCCAACGAGATCGTCGACCGGGTCCTGCAGATCCACGGCGGCATGGGCTACACGCGGGAACTGCCGATCGAGCGGTGGTACCGGGAGTTGCGGCTGCTGCGCATCTACGAGGGAACCGACGAGATCCAGCGCCGCACCATCGCCCGTAACCTGCTCAAAGGGCACGCGACCGTGTCCGGCACACTCGGTTAGATCCGATCCACCAACCTAGGAGCGTCATGGTCAGGGCTGCTGTTCTCACCGAACAGGGCAAGCCGATGGAGGTCACCGACATCACGCTGCCCGCGCCCGGCCCGGGGCGGGTCAAGGTGAAGGTCGTGGCCACCGGTGTGTGCCACTCCGACCTGTCGCTGTCCAACGGCACGTTGCGCCAGCCGATCCCGGCGGTGCTGGGCCACGAAGGCGCCGGAATCGTCCTCGAGGTCGGTGACGGCGTCACCAGCGTGGCGCCGGGCGACCACGTGCTGCTGAACTGGGCCCCGCCGTGTCGTGAGTGCTGGTTCTGCGCGGAGGGCGAGCCATGGCTGTGCGAGCGCGCCGCCGACGCCGCCGAGATCCCGCACGCCGAACTGGCCGACGGCACCGCGCTGTACCCCGGGCTGGGGTGTGGCGCCTTCGCCGAGGAGACCATCGTCCCGGCGCGGGGTGCGGTGAAGATCCCCGACGACATCCCCCTGGAGCAGGCCGCCGTCCTCGGCTGCGCGGTGCTGACCGGCGCGGGCGCGGTGTTCAACACCGCCGCCGTGCGGCCCGGCCAGTCCGTCGTGGTCGTCGGAGTCGGTGGCGTCGGGCTCTCGGTGCTGCAGGCCGCCCGGATCGCGGGCGCCGGGCCGATCGTCGCGGTCGACACCTCCGAGGCCAAGCGCGACCTGGCGCTCGCGCAGGGAGCCACCGACTTCCTCGTCTCCGACGACACCACGGCGAGGGCGGTCCGCAAGCTGACCGAGGGCCGCGGCGCCGACATCGCCTTCGAGTGCGTCGGCCACCCGGCGGCGATCCGCACGGCATGGTCGTCGAGCAGGCGCGGCGGCCACCTGGTCATCGTGGGCGTCGGGTCGGCCAAGGCGAAGGTCGAGTTCAGCGCTTTGGAGCTGTACTACTTCGGCCGCAAGGTCAGCGGCTGCGTCTTCGGCTCGATCGACCCCGACGTCGACGTTCCGCGCCTGTTGGACCTCGTGCGGTCCGGGCAGCTCGACGTGTCGAGCCTGGTCACCGCCACCACCGACCTGGACGGCATCGAGGGCGCCTTCGAGGACATGCGGTCCGGCCGCGGCGCCCGGATACTCGTCCGCTTGTAAATCCGTGGCGGGTCGGATGGTCGCGCGGATAGCTTGGTCCGCAAGGCCCCGTAACGCCCGCGAGTCCCCACCCCCCGACATCGAGTTCTCACTTCAAGTGGGAACTCGATGTTGGGAACTGGGGACTCGCGGGCGTTAGGTGCTCGCCGTCAACGAGTGGCTCGGCTACCGCCGCGTCGCCCACCCATGTCGGTCTCACGCGTTAGGCCGGTGACCCGGTACGCCGCGATCACCGCGGCGAGTACCGAAGCACTGACCTGCGCGGCCAACACCAACACGAAGACGACCACCTGACTCACGTCCTCGCCGCCGAAGCGGGTGCCGAGGGTGACCAGTGACCAGCAGGCCCAGCCGAACATCGCGCCCGCGCCGACCCAGGTCATGGCGACCGGCACCATCACCGGCCGGTTTCGCGGCACGCGGCGGACCAGCCAGGTCAAGCCGACCGCGGTGAGCACGGCGGCCAGGCCGTGGATGGCGAGGTTCACGCTGTCGCCCGCGCCGGGCGTCGAGGTCAGACCGGGCGGGGTCCACAGTGTCGAGCCCGCGGCCCACGACAGGTACGCCGCCGCCACACCGAGTGCCAGCACGGACGCGACTGAAGCCAGACCCGACGCGAGCGGGTCGGCGGCGTCGGTGTTGCGGGCCGCCGAGACGTGTGGCCACCGTGCCCGGGTGTAGAGGACGAAGGCGGCCATCAGCAGCACACCTTGGAGCGCGAAACCGCCGTACACCACGGCGTACACCCAGGGCCGCAGGAAGGCGCCGTCCCCGCTGGGCGCGTCGCCGAGGAGGGCGGGCAGCAGCGGGGCGAGGAGCACGATCGGAGCCAGCATGCCCGAGGCCAGCCACATCGGCACGACCACCACCGGCGCGGGCAGCCGCAGCCCCCACGGCCTGGTCAACGCGAGCGCCGTGACCAGCACGATCAGGTCCATGAACACGGTGGCGATGTTGGCCACCAGCAACTCGTTCATGTCGGCCCCGACGATGCCGACGGTGCCGCCGAAGATCCAGGTCAGCTTGAGCGCGAGATAGGGGAAGGTGGCGGCGACGGCGCCGAGACCCACCAGCTGTCGTGTGGTCGTCATACCGTCAGCGTGGCGTTCGGGCCGCCGCCGCACCTGAGCCCCTGGAGGGAGTCAGCTCCCCCTCGGGAGGGAGATCAGAGTCCGTCGATGCACCAGTCGCCGTCCTTCTTGCGAAGGTCGATGCTGTTGGTGTCCTTCTTGCCACGGATGGTCGCCTCGAACTTCACCTTCGCGGTGTCGCCGTTCTCCGTGACATCGACGATCTTGATGTCGGTCGGGATGAACTCGGACTCCTTGAAGGCGTCAGCCGGGAACTTGTCCTTCTCCTCGCAGATGAGGGCGTTCGCGGCGGCGACGTTCTTGTCCGTGACCGCGTCGATGAACTCCTCGGCAGTGCCCTGCGGGCCGCTGCCACCGGTGAGCACCAGGATCAGCGTCACGACGACGCCGACCACCACCAGGCCGATCACGCCGAAGATCAGCGGCTTGTTGTTCTTCTGTGGGACGCCATACGGCTGGCCGTACTGCTGCGGGTACCCACCCGGCTGGGGCTGACCCGGGTACGGCTGACCCGGCTGCGGCTGGCCCGGCTGCGGCTGGCCCGGCTGGGGAAAGCCGCCTTGCTGCTGGGGGTATCCGCCCTGCTGGGGATACCCGCCCTGCTGGGGATACCCGCCGGGCTGCTGCGGGTCACAGCCCGGCTGCGGAGGGAACGGGTAGCCGCCGGACTGGGGCGGTTGCGACATGGGAGGACTCCTGGGATTCGACTGGATCGACCCGCGCCTTTCTACACCCCGACGCCGGCTCGATCACTGTATTCGCGTCAAGTTCCGACGGTGAGAGCGGACACTTGGTTCCCGAAGTAATTGCAAACTACTGGCGGTTGCTCGCTATGGGCAACTAATCTGTAGACCGAGCACGGGAGGAACCATGTCCACCTCGGTCGCCATGCACATGAGCGACGGCCTGTTGAACGCGACGACCTCGATGGTCTTCATGGGTGTCGCCGTGGTCGGTCTGGCGGTCGCGGCCGCGCGGTCGCGCGCGACCCTCGACGACCGCACCGCGCCCATGGCGGGCCTGGTCGCGGCGTTCCTGTTCGCCACCCAGATGATCAACTTTCCGGTGCTGCCCGGCGTCAGCGGCCACCTGCTCGGCGGGGCGCTCGCGGCGATCCTGGTGGGGCCGTGGGTCGGGGCGCTGTGCGTGTCGATCGTGCTGGTCGTGCAGGCGCTCGTCTTCGCCGACGGCGGCATCACCGCGCTCGGCGCGAACATCACCAACATGGCCCTCATCGGCACCGCCGCGGGCTTCCTGGTGGCGCTGGCCCTGCGGGGGATCGCCCAGCGCGGCCGCGCGGGCCTTGTCTCCGTCGCGTTCATCGCGGCCGTGGTCAACACGGTCCTGGCGTCGCTCGGGTTCGTGGTGGAGTTCGCGATGGGCGGTGAGACCTCGTTCCCGCTGGGCGCGGTCGCCGCGACCGTCGTCGGCGTGCACTGCCTGATCGGCATCGGCGAGGGCGTCATCACCGCGCTCACCGTCGGCGCGGTCGCGTCGGTCCGGCCTGACCTGGTCTACCTGCTGCGCGGCGCCGAGCGGCCCCTGGAACTGCGCACCGCCGAGGGAGTGGCGGCATGAGGAAGCGCGGGTTCTTCGTGGGCTTCCTGCTGGTCGCCCTGGTCATCGCGGGCGCGGTGTCCTACCTGGCCGACTCGAACCCCGACGGGCTCGACCACGCGACCATGGTGGGCTGCCAGGTTGTCGAGGTCGACGGCGCCGAGCGGCTCGCGGGGGACTGCATAGCGCAGCGCGCGCGGGAGCACCAGTTCTCGTCGAGCCCGCTGGCCGACTACGCGGTCGGCGGGGACGAGCGGTCGACCGGGATGGCCGGTGTGCTCGGGGTGCTCCTGACCCTGGGGCTCGCCGGTGGCCTGTTCTGGTTGCTGCGCAAGCGATCCACGACCTGAGTGCAGCCCTTCCACCGTCCCGGCGACACCCCGGTCCACCACCTCCCGGCCCAGGTGAAGATCGTCACAGCGCTGGTCTTCCTGCTGTGCGTGGTGGCGACCAGGCGCACCGAGTTCTTGGCGTTCGGGCTCTACTTCGCTGTCCTGGCAGGCGTTTGGACCGTCGCACGCATCCCGCCGGGGTGGCTGGCGAAGCGGGCGCTGATCGAGACGCCGTTCGTCATCCTGGCGTTCGCGCTGCCCTTCGTCGCGGGCGGACCCACCGTGGACCTGCTCGGTGTCAGCGTGTCCGAACAGGGCGCGCTCGCCGGCTGGAACATCTTGGCGAAAGGCACCCTCGGCGTCCTGGTGTCGCTCACCCTGGCGGCCACGACGTCCCCGCGTGACCTGATCGTCGGCCTGCAGCGGCTGCGGGTGCCCGCGATGGTGATCACCATCGCCACCCTCATGCTGCGGTACCTGGAGGTCATCGCCGCCGAGGCCCGCCGCATGCGCACCGCGCGGATCTGCCGCGGGCACGACCCGCGGTTCCTGTGGCAGGTCGGCGCGACCGCGCGCGGCATCGGCACACTGTTCGTCCGCAGCTATGAGAGAGGGGAACGGGTGCATCTCGCGATGGTGTCGCGCGGCTGGGCGGGCGCGATGCCCGACGATCCGCGTCCGGCGGGCCGGGCGGCCTGGCTGTTCGGGCTGGTTCCCGCCGTGATCGCCGCCGCCGTCCTGGGAGCGTCCTTATGACCGCGTTGCACGTCGAGGGCGTCGCCTACGCCTACCCCGACGGCCACCAAGCGCTCTTCGGCGTCGACCTGCGGGTCGAGGAGGGCGAGCGGGTCGCCGTGCTCGGGCCGAACGGCGCCGGCAAGACCACGCTGGTCCTGCACCTCAACGGCGTGCTGACCGCGGGCGCGGGCCGCATCGAGGTCGCCGGCCTGCCGGTGGCCAAGGCGAACCTCAAGGAGATCCGCCGCCGGGTCGGAGTGGTGTTCCAGGACCCCGACGACCAGCTGTTCATGCCGACCGTGCGCGACGACGTGGCGTTCGGACCGGCCAACTTCGGCCTGCGCGGCACCGACCTCGACGGCAGGGTCAAGCAGGCCCTCGACGCGGTCGGGATGGCCGACCACGCCGACCGCTCCCCGATGCACCTGTCCGGCGGACAGCGCCGCCGCGTCGCGCTCGCCACGGTCCTCGCCTGCGACCCGGAGATCCTGGTCCTCGACGAGCCGAGCGCGAACCTGGAGCCGGTGGCCCGCCGCGAGCTGGCCGAAGTCCTGCTCGGCCTGGACCGCACGATGCTGATGGTCACCCACGACCTGCCGTACGCGCTGCAGGTGTGCCCACGCAGCGTGCTCATCGACGGCGGGGTCATCGTCGCCGACGGACCCACCCGCGACCTGTTGGCCGACACCGCGCTGCTGGCCGCGCACCGGCTGGAACTTCCGTTCGGGTTCCGCCTCGACTAGGGTTCGCGCCATAACCGAATACCGGGCCGCATGAGTCGGAACGGGAGAGCCTCCACCCTCAGCCACGATTCGGCACAGGTGGGGCACCGAAGGAGCAAACTCCCCGGAATCTCTCAGGTAAAGCTACCGTTCCAGGCCAGGCCACTCTGGAAAGCAGACGCGACATCCGGCGTCTCACCCACGGTGCAAGCCGCTCTCCGCGGTGAAGCTCTCAGGTGCCATGACAGAGGGGGAGTTCCCACAACGGGACAGGTGTGCCCTGTCGCGTCGTACCCAAGGAGCTCCATGACCCTCGTCCACCCAGTTCACGCCGTCCCGTCGGCTGCGATCTCATCTTCGACACGATCATCTGCGCACTCCGCCGCACGGCATCCGCACGCCTGTCGTGCCACGCTGCGGCGAGCACTGTCCACCCGCGCGCAAAAGGAGACCGAACTTCCATGAGCAACCCCTCCCCGCTGCACGCGGTGCACGAGGCCCTCGGCGCCTCGTTCACCGACTTCGCAGGCTGGGCGATGCCGCTGCGCTACGGCAGTGAACTGGCCGAGCACAAGGCGGTCCGCGAGGCGTCCGGCCTGTTCGACCTCAGCCACATGGGTGAGATCGAGCTGACCGGTCCCGAGGCGGCCCGTGCCCTGGACTACGCCCTGGTCGGCTACCTGTCCAAGGTCAAGCCCGGACGCGCGCGGTACACGATGATCTGCGACGCCGACGGCGGCGTCCTCGACGACCTGGTCGTCTACCGGCTCGCCACCGACCACTACATGGTCGTGGCCAACGCCTCCAACGCCGCTGTCGTCGCCGAGGCCCTGCGCGAGCGGGCGACCGGCTTCGCCGTCGAGGTCAATGACCGCTCCGCCACCTGCGCGCTCATCGCGGTGCAGGGGCCGACGTCGGCCGAGATCGTGCGCAAGGTGACCGGCGCCGACCTGGACAAGCTCTCGTACTACGCGAGCGTCCCCGCGACCGCCGCGGGCCACGACGTGCTGCTCGCGCGCACCGGCTACACCGGAGAAGACGGCTTCGAGCTGTACTCCGAGGCCGAGCACGCCGAGGATGTCTGGAACGCGATCACCGAGATCGGCCAGGACCACGGCCTGGTCCCGGCGGGTCTGGCCTGCCGCGACACCCTGCGCCTGGAGGCCGGGATGCCGCTGTACGGCAATGAGCTCGGACCCGAGTTCACCCCGTTCGACGCCGGCCTCGGCCGGGTCGTGAAGTTCGAGAAGCCCGGTGACTTCGTCGGCCGCGAGGCCCTCGAGCGCCGCAAGGACAATATCGTGGGAACCGTTCGCGTCGGGCTCACCAGCACCGGCCGCCGCGCCCCCCGACACGGGTACCCCGTTCTCGACGGAGACGGAAACCCGGTAGGTACCGTGACCAGCGGCGCCCTCTCACCGACGCTCGGCCACCCGATCGCCATGGCGTACGTGCCGACCGCTCTCAGTGAGCCCGGCACGGCCCTGGCCGTCGACATCCGTGGCACGACCACGCCGGTCGAGGTCGTCGAGCTGCCCTTCTACCAGCGTCCCGCCTGATCAGGAGAACAAGACAGAGATGAGCAATCCGGAGAACCTCGGCTACACCGAGGAACACGAGTGGGTCGACCTCGGCGACGCGGGCACGGCGACCGTCGGCATCACCACTTACGCCGCTGAGGCGCTCGGCGACGTCGTCTTCGTCCAGCTCCCCGAGGTCGGCGAGAAGGTCGTCGCGGGCGAGACCTGCGGCGAGATCGAGTCGACCAAGTCGGTCAGCGACCTCTACGCCCCCGTCAACGGCGAGGTCGTGGCGGTCAACGAGGCCGTCGTCGCCGACCCCGGTGTGGTCAACAGCGACCCGTTCGGCGAGGGCTGGCTGTTCAAGGTCGCCGTCGACGGCGACACCGACCTGCTCGACGCCGACGCGTACAACGCGCTGACCAAGGAAGACTGACCCGGATGAGCACCTTCGGACAGTCCCTCGCCGAGGTCGACCCCGACGTCGCCGCGGCCGTCGACGCCGAACTGCACCGCCAGCAGTCCACCCTGGAGATGATCGCCTCGGAGAACTTCGCCCCGGTGGGCGTCCTCAAGGCCCAGGGCTCGGTGTTGACGAACAAGTACGCCGAGGGCTACCCCGGCCGCCGCTACTACGGCGGCTGCGAGCACGTCGACGTCATCGAGCAGCTCGCGATCGACCGGGTCAAGGCCCTCTTCGGCGCCGAGCACGCCAACGTGCAGCCGCACTCGGGCGCGCAGGCCAACGCCGCGGCGATGGTCTCCGTGCTCAACCCCGGCGACACGATCCTCGGGCTCGACCTCGCGCACGGCGGTCACCTGACGCACGGCATGAAGATCAATTTCTCGGGCAAGCTCTACAACGTCGTGGCCTACCACGTCGACCGGGAGACCGGGATCGTCGACATGGCCGAGGTCGAGCGCCTCGCCGTGGAGGCCCAGCCGAAGCTGATCGTGGCGGGCTGGTCGGCCTACCCGCGGCAGCTCGACTTCGCCGAGTTCCGCCGCATCGCCGACTCGGTCGGCGCGCTGTTGATGGTCGACATGGCGCACTTCGCCGGTCTCGTCGCCGCGGGTCTGCACCCCAGCCCCGTGCCGCACGCCGACCTGGTGACCACCACGACCCACAAGACCCTCGGCGGCCCGCGCGGCGGAGTGATCCTCTGCCGCAAGGGACTGGCCAAGAAGGTCAACTCCGCGGTGTTCCCGGGCCAGCAGGGTGGCCCGCTGGAGCACGTCATCGCGGCCAAGGCCGTGGCGTTCAAGATCGCCGCGTCGGAGGAGTTCGCCGAGCGTCAGCGTCGCGTGCTCGAAGGCGCGAAGATCCTGGCCGATCGGCTCTCCCGGTCGGACTGCGCCGAGGCGGGCGTCAAGGTCCTCACCGGCGGCACCGACGTCCACCTGGTCCTGGTCGACCTGGTGAACTCGGCGCTCGACGGCCAGCAGGCCGAGGACCGGCTGCACTCGGTCGGCATCACGGTCAACCGCAACGCCGTCCCGTTCGACCCGCGGCCGCCGATGATCACCTCCGGGCTGCGTATCGGCACCCCGGCGCTGGCCACCCGCGGCTTCGACGCCGAGGACTTCGCCGAGGTCTCCGACATCATCGCCGTCGCCCTCGGCCCGGACTTCGACGACACGACCCGGCAGGAGCTGCGCGACCGCGTGGAACTGCTGGTGAAGCGGCGCCCGCTCTACCCCGACTTGGGCTGAACAACTCAGCGCTCGGGCCACACCACGACCTGGTGTGGCCCGAGTACGCTGAATTTGGAAGTGGAAGGTTCGTCGTGGCTATCAGTGTGTTCGACTTGTTCAGCATCGGCATCGGTCCGTCCAGTTCGCACACGGTGGGCCCGATGCGTGCGGCGCTGATGTTCATCGACGGCCTTTCCGAACGGGGCGACCTTGAGCGGGTCGCGCGGGTCCGGGTGGAACTGTTCGGCTCCCTCGGCGCCACGGGCCACGGCCACGGCAGCGACAAAGCCGTGCTGCTGGGCCTGGAGGGCGAGCGGCCCGAGGACATCGACACCGCGACCGTCGGCCCGCGGGTCGCCAGGATTCGCGAGGAAGGGCAGCTGCGGCTGCTCGGCAGGCACACGGTCCGGTTCATCGAGGACGACGACCTCGTCATGCACCGGCGCAAGTCGCTGCCGCTGCACCCCAACGGCATGACCTTCGCCGCCTGGGACGCCGACGGCGGCCTGTTCGCCGAACGCACGTACTACTCGGTCGGCGGCGGCTTCGTGCTCGACGAGACCGCGGCCGACGGCCCGGTCATCTCCGCCGACACCACACCCGTGCCGTTTCCGTTCCGCACCGGCGCGGAGCTGCTGGAACACTGCGCTGCCAACGACTTGACCATCGCCCAGGTGATGCTCCGCAACGAACTCGTGTGGCGCACCGAGGCCGAGGTCCGGGCGGGTCTGCTGGCGATCTGGCAGGTCATGCAGGACTGCGTCGCCCGCGGGTGCGAGCAGGACGGCGTCCTCCCCGGCGGCCTGAAGGTGCCTCGCCGGGCGAAGGCACTGCACGACAAGCTGCTGTCCGAGGACGGCGCGGGCGACCCGCTGTATGTCATGGACTGGGTGACGCTGTTCGCGCTGGCCGTCAACGAGGAGAATGCCTCCGGCGGCCGCATCGTCACCGCCCCGACGAACGGCGCCGCGGGCATCATCCCGGCCGTTCTGCACTACTACACGCGGTTCCTGTCGGTGGCCACAGAGGACGGTGTGATCGACTTCCTGCTCACCGCCGCCGCGATCGGCGTGGTGCTGAAGGAAACCGGCTCGATCTCGGGCGCCGAGGTCGGCTGCCAGGGCGAGGTCGGCTCGGCCTGCGCGATGGCGGCGGCAGGCTTGACGGCGGTCCTGGGCGGCTCGGTGGCTCAGGTCGAGAACGCTGCGGAGATCGGCCTGGAACACCACTTGGGACTGACGTGCGACCCGGTGGGCGGCCTGGTCCAGATCCCGTGCATCGAACGCAACGCGGTCGGGTCCACCAAGGCCATCAACGCCTCCCGGATGGCTCTGCGCGGCGACGGCACCCACATCGTCCACCTGGACAAGGTCATCAAGACGATGCGTCAGACCGGCGCCGACATGCACACGAAGTACAAGGAAACCTCGCGCGGCGGCTTGGCCCTCAACGTCATCGAGTGCTGACGGGCACGCGCCCCCGCGCGACCACCAACGCGTGGCGCGCGGGGTCGAGGTCGACGCAGTCGACATCGGTGCACTCCACAGCCACCAGGTCGACGATCAGCGTGCCGTGGCAATGCGAGACGCGAGCAAGGCACTCGGAGCAGGTCATGAAGCCCTCCTCTTCTTCGCGCCCGTGCCCTTCGCCGATTTCACCGCCTCTTCCAGCTCATCGCGGGTCATCTTCGAACGTCCCTTGACGTCGAGGTCACGGGCCAGCTTGTCGAGCTCTGCCTTCGTCAGGCTAGACAGATCCTCGGCGGGCTCCGGGGATTCCTCGCGGCGTTTCTTCCGGCTTTCGACGCTCTTGCTCAACGCGTCGAACAGGTCCACGACCTTGGTCGGCTCGCTCGGCGCCTCCTCGGAGACGATTTCGCGGCCTTCCTTCTTGTCCTCGATGAGCTGCTCGACGCGCTGGGTGTACGTGTCGTGGAACTCCTCGGGCTTCCATTCCTCGCTCATCGAATCGATCAGCGAGATGGCCATGTCGAGTTCCTTGCCTCGCGCCGGGGTGACCTCCGGCAGGGACTTCAGCTCCTTCGCCGGGTCGCGCAGGTCCTCGGCGAACAGCATCGTGGTGAGGATCAGCAGCTGGTCGCCGGGACGCACGACGGTCAGGTATTCCTTGCCACGCATGACGAACGTGGCGACCCCGGCCTTGTTCGCCTTGCGCATCGCCTGCAGCAGCAGGCCGTACGCGCGGCCGTACTCCTCTTTCGCGGGCGCCAGCCAGTAGGTCTTCTGGTAGTGGACCGGGTCGATGTCGTCGAGGTCGACGAACACCGAGATGTCGATCGTGCGGGACCGGCCGGGGGCGATGGCGTCCAACTCGTCCGGTTCGATGATCACGTAGTCGCCGCCGCCGATCTCGGCGCCCTTGACGATGTCGGAGTAGGCCACCTCCTTGCCGGTGCGCTCGTTGACGCGCTTGTACCGGATGCGGTCGGAGGTGCCGCGCTCGAACTGTCGGAAGCTGATCGTGTGGTCCTCGGTGGCCCCGTAGAGCTCGACCGGGACCGTCACGAGCCCGAAGTTGATCGCGCCGTTCCAAATCGGCCGTGCCACGCTGCCTCCCCGGCAGTAGTTGTCCGTCCCCACCCAGTGTGGACCACATCGGCCCCATCAGTCCTGTTCAACGGTACTGGCACCGCACGATCGGAGAAGGCGTTTCGCCGATCCCGACCCGGGGTAACACCCCTGACAACAGCGGCGAGGGGAGCAGTGTCATGACGGAGATGTCACGTCTGCCGGGTCCGGTGTCGGAAAGCTGGGACTGGCAGCGCCGCGGGTCCTGCCGGGGCCTCGACAGCGCCTGGTTCTTCCACCCCGACGCCGAGCGGGGCCAGGCGCGGGCGGAGCGGGTGCGCCACGCGAAGGAGATCTGCAAATCCTGCCCCGTGATCGTGGAGTGCAGGCACCACGCGCTCACCGTGATCGAGCCCTACGGCATCTGGGGTGGACTTGACGAGGGGGAACGCAGGCAGGCCTACGCCCGCCGCCGCATGACCGCCCAGCACGCGGGCGCCCGCCACTAGGCGCACGGGTCCGCGAGGCCTTCCCGGAGCTTGCGCAAGGTGCGTGTGAGCAGCCGGGACACATGCATCTGCGAGAGCCCGAGGTGTTCGGCGATCTGGGTCTGGGTGTCGTCGCGGAAGTACCGCAGGGCGAGGATCCGCCGCTCACGCTCGGTGAGCCGCTCGATGAGCGGCCGCAGGGACTCCACGAGGTCGACCCCGTCGAGGACGGTGTCGGGCACGCTGAGCGTCTGGTCGGTCTCGGTGGGCGCGTCGTCGAGGGAGACCGAGTGGTAGGTCTGGCCCGCGGCGAGCCCCTCGTAGACCGCGTCGAGCGGCAGGTCCAGGTGCTTCGCCAGCTCACTCGGCGTCGGCGCGCGACCCAGCCGCTGTGACAGTTCGTTGCCCGCGTCGCTCAGCGCCAGGTGCCGCTCCTGCAGTTTGCGCGGGACCCGCATCGACCACGCCGTGTCGCGGAAGTACCGGCGGACCTCGCCCATGATGGTGGGCACCGCGAAGGTCAGGAAGTCGAAACCGCGGCTGGGATCGAACCTGTCGACCGCGTGGATCAGCCCGACCAGCGCCACCTGCGTGAGGTCCTCGTGCGGAACTCCCCGATGGGTGAACCGCACGGCGATGTGCTCGGCCAGGCCCGCGTGCCCGGTCACCAGCGCGGCCCGCAGTTCGGCGTGCCGGGGATCCTCCGGATCCAGCAGCGCCTTCTCCGCGAACAGGGGGGCGAAGTGCTCGTACTCATGCCCCGGCCTGGTCTCGGCGGGTCGCGTGGTGACGGTCAACGGCCACACCTCGGGATGGCTCGGCGTCCAGGCGGGGTGGTCCGCCCGTCACCAACGGTAGGCACGCTCCGCAGCCCCGACAACTCGAGAAGTCACAGCGCGTGCACGGCGTCGAGGAGGGCTTGGCCGTCGAGCAGGACCCGGTCGTTGTGCCTCGCCCCCGCGACGATCACCGTGCGCGCGTTCGCCGCGGCGGCGACCTCCGCGCTCTGCTCCGGCGGCACGATCTCATCTTCGGCGCCGTAGACGACGGTGGTCGGAACATCCAGCCCACGCACGGTCTCGGCGACGGGGAAGCGGTCACGGAGCAGGGCCCGGACCGGCAGGAACGGGTAGTGCACAGCGGCGACCGTCGGCAAGTCCACGAAGGGGGAGCGCAGCAGGAGGCCGCGAGGCGGATGCTCGCGGGCCAGTCGCGCCGCCACCGCCGCGCCGAGGCTCTCGCCGAAGTACACGAGCCGGTCCTGGGTGATGCCCTGCCCGGCCAGGAAGCCGTGAGCTGCTTTCGCGTCGGCGGCCAGTCCGTCCTCGGTCGGGTCGCCGGGGTTGCCGCCGTAGCCGCGGTAGTCGACGAGCAGCACACCGTGCCCTCGCGCGCGCAGCGCCACCGCGAGCGGTATCCGCGCCGAGCGGTCGCCCGCGTTGCCGGGCAGCACCAGCACTGTGGTCCCGGGTCCGGGCGCGTACCAGCCGGTGAGGGTCAGGCCGTCCTCGGTCCGGTAGGTGACCTGGTGCCCGCCGGGTATGACGTTGGCGACATCGGGGGGCGCCGAGGTCGACGGCAGATAGATCAATCGGCGCTGGAACACGTACGCCAAGCCCACGACCAGCACAACCACGACGACGACACTGGTCAGCCCGAGCAGAAGGGGACGCGGCACTTCGCCAGTGTGCCGCCGGGGGCCATATCGTGGACACCATGAGCACACATTTCGACGTGGTGGTCCTCGGGGCCGGGCCGGGCGGGTATGTCGCGGCGATCCGGGCGACGCAGCTCGGGCTGAAGGCCGCGATCATCGAGGAGCGCTACTGGGGCGGTGTCTGCCTCAACGTGGGCTGCATTCCGTCCAAGGCGCTGCTGCGCAACGCCGAGCTGGCGCACCTGGTGCAGCACGAGGCGAAGACGTTCGGCATCCAGGTCGACGGCACCGTGAGCTTCGACTACGGCGCCGCCTACCAGCGCAGCCGCACGGTCGCCGAGGGGCGCGTCAAGGGCGTGCACTACCTGATGAAGAAGAACGGCATCACCCAGTTCCAGGGCAAGGGCACGTTCACCGACGCCAACACCATCGAGGTCGCGCTGAACGACGGCGGCACCGAGACGGTCACGTTCTCCAACGCGATCATCGCCGCGGGCGCGACGACCCGGCTGCTGCCCGGCACCTCACTGTCCGAGCGCGTGGTGACCTACGAGGAGCAGATCCTCGCCTCCGAGCTGCCGGAGAGCATCATCATCGCGGGCGCGGGCGCCATCGGCGTCGAGTTCGCCTACGTCCTGCACAACTACGGCGTGAAGGTCACCATCGTCGAGTTCCTCGACCGGATGGTGCCGCTGGAGGACGAAGAGGTGTCCAAGGAACTCGCCCGCCGCTACAAGCGGCTCGGGGTCGAGGTCCTGACCGGCACCCGCGTCGAGTCGATTGACGACACCGGTGCCCGGGTGAAGGTCACGGTGTCCAAGGGCGGCAAGGAGCAGGTCCTGGAGGCCGACAAGGTCCTCCAGGCCATCGGCTTCCAGCCGCGAGTCGACGGCTACGGCCTCGACCGCACCGGTGTCCGCCTGACCGAGCGGGGAGCCATCGACATCGACGGCCGCTGCCGCACCTCGGTCCCACACATCTACGCGATCGGCGACGTCACCGCGAAGCTCATGCTCGCCCACGCCGCCGAGTCCATGGGCGTCATCGCCGCCGAGACCATCGCGAACGCCGAGACGATGGAACTCGACTACGTGATGATCCCGCGCGCGACGTACTGCCAGCCGCAGATCGCCAGCTTCGGCTACACCGAGGCCCAGGCCCGCGAGAAGGGCTACGACGTCGAGGTGGCGAAGTTCCCCTTCACCGCCAACGGCAAGGCCCACGGCCTCGCCGACCCCGTCGGCTTCGTGAAGCTCATCAGCGACAAGACACACGGGGAACTGCTCGGCGGGCACCTGATCGGGCCTGAGGTCACGGAGCTGCTGCCGGAGCTGACCCTGGCCCAGCAGTGGGACCTGACGGTGCACGAGATGGCTCGCAACGTCCACGCCCACCCCACGCTGGGTGAGGCGGTCAAGGAGGCCATCCACGGCCTCGCGGGCCACATGATCAACATGTGATCACCACCCGCCGCGACCCGTTCACCTGGGTCGCGGCGGGTTTGGTGGGGAGACGAGGCGGCGGCGACGTTCCACAACGACGCCTGAGATGTCGACGAGCCCAGTTGGTGTAGTCCATTCGGCCGTCAGGGCACCCGGGTTCCATGCCGGTTCCGGCATGTTGATCTCTGTCCGGCGTGGACAGCCGACTCCGCCGCGCCGGACTGCTCGGCGGGACGATTCCATCGGTGGCTCTCCGCGTTCCTCATCGCGGTGCTTGTCATCAGCCTCGAGGTCGGCGCCGTCTCGCCCGCCTCCGCCGAGCAGCCCACGCCCGCGCAGGCGCAGGTCGACGAAGCCGCCGACATCCCCTCGGCGCGCGCGACGGCCAGGTTGCGCGGTAAGCGCATAGAGGCGCTGTCGGAGCGCACGGAATCCGCTTCCACCTGGGTCAACCCGGACGCCACCCGCACCACCGAGCTCAACGCGGGCCCCGTGCGTGTGCGCAAGGGCGACACCTGGGTTCCGGTCGACCTCACCCTGGTGAAGAACGCCGACGGCGCCATCCGCCCGACCGCTCACCCCCGTGACCTCGCCATCGCCGGCGGGGGCGCCGCCGCCCAGCCGCGCGACCTCGCCTCGGTGACCGCCGCCGACGGCCAGGTCGCCCTGCAGTGGTCCGGCCCGGTGCCCGAGCCGGTCCTGGTTGGCGACACCGCCACCTACCCCGAGATCCAGCCCGGCATCGACCTGCAGGTCAAGGCCACCCGCACCGGCTTCCAGCAGTTCCTGATCCTCAAGCGCAAGCCCGGCAAGCCCGTCTCGTTCACCATGCCGCTTCGCGCCGACGGCGTCTCCCTGCGCACCGACGCCGACGGCAACACCGACGTCGTCGACAAGGCGGGGACCACGGTCGGCTCCATGCCCGCCGCGCAGATGTGGGACGCCCGGGTCGACGGGCAGAGCGGTCTGCTCGCCAAGCCCGCCAAGGTCAAGCAGCGCAAGAACGCCAAGCCCAAGGTCAAGACCGCCCAGGGCAAGGACCGTGAGACCGTCGACATCACCGTCGAGCCCGCCGACGGCTACCTCGACGACCCGAACGTGAAGTATCCGGTGACTATCGACCCGGGCGCCACGATCTGGGCCAACTTCGACACCTTCACCCAGTCGAACATCACCAACAGCGACCAGTCGGGCATGGGCGAACTGCGCCTGGGCACCTACGACGGCGGCACCACCAAAGCCCGGTCGTACATGCACTTCGACATGAGCCAGTTCCGCGGCACGAAGATCATCGAGAGCAAGCTCAACCTCTACGCCACGCACTCGTGGTCGTGCAGCGCGGCGGGCTGGGAAGTCTGGAGCACCCCGCTGGTCGGCACCGGCACCCGCTGGTCGAACCAGCCCGCGCCGTGGGCACGCTGGGCCGAGCCGAACGTGACCACGGGCTACAGCACGTCGTGCAACGACGCCTGGGTGAATGTGAACATCACCAACCTGCAGCAGGCGTGGTCGGACCAGGGATTCACCAACGCGGGCGTGATGCTCAAGGCGGGCGACGAAGGCAACTCCTACGGCTGGAAGAAGTTCTCCTCCGCCGAGGGCGGTTCGGTGCCGCACATCGACGTCACCTACAACACCCAGCCCAGCCCGGCGACCGGCCTCAACGTCAGCGACCGCGGCGACCACGGCGGCGTCGTCTACACCCGGTCTCTCACCCCCACGCTGAGCTACCAGGTCCACGACCCGGACGGCGACGTCCTGCACCCGACGTTCTACGTCTACGAGGGCGACTCCCTCATCGCCACGCACTCCGTCGGCGCGGTCAACTCCGGCGGCGTCGCGACCTGGAAGCTGCCGGAAGGCCTGCTGCAGAACGGAAAGACGTACAAGTACCGCGCCTCGGCGCACGACGGCCGCATCTGGGCCGGTGACGGCTACGTCTCCATGCGCAACAAGATGGGCGGCCGCGCGGTCGACATCCCCGGCTGCACCACCGCCGCAGGCACCACCCTGCAGATCTGGGACTACTGGGGCGGCGGCTGCCAGCGCTGGAACATGACCCACCTGGGCGGCAACACCTTCGCCTTCGGCGGCCGCGACTCCGGTCACGCCATCGACGTGGCGAACTGCTCGGTGGACAACGGCGCGAGTGTGCAGATCTGGAATTACACCTACGGAAACGTGTGCCAACAGTTCAACTTGGAGAACGTCGGCAACGGCGAGTACAAGATCCGCGGCAAGCACTCGAACAAGCCGCTCGACCCGATCGGCTGCAACGGCAACAACGGCTCCAGGCTGGTGATCTGGGACGCCTACGCGGCGGACTGCCAGATCTGGCGCCTCGACGTCGCCCCCGACTCGGGCGCCACCGTGCAGTGGCGCGACTTCACCGTCGACACCAACGCCCCGGGCGCGCCGTTCGTGTCCTCTTCGGACTACCCGAGCGACAACGGCTGGCACAAGGCGGCCAACCAGGCGGGCACCTTCACCTTCACGCCGCCGACCGGCGTGACCGACATCGCGGGCTACGTCTACGGACTCGACGTCACCCCGGCCACCGAGGTCGCCGCGGGCGCCGACGGCAAGGCCACGCCGTCGATCACGCCGACGACCGACGGGCAGCACCTGCTCAACGTCCGCACCAAGGACAAGGCGGGCAACCTCTCCGCGATCGTCACCTACAAGTTCAACGTGGGCCGCGCGGGCCTGGTGCGCCCCTCGGACGGCTCCCGCGTCGTGTCGCGGATTCCGCTGCAGGTGCAGGGCGAGTCCGTCTTCACCCACGTCAAGTTCGCGTGGCGCCGCGGCCCCGGCGCCGCGGTCGAGGCCGACATCCCGGCCGCGAACCTGACCAAGGCCGACGGAACGCCGCTGGGCGCGGGTTTCGTGCCGCTGTCGAGCCTGGGTGGTTCGGCCACGTGGAACGCGGCCGACACCTTGGGCCTGGCCGCGGGCGTGGTACAGGTCAAGGCGATCATGGCCACCGACGCCGCCGGAGCCGGCGCGTACTCCACCGTGTGGCGCACGGTCACCGTCGACCCGAGCGCCGAGGGCGCGGAGTCCGAGGGCATCGCCGACGGTTCGCTGAACCTGCAGACCGGTGACTTCTCACTGTCCACAACGGACGCCCAGGAGTTCGGTCTCTCGGTCTCGCGCACGTCGTCCTCCCGCGACCCGCGGGCGGGTTTCCAGCTGCAGCACCAGAGGCTGAGCGTCAACCAGCAGAAGGTGTCCACCGACACCAGCGGGTTCAACAGCTACACCGCGCTCGTGTCCAGGGCCACCGACCGGGGCCACGACAGCACCGACTCGGTCGTGCTGACCCCGCAGGCGAGCGGACCGTGGGGCGGCGACACCTACGCGGCCGTCGGCGACGACATCGGCGCCTTGCGCCTCGGCATGCGCGCCGGGCGCACCTACCGGCTCTCCGGCTGGATCTACGTTCCCGCGGCCACGGGCCTGACCCCGGATGACGGGCGCGGCCTGCGGATCGTCGGCTACGTCAAGAAGAGCGACGGCAACTACGTCCCGACGATGAGCGAGCAGCCGAAGCTGACCGAAGCGTGGGTGCAGCTCAGCGTCGACATGGCGATCCCGGCGGGCGCCACCGAGGCGTTCGTCCGGCTCTACAACGGCATGGCGATCGGCAGCGGCAAGCAGGTTTACTTCGACGACCTGTCGGTCCGCGAGATCACCGCCCCGTTCGGACCGCAGTGGGAAACCGGCACGTCCGCCGACTCCGCCGCCATCGACTACACGCGGTTGGACTTCCCCGAGGAGAACACCGTCCAGGTCGAGCTGGTCAGCGGCTCGAAGGTGTGGTTCACCAAGGCCGCGAGCGGCGCCTACTTCCCCGAACCCGGCGCCGAGGACCTCACGCTGGCGACCGAAGGGGCGAACTACCGCCTGACCGAGACGGACGGCACGGTCACGATCTTCAGCCAGGCCACCGCGGGCGGACCGTTCCTGGTGTCGAGCACCACCCCGCCCGCCCAGGCGGCGACGACCCGGTACACCTACGAGTCGATCGAAGACCAGGTGCGCATCAAGCGGGTGATCGCACCGCTCGAACCCGGTGTGGGCGACTGCACGACGCCGACCCCGGCGCGGGGCTGCGAGGTCCTCGAATACGACTACGCCGCGTCCACCACGGCGACGTCCACCGCCGTCGGCGACTTCGCCGGCCAGGTGCGCGCCGTGTCGGGGTGGACGACGAACCCGGCCAACGGGGCGTCGGAGAAGGTCGAGGTCGTCCGCTACGCCTACGACGACGCGGGCAGGCTGCGCGAGGTCTGGGACCCCAGGCTCTCGCCGCCGCTGAAAACCCTCTACAACTACGACGCCGCGGGCCGGGTGATCCGGGTCGACGCGACCGGTGACCTGCCCTGGTTCTACGACTACGGCAAGGTCGGCGCCGACACCAACGAGGGCAGGCTGTTCAAGGTCCGGCGACAGGCCCTGCAGCAGGGCAGCGCGGATGTCATCGACGGCGAGATCGCCACCACCGTCGTCTACAACGTGCCGCTGACCCGCGGCGCCGGCGGTCCGTACGACCTCGACGGCGCGGCGGTGGCGGCCTGGTCGCAGACCGACGTGGCCACCGACGCCACCGCGATCTTCGGCCCGGAGGACCCGGTGTCGACGCACAACGCGTCGGCGTCGGCCCCCGGTCCTGACGGCTACCGCGCGGCGACGGTGCATTACCTCAACGCCTCCGGCAAGGAGGTCAACACCGCCACCCCCGGTGGCGACATCGACACCACCGAATTCGACCGGTTCGGCAACACCGTGCGCGTGCTCGAAGCGTCGAACCGGGCACTCGCGCTGGGCCTCACCCCGGACTCGGGCGCGAAGCTGGCGGAGCTGGGCCTGGCCCAGTACGACACCAAGACCCGCGCCATCTGGCTCGACGGCCAGACGACCTACAGCGCCGACGGCCTCGACGAGCTCACCTCGCTGAGCCCGATCCAGCGGATCGCGCTCGACGGTGACCCGAACCAGCTGGTCAACGCGCGCGCCAAGACCGCCAGCACCTACGACGAGGGTAAGCCCGACGGCACCGCGTACCACCTGGTGACCACCGAGCGGACCAGCGCGCAGGTCGTCGGCATGGCGGGCGACCAGGACGTCAAGGTCACCAAGTCGATCTACGACGCGCAGATCGGCGGGGTGTCCGGCTGGGGCATCCGGCAGACCACGAAGGTCGTCCTCGACGCCGAGGCGCCCGCGGGTTCGCTGGGTTCGGCGAGCACGGCGGTCCGCTACGACACCCAGGGTCGGGCCCGCGAGTCGCGCAAGCTCGACTCGAACGGCACAGACGCGGGCGCCACGCTGTCCGTCTTCTACACGGCGGGCGCGAACGCCGAGGACGCGTCGTGCGGCAACCGGCCGGAATGGGCCGGGCAGCCGTGTGTCACCAAGCTCGCCGGCCCGATCACCGGCCACGACGCGTCCCGCATGGCGGGCGAACTCTCAGCCAAGCGCGTCGAGTCCTACAACCGCTTCGGTGAGGCGGACCGGATCGTGGAGACGGCCGCGGGCAAGACCCGCACCACGGTCACGACCTACGACGGCGCCGACCGGATCCAGAGTGTGCAGATCACCGGTGACATCGGCACGGCGGTGCAGACCATCAGCACCACCTACGACCAGAACACCGGCGACGCGCTCACCACGTCGTTCGCCGACGGCACCACGGTGCGCCGCCAGTTCGACAAGTTGGGCCGCGTGACCCGCTACACGGACGCGGACGGCGCGTGGACCGCGTCCGAGTTCGACCGATTCGGCAAGCCGGTCAAGGTGACCGACTCGCTGGGCACCACGCAGACGTTCGTGTACGACCGCGCGGCCGAGCCGCGGGGCCTGCTGACGTCGATGACCGACAGCGTGGCGGGCACGATCTCGGTGAAGTACGGCCCGGACGGCCAGATCGTCGAACAGGGCCTGCCCGGTGGCGTGCGGCTGTCGATCACTTCGGATCCCACCGGGTCTCCGAGAAACCGGACCTACACCCGGGCGTCGGATTCGACGCTGATCGCGGCCAGCTCGGTCGTGGCCAACATCCGCGGCCAGGTCATCCAGCAGAACGGCCCGGCGTCGTCGAAGACGTTCACCTACGACCGCTGGGGCAGGCTGACCAACGCCAAGCAGGTGTCCTCGGCCACCGGCAACTGCACGGTGCGCGCGTACACCTACGACCGCCGGTCGAACCGCACCGGCAAGTCCACCCGCGGCGGGTCGTCGACGACATGCCCGGGTGAGTCCGACCCAGCGGTGTCCGAGACGCACACCTACGACTCGGCCGACCGCATCACCGACGCGGGCTACGTCTACGACGCCTTCGGCCGGATCACCTCGACCCCGTCGGGTGTGACGAACACCTACTACACGAACGACCTGGTGGCGGGCCAGGAGACGGCCGACTCCAGGATGTCCTGGACGCTCGACCCGGCCCTGCGCTTCCGCCAGTTCACCGCCGACAAGAAGATCAACGGCGCGTGGGCGAACGCGGTCACCAAGGTCAACCACTATGGCGCCGACGGCGACGACCCCCGGTGGATCGCCGAGGACGTCACCCAGTCGAACAACGTCACCCGCAACGTCGAGGGCCCGGACGGCGACCTGGCCGTCACCACTGGTCTGACCGGCGGCGCGACGCTGCAGATGACGTCCCTGCACGGCGACGTGATGGCCACGGTCCCGGTGGACCCGGCCGCGGGCACCATGACCGGTGCGGTGACCGTGCTGGACACCGACGAGTTCGGCATGCCGTCGGCGGAGACGCCTGCTTCGGCGACGGCCCGCTACGGCTGGCTCGGCGGCAAGCAGCGCTCGGCCGAGGCCCTGGGCGGCGTGGTCCTGATGGGCGCCCGCCTCTACGACCCGGCCACCGGCCGGTTCTGGCAGCAGGACCCGGAACCGGGCGGCAACGCCACCCCGTACGACTACTGCGGCGGCGACCCGGTCAACTGCACCGACCTCGACGGCCGGTGGGGCTGGTTCAAGAAGGCCTTCACGGCGGTTGCGAACGTGGTGGCGAGGGTCGCCGAGGTCGCCGCGTACATCCCCGGTCCCATCGGCGCCGCGGCGGGCGCGGTCTCGTCGGTGGCGTATGCCGCGACTGGCAACTGGCGCAAGGCGGGGGAGATGGCGATCGTGGCCGCCGCGAACCTGGTCGGCGCGGGCGCCGTGGTCAAGGCGAGCGTGCACGTGGTCAAGGCGGCCGCGAAGATCGTGCCCAAGATCCGGTCTGGCGTGGCCAAAGCCAAGGCTGCGTACAGTCGCTTCACCGGCAAGATCGACAAGATCAAACAGAACGATCACATCAAGGGAACAGCCGAGAACGTCAATCGCAAGAAAACCTTGGGCAAGGGTAAGACCATTTCGACTTTCTTCTTCGGCGGGCGCTGGGCGAATGCGCATACCCGAGTTGCCAACCTGTTCGGCCGGGCGAAGAAGGGTCAACCGCACATCAGGAAGATGACCTTTCCGTGGCCAGTCGGTCGGTCGAGTACTGGTGCGCTGCAGCGGACTGTGCGAGTGAGCACCGGCAAGCGCGGGATGCACGGTTCACC
>NZ_JBOHGC010000458.1:0-2077 GCF_050699995.1 Actinokineospora sp. | reverse complement strand
GCTCGCGGTCGGGCTGTCGAACAGCGGGGTCAGCGGACACTCGATGCTCGAGGGCCCCGGCAGCGCCGTGATCGCCGGCGCGGTGTTGTCGGTCACCGCGATGGTCTGGCTCGCGGTGCTGCTGTGGAGGCAGGCGTCGGTCGCGGTCCAGGTGCGGGTCACCGAGTACTCCTGCGGGCAGGCGCCCTCCGTGGTGACGTCGGCAAAGGTCAGGCTGGGCGCAGGATCGCAGAGGTCGCTCGCGGTCGGGCTGTCGAACAGCGGGGTCAGCGGACACTCGATGCTCGAGGGCCCCGGCAGCGCCGTGATCGCCGGCGCGGTGTTGTCGGTCACGTTCACGGTCTTCGTGCACGTCTTGGGACAGCCATTGGCGTCCGTGATCGTGAGCGTCAGGATATAGGAGCCGTTACAGGCGCTGGCCGCGTTCACGTTGACGCACGGGCCATTGGTCGCGCCCGCGATGGTGCCGTCGCCGGTGATCGACCAGGCATAGGACGCCATCCCGGCGGGCCCGCAATGCGGGATGCTCGTCGTACCGGGGCAGACCGAGGACGTCCCGTCGATGGAGCACACCGGCCCCTGGCTGACGGTCACCGTCTTCTCGCAGGTGACGCCGCCCTGATTCGAGGTGATCACCACCCGCACGGTGAACGTGCCCCCGGTGCCCGTGTTCACCATGACCGAGGAGCCGTCCGTTGGGCCCGAGAAGCTCGCGCCCGAGGTGTTGTTGATCAGCGTCCAGGCGTAGTTCCCGTTTTCCACGTTGGTCGTCGACGTGTAGGTCTGGGTCGTGCCCGTGCACACGGTGCCGGGACCGTCGACCCCGCAGGTCAGGATGGCGGCAGCCGAGAGGGAGCGGTCCTGATTGCCGCCCGACCCGTCCAGCGAGATGAGCCGCGTGTGATAGGGCGAGCCGCTGATGCCGCCGGCGGAGTTGCCGGCGCCCCAGTCGACGGCGGTGCCGATGTGACCGCCCCAGGCGAGGACGACGGTCGGACTGGAGGCGTTGAATCCGATCCTGAGCCGGGTGGCCGACTGCGCCGCGGCGAGATCACCGAAGTTGCCGTCGGCGTTCACCACGTATTTCAGGTACGTGATGGTCCCGTTGTAGATCCACATCTCCCGCTCGGGCGCCGTGAGGTTGTTGAAGCTCGTCGTCGGCTGGGCAAAACCGCCGACCACCGTGCTGACGGGGGGGGTCGGGATCGCAAACACGTTCGGGCCCGCGAAGGTGCCCGATAGCCCCTCCAGTGGGTCCACGACCTCCTGGCCGTGCGCCGGCAGGAACTGGGTGTGCGGCTGCAGCCGATCCACACGGGTGATGTAGTCGATCGCGTTGCGGCTGCTGTGCTTGATGTCCCACTCGATCACGACACTGTGGGTGTCGGCGGGGGCGGTAGTGCCGATGTTCGTCACCACCATCCGATAAGGGATCGAGTGTCCCTCGATGTAGTGGGAGTTCGACGATCCGGCGTTTCCGTTCTGATAGTCGACCGGGCTGTTGGGCGAGGACGCCGTGCCGTTGCGGGCCTGGTCGAGGTCGGCGGCCGGCGGAGCGCCCAGGGCGACCGGTGCGAGGTAGATCCCGCCCCCGATGGCCAGCGCGAGCGCGAGGAGGACTGGGAAACAGAACCAACGGTGCGCTTCGGCGCCACGGCCGGCGGCTGGGCGGAGCGGCGAGAGGCGACGCAACAAGCACGGCGTGCGGAGACTCATGGAGGCCACCTCCGATACATGGCATCAGAGGGGTCCGCTGGTACGGGGGGATCGTCGAGCGGCCCTTCGCGAGTCTCCGCGGGGATCCCGAGGAGAATGCGCCTCTTTTGCCCTGCGCTCCGCGCCAGCTCGGCGATGGAGCCGTGACAGGGCCGAAGGGTGACGTCCGTGACGGGTGGGCTGCCGCAGTCCTGAGGGGTGTTGGAGCTTCCCGACGACCAGCTCGGCATGCTACCGCTTTGCCCGAACGAGACAAGTACAAAGTCGCGTCAAGGGCCGCCAGCCGACGGGCCGGCCGAGCCCTGCCCCGTCGCTGGACCGCATCGTGTAAACGGTTCCGCCCCAACGCTTACCAGAGGCG
>NZ_JBOHGC010000457.1:0-3287 GCF_050699995.1 Actinokineospora sp. | reverse complement strand
GCCCACCGCCCTCGCGTGGGCCGGGCCTCCCTACGCCCCCACCCCCACGAGGAAGCCCGGGAAACAAACAGGGACTAAGAGCAAGGACATCCCCGCCCGGCCGCGAGCGCAGCGACTACTCCGGCAGGGCTGGTTCGGCGACCGATCGCACCGTGGGGGTCCGGGGGGTCGCCCCCCGGTTCCAGTGGACGAAAATCCCCGGCGAGCGCTCTCCGCGAGCATGGGGACACAGATTTAAGGGCGGCCCGCTCAACCAGCCTGGGGGTCACTGGGAGCGGGCCGCCACCTATAGCTTAGGCATATTCGGTCTTGAGCGCCGCATCGGGGGGCAGGCGAGTTGTGAATATTTGTCCACGGGTAGTGGGTACGTTCCGGTGAACTGTTCACGACCAGCGCACATTCGGGTGAATACCCCCGGTAGGGGTAGTGAGTTCCCGTTGTGAGACCGATGTTCTCTCTGTGACTGAGCCCCGGTGGTACGTCGGTTGCCATGACCCGTTCGGCAGGGATCGGGCGTTGACGGTGTTGGTCGAGGATGACCGTGTCGTGTTGGTGCCGCCGCCTGGTGCTTCGGCTGTGTTGTCGGCGCAGCAGACGCGGTCGTTGGGGCTTGTGTTGGATCAGGCGGCGGGTCGCGCGGATGAAGTTCGGGCCTGATGGGGTCCGATCCGTTGCGTGAGGCCGTGTTGCGGCGGTTGGCGTTGTTGGACGAGGCCGCGGGCAGTGCGAACGCGGATACGTTGCTTCCGTTGGCGCGCAGCGAGATCACCAGGTTGGCCGATGGGTGGCGGTTGTTGCTCACGGTGCACCAGCAGGGTCCTGATTTGCGGTGTCAGGCTTGTCCGCCGGGGTGGGGTGGGTTCCGGGGTAGGCGTTGGCCGTGTCAGGTGTGGAAGATGGCCCATGAGCATTTGATCGGTGAGGGTGTTCCGCACCGTGAGCGGACGCGGCCGTTGCGCAATCCGTTCGGGAAGCCTGGTCGGGTGGTTCCGCCGGAGTCTTCCGTGGAGGTCACGACTGAGATTCCGGTGATTCGCCACCGCTGATTGTCCGTCACGCTGGGTGAACAGGGGCGTCAGTCTTCCCGTGCTGCGACGCGGTGTAGTCGTCATGGGGCAAGATGGCCGCCACGACAGCCTGGCGAGCAGGAGGGGCCCTGTGCAGGACGGTAGCGGTCGCATCGTGGTGCAGAACTTGACCAAGAACTTTGGTCAGGTCGCCGCGGTGCAGAACCTGAGTTTCCATGTGGAGCCGGGGTCGGTCACCGGCTTCCTCGGGCCGAACGGCGCGGGTAAGACGACGACGCTTCGGATGTTGCTCGGCCTTGTGCGGCCGACGGCGGGCCATTCGACGATCAACGGGCAGCCGTTTGAGCGGTTGGGCAATCCTGGTCGGGTTGTGGGCGCGGTGCTTGAGGCGCAGGGGTTCCACCCCACGCGGTCGGCGCTCAACCATCTGCGGGTGTATGCCGCGGCGATGGGGTTGCCTGATCAGCGTGCGCATGAGGTGGTCCAGCTCGTCGGGTTGGGGGGTGCGGCGCACCGTGCGGCGGGTGGGTTCTCGCTGGGCATGAAGCAGCGGCTGGCGTTGGCCACCGCGTTGTTGGGCGACCCGCAGGTGTTGGTGCTCGATGAGCCCGCGAACGGGCTCGACCCGGAGGGCATCGCTTGGCTGCGCACGTTCCTGCGCGCGTTCGCCGCGTCGGGTCGGACTGTGCTGATTTCCAGCCACTTGCTGGCCGAGGTCGAGCAGACCATCGACCAGGTCGTGATCATCAGCCGCGGGCAGACCGTCTTCTACGGGATGCTCGACGACCTGCGCCGGTCGCAGCAGTCGCGGGTGCTCGTGCAGCCCGCCGACGCGACCGCGTTCGTCGCCGCGCTGCAGGCCGCTGGGATCGCCGGCATCCAGCCCACGCCCGACGGCAAGGTCGCGGTCACCGACGCCACGATCCAGCAGATCGGCGACGTGGCGGCGAAGGCCGGTGTCGCGACGTATGGCATGCAGGAGGAGAAGGTCGACCTGGAGCAGCTGTTCTTCCGGCTGACCAGCGGCCAGTACGCCGCGCCTGGCTACGGTCCGCCGCCGCAGCAGCCCGCCGGTTACGCGCTTCCCGTGGAGGCCTACCAGCAGCAGCCGTACGCGTACCAGCAGCAGCAATATCAGCAGCCCCCGCAGCAGGCTTATCAACAGCAGCCGTATCAGCAGCAGGCCTATCAGCAGCCGCCGCAGGGTTACGAGCAGCAGTACCAGCCGCCGGTCCAGGAGTCCTCGCCGTATCAGCCGCCCGCGTCCGATCCGACGCCCGCGCAGCAGGACACGACCGGACAGGGAGGCAACGCCTGATGGGCAACGTGATCAAGGCGGAGTTCCGCAAGATCCTGACCACCAAGCTGTGGTGGGCGATGATGATCCCCGCGTTCCTGGTGGCGGGCGGCTGGGCGCTCGGCGGCGCCGCGCTGACCACGGAGATCGCCAACGACCTGTCGCGCGAAGACGTCATCCAGCAGTTCGACATCCCGATCAACGAGGTGTCGTGGTCGGTGATCGCGCTGGCCCGCGCGATGAACATCGCGTCGATCTTCCCGATGCTCTTCGGCGCGCTCGGCCTGGCCAGCGAACTGCACCGCCGCACGATCACGACGACGTTCCTGACCGCGTCCACGCGTCCCGGCGTCCTCGCGGCCAAGGCGATCGTCTACGCCGTGTGGGGCCTGATCTACGGGCTCGTCATCGCCGTCGCCGTCTCCTTCGGCGCGCTGCTCGGGTCCGACAGCAACCACCTGCCTGACGGCAAGCAGTGGTTCCTGGTGCTGCTCGCCGGCGTGATCATGTGCACCTTGTGGACGCTGTTCGGGCTTGGGGTGGGCGCGCTGATCGGGTCGCCGGTGGGCGCGATCGTGATCCTGCTGATCTACGCGCTCGTCATCGGCCCGTTCGGCGAGTTCGTGCTCTTCTCCGCCACCGACGGCTCGAACCTGCCCGGCTTCCTGCCGAACGGCTCGGCCAACGGCATGACCGGGTCGACCGCGAGCGCGCTGCTGTTCGACCAAATCCAGTCCCTGGTCCTCAACCTGGGCGGCGAACTGGTCACCGACGACCGGCGCGAGACCTTCGACCAGGCCATCCGCGCGGTGGCGGGCGCCCCTGGCGCGCTGTCGCTGTGGCTGAGCACCCTGGTGTTCCTGGCGTGGACCGCGCTGTTCTTCGGCACCGGCATGTGGCGCAACCAGAAGCGCGACATCACCTGATCCACCAGTTATCCACAGGCGCGGGCCGTTCACCCC
>NZ_JBOHGC010000456.1:0-2901 GCF_050699995.1 Actinokineospora sp. | reverse complement strand
TCAGTCGACAGGAGGTAGCCATGCCGCCGATCATCTTCCTCGCCTTGGCACTCGCCGCCGCGGCCGCGGTCTTCGTCCAGATCCGCTGGGCGCAGGCCAAGGCTCGCGCCCGCGCGCAGCGCGCGGCGCGGATCCCGTTGGACGCCGACACCGCCAGTTGGCTCGACACGCTGCGCGTGAAGCCGTGAGCGCCGCCCTGTTCCCCGTCGAGCCCTCGCCGCCTACGCCGACACCTGGGCAGCGCCGACGCACCCGCCAGACCGTCGCCGTAGCCCACGGGCAGCACCCGCTCGCGGTCGCACTGCGCATGAACATCCCGCTGCACGCCGACGCCGCACCGATCGACGACCGGACCGCGCCCGGCCTGCGCTGCGGCACCTGCGCACACCGGCGCCAGTTCGGCGGACATGCCCGCGCCTACGCCAAGTGCACCGCCGGCCGCGAGACGCCCGGACGCGGCCGCCGATACCCGCGCCACACCAACGGCATCGGCACCGACGTGGCCGCCTGGTGGCCCGCCTGCGCCGACCACGCAACCGCCTAACCCCTACGCACAACCCGGAGCACAACCCTTGACGAGCACGGCGCATGAGCCGCGGTCTTACCCGAGCGGCCGATGGGACTGGGAGCGGATCGTGCGCCGCGTTGACCCCGGCGTCATGCCCGAGGTTCTCAAGGGATTCGCACTGATCCTGGCTACGTTCGCCGACCCAGACGGCACCCGCGTCCGCCCCGGAATCCCTTCCCTGCGCGCGATCACGGGCAAGTCGCCGCGCACCGTGCAGGACCGACTGACGGACCTGCACGAGCGTCTCGGCTTCCTGATCCTCGTCCGTCGGGGCGGCGGTCGGGGCGGCTCTGGTCGCGTCAACGAGTATCGCCTGGCCATCCCCGCGGACCTCCTTGAGCGGGTCGGTCTCATCGGGATCGACGAGCAATCACCGGCAACAGCTGTTGCTGCTCAATCGGCCGAACCACTGGCAACAGCTACTGCCGCTCAATCCCAGGCACACCCTGTGGATAAGCCACTTTCACCGGCAACAGCTACTGCCGATGAAAACGACTTTCACCGGCAGCCTGACGACAACTCAGATCGATTGACCGGCAATCCGGCGCCGATTGACCGGCAACAGCTATTGCCGACTACCAGAACAGGACCAACCACCAAACGAGACCACTCTGGTTGTTCCGACCCAACGCAACCACCAGAGGCGGGGTCTCAGGCCGATAACGGCAATCCATCCCCAGTCGAGGCGATCAAGCCGCGCGCCAAGTGCCCCCACGGACTCGCTCCTCGCGCCTCGCCTGACGGCAAACCGTCCTGCCCCCTATGCCGCCGCGCCCTTCCCTCCACAAAGGACACCTGATGTCTGACCAGCCCATCGCAGACCGCCTCGCCGCGATCACCGCCCGAGCCGCGGCCGCCACCCCCGGCCCCTGGCGATCCAGCCACCCGACCGCCTGGCGAGACGACGCGGGACACGCCCACCACTTCGTCGCCACCGCGCGTCCCACCGAGGACGGCTTCGACATAGTCGCCCTCACCGGCCGCGCCGACCTCGACCCGATCGGCGAGCATGCCCGCACGCGCCTCGACGCCGCGTTCATCGCCGCCGCCCGCGAAGACGTCCCCTGGCTCGTCGAGCGCCTGACCGACACCCTCACCGGCTACGAATGGCTCCGCGCGCACTACGCCAAGACCGTCGCAGCCTGCCCCGAACCCACCACCGACGACCACGGCGACCCGTCCTGGCGCATCGAAGACACCAACGGGCTCGGCCTCAACGTGGCCATCTACCTCGACCACGGGTTCCCCGTCATCGAGACCCGCGACGACCACGGCGAAACCCACCTCCTCAACCCCGACGTCCTGCGTCAGCTCGCCCGCCTCGCCCCCGGCATCGCCGACCGCGCCGAGCAGCTCGCCGCCGACCACGCCGCAGCCGCCGAGGCCCCGCCGGACACCGAGGCCGCCGGATGACCCGCTTCCGCCTCGAAGACCGTTGGACCTGGACCCCGCACGGCTACGAGCGCACCCCGCCGCACCCACGCATCACCCAGAAGTGCCCGCACTGCGGCGCCGAGCCCTACCGCCGCTGCCGCACCCACCGCGCTGTCGAGATCGACGACTTCCACCCCAGCCGCCCATGGCCACCAGGAGAAACCCCGTGACCACGCCCAACCCCGCCGCCGAGCCCGTGCCCGCGGCCAACCCGACGGCCGACCACATCCGCAAACACCTCGACGGCTGGCGCGGCTGAGACATGGCCGCCGCCCTCCTGGCCGTCCTCGATGAGCACCAGCTCGTCACCTTCCCCGGCCTGCCCAACAGCTGCGGCCCAGACTGCTGTTCCTGCTGTCCGATCACCATGTGCCAGTCCTGCGGCGGCGGAGACGAAGGCGAGGCATGCATCACCGTCCAGGCCGTCGCCCGCGCACTGAACCTCGTCGAGCAAGCGCAGGCCACCGAGCCTGAGCAGCCCCGCCGTTGGAATGCGGGCGAGGCCGGTGCCGCACTGGATGGCGCGCTGGCGATGGTCGTGCAGAGCGCGCGTGGCGGACTGCTGACCGAGACGCCACAGGACACGTTCCGTCGGACGCTGGCCGACCTCGGCTGGACGATCCGCCTCGAACAGGTCCCGGCCGGACAGGACGGACGTTCGACCGGCTCGCCGCTCGCGCGCGAGGAACCTCGGCCCGTGTCGGTCGGCGACCGTGTGCGCGCCGAGTTCGTAACCATCGTGACCAGCCGCGCGCCCAACCCGAACGTCGTGTGGATCGACGCACCCGGCGGTCCCGCTTTCGCGAACTTCGCGATGCCCGTCCCGGTCTCGGTGGTCACCGTCATCGACCAGGCCCCGACCGGGCAGAACCGCGAGTGATGACCGACCTCGCCTGGCC
>NZ_JBOHGC010000455.1:0-5907 GCF_050699995.1 Actinokineospora sp. | reverse complement strand
CGCTGGAATTCGGTCAAATGCGGTCGCAACACCGCGTACCGCCGCGCTACCGAGTCAGCCAGATCCGCCATACCACAACCGTAACGCCTGAAACCGGCCAAAACGAGATTATTTCATCGCGAGCCCTTAGCGGGCCAGCGCTCAACAGATCAGGCCTAGGGTCCGGCAGAGGAGGTTTGGCGGAGTGGATGGCACGGATGAGGAAGGCTCCGTACTCGATACAGGCGGATCACTGCCAGAGGTCTGCTCGGGGGGCGTGGTTGTGGACGGTGAGGTCGCGTTGTCGGAGGGGCCGAGCGCGGGGGTGCTGGAAACTGCCACCGTCGGGGGAGTCGTCGGAGCAGAAACGGCCGAAGTGGGCGCGGTTGTCACTTGTGCGGTGCCCTGGTCTGCCGACGCGGGCGTGGTCAGCTCGGGTTCGAGCCCAGCCGCCTGCGCGATCAGCGGCGGTCTAGTCGATTCAACGGTGGCGAAAGCGCCCGTCGCGTAGTACTCAGCGATGTCGAGAACGAGACGGACATAGTCGTTGGAGTGGTTGTAGCGGAAGACGGCTCGTTCCCTCGCGCTTCTTTCTCTGAGGTAGCCGCCTCCGGCACAGAGATAGCGACCCGCGGCGGCGGCCGCATCGAAGATGTTGTCCGGGTTGCCTGCGGGAAACACGGCCCGCCAGGTGCTCGGTATGAACTGCATTGGACCCACCGCCCGGTCGTACCTGGCGTCGCCGTCGAGCGTGCCGTGATCGGTGTCCGCGATGTATGCGACGCCGGGCCTGCCGTCCAATGGGATGCCCCTGATCGGCCGATCGGTGACACCGTCGCGGCCGAATCGTGCGCCGCCGTATTGTCCGTGGTTGCTTTCGACCCGACCGATCGCCGCGATCAATGCCCAGTCGATTCCGCAGGATGGCTGCTGCTCGGCGAGGTCGTCTGCCGCCATGTGGTACGCGAGGAGCGCTATCGAGGGCACCCCGCCGACCAGAGTCCCAACAGGATCCGGGACGTCAGCCGGGCGAACATTGAGCACAGACTCAAGCGCTCGCCAACTCGGGATGATGATCACGCTATCGGCGCGCCATGGCGGAACGGTGACGACGACTTCGTCCTCGACTCGAGCACTTCCCGCTTCCGCCGCGATGCTGGTGGTAGGGCTCTCGTTCGCCCGGTCAGTGGTCAACGTGGAGGTGACGGAGATCAGAACGGCCGCAGCCATGAGTACGGCGGAGTAGTGGACGAGCGTTTCGGTGCGCACCTCGTCTTCGTCGAATTCGTGGCACCGCCGCCGCTGCTGCTGAATGATCCACATCGGGTCACCTCGACTGCTGGACTGCCTGCATCACGGAGACACCCGTCCACGAAGCGCCGTGAACACCGCGGGCCTCTGTCCAGTCTGATCCGCCGATGCGGCGATGGGTACCGCCAGGCGTCCCGCCCAACGAGCATCCAGATTATCCCGATCGGGCAATTCGAATTGATGTGCCCCGGGTTTTCTGGACAGCTAATTTGTGGTTAATGCATACTGCGAGCTGCTGTTCCAGGTTTCAGTTCCTCGCGTCTTTCCTCTGTTGCGGAGCAGGTCGGTCTCTCCATTCGTAGACGGGAGACTTCCACGAGTTCGCACATCTTGACGATGGGGAGCGCGGGTTCTGTGTTCACCGTGTTGGCTGCGTGTTCGTAGCTGTTCAGCCCGCCCCAAGGCCAGGCAATCGTTGCGGACGGGCGACGTTCCACGAGAGGTACTCGCGTTCCTCTGCGCCGCGATCTCGGGGCATTCGGGCGGCAAGCTGAGTCGGTTGGCTCTCGAAGCGATCACCGGCCGATACCGCAACTCCAGCCTCATCTCGAACCCGGTGACCGCGCCCAAGTACAGCGTCATGGGCGTGGATATTCCCAGGCTCACGTCGGCGTTGGGGTTGAAGGACAAAGAGTTCAAGGGTCAGGAGTCGTCATGGCAGCCGAGCTGGACGACGCGACGATCGCAATGATCACCGCGATCGAGGAGCCTTCGTGGGAACGGAACACCTGGGCGAATGACGCGGACGTGATCAAGTTCATCGACGCGGTCCACACTGTGATGAGCGCCCAGCCACACGGCACGGCGGAGACGGTGTTCACCGAGGTGGCCAAGTCCGCCGAAAAGGAGAACCTGGACGGGACGTGGCCCGAGCTCGCGCGGCTCAAACTCAACGACTACAGCGCCTTTGAGCTCGCCAAGGTGGGTAAGGATCTGGAATCCGCCACAGCGGAGCAGGTGCTGGAGACGTTCCGGGCGCGGGTGACCGCGGCCGCTGGCCCGGCCTCCGCCGACGTGACCGAGAGCCCCAAGATCTACGTCGCGGACGACGGCCGCCACTACACCGTTGAAGTGGGCCCCGATAGCGTCGAACGCTCAGTGTGGATCGACAGTGGCCCCGAGGGCACCCAGGACTCCGGGATCACTTTCCACGACAAGGTCCTGGCGGCGCTGGCCGCGTTCCGCGAGGAGCACTCGGCGGACTACGAGGCTACACCGCGCGATGAACTCGTGAAGAAGGCGGTGAAACTGGCTCGCACCCGGGCGGCTACCAACGCACGGCCTATCAGCTAGGAGGCCGCTGAACAAGGGTGGTTTGGAAACCGGCTGCCGCACGAGCGGCAGTGCGAAAATTGGCGGGCAGCCACACACGAAGACCGGTCGGCGGGGTGGCAGAGTTGTCCGGAGGTGAGAAGGTGCCTGGGTGGGCGGTGGAGGCTCGACTCGACCCGGTAGCGACGGTGATCGATGCCTACGAGTGGTCCCTTTTAGCCTGTCTGGGCCGCCAGAACCCAGACTCCTGCCGTGCGAGTGAGGCCACGGCCGATGAGATTGCGCAGGTTCAGCCCGGCGGTGCGGCGCTTAAGCCAATCGTTGTTCTTGGTCGTGCCGCGGTAACGGAGTTTCAGGCGGCGGCCACCCAGGCTGGCGATCTGGGAGATAACCCGTTCCACGTTGGGCCGGAACTTCCGGTACTTCTCGCGCAGGTCGGGCTTCTCGGCCCAGTCACGACGGGCTTGGCGCAGCAAGTCATCACGTTGGTGCAGAACGATCTTACGGCCGGTCTTGGACGTGGTGCACCGTGCCCGCAGAGGGCAGCCGCGACACAGCGCACCGAACGTCGCCACCCGAGTCTTGCTGAGGGGGCGGACGTTACCGGCCGGGCAGGCCACCGTGCCCGCAGGCTCATCGACGGTGAAGTCATCGACGGTGAATCCACCCTCTACCGGCACCCGCAAGGGTTTGGGCTTGATCACGGCCTCGTCGCCGGCGTCGGTGATCGCACCGCGCAAATCCCCAGTGCCATAGGCGGAATCGCCGTACCACTCGCGTGGACCGTCCTCGGCGTCAAGGAACTCCCCGGCCACAGCGGGATCACTGTTCTCGGTCCCGGCCGCCTTGGTCAGTGCTTCATCGGTGATGATCCCGGTCTCGGGCTCCGCCGACACATGTGCCCGGTACCCATCGCGGCGATTCTCCGGGGACTTACGGGTATGCCGCGCATCAGGATCCACAGTAGACACCACCCGATCCGGGGCGACCTTCCGGGCGATCCGCCACCGCCCATCGGTGCCGTCCGATCCCTCGGCGGGCTCGACATCCTGACCGGCGATCAACGCCAGCAACGCCACCGCGAACTCACCATCAGCGTCCAACGTCTGCCCAACCAACGCCGCCACCAAGGCGTTCGCGTCGTTGACCAACGCGGAGACCAGCACGTCCCTCGCGGCCGGGTCATCCCAGTCGATCGTCGGTTTCCCCGGCCCACCGTAGTCATGGCCAGTGCACACCACCGCGATCCGCTCCTTGGCACCGGGTACCCGCCTGCTCACCCGCCGGACCGCCGCGATCAACTGGGTGATCGTGTCCTGGGTAGCCACCGCATCAGCCAGGATCGTGGAGTCCACCGCACGTTTCTCGCGGCCACGCAGGACCCCAGTCTGCTCGACGACCTTCCTCACCGCGTCACTGATCCGATGCCGCCGGGCGGACTTGGCCAGCCTGCGCCGCCAATACACCAGCGTGGACGGGTCGAATCCCTTGTGGTCCAACGACATTCCGGTAGCGACCTTCCACCGCAGGTCACACCGGGCCGCATCAGCGGTCTCCCGATCTGAGAAGTCATGCAACGTTTGCAGCACCAGGATCGACGCCATCACCGACGCCGGGATCGAGGGCCGTCCCGTGCCCGAGGGGAACAGATCCTCAAACTCCCCATCAGGAAACAACTCCTGGCGATGTCCAGCCAAGAACGCGAACATACTGCCCTCGGCCACCAGGTGCCCCACCAGAGCCCCAGCGTCCAGAAGCTCCCGATCAGCCCGCTCTACGCCCTGCACGAGAACATTCTCCCAGGCCAGTGGCCATATACCCGAACGACACGCCGTTATTCAGCGGCCTCCTAGCCGGGTATTCCGCACGTCTGGGTTGATCAACTCTAGATAATGTTCGAGTGGATGGTGATTTGATCATCTTGGTCTGGTGGGGTCAACATCGAGCAGGGCCAGCAGACGTGTCTGTAATGGCGGTGGTTGCGGGATGCCGGGTGGCTGGCCGTCGGTGGCGGGGATCAGGCGAAGCCGGGCGAGGGCCTCGAAGATGAGTCGCCCGGTGGGTTTGGCGGGCCTGCCCACGTAGAGTCCGTCGAGGGTGGCCGCTGGTGCGATGGCTGCTCGTATGTGGCGTTCGATCAGGCAGAAGATCAGCAGTGCCAGGCAGATCACGGTGAGCAGCGCGGCGATGCGCCGGTTGTTGTGGAGGAATATCGGCGCGACCGCCAACGGGCCTTTGATGGTGCTGTAGCGGCGTTCCACGACTTCCTGGCCCTTGTAGCGGATCAGGACCTCGCTCGCGTCGATTTCGGCGGGCAAGGTGCTCAGCAGGGCATACCAGCCGTCGGTGGCGGTCTCGGCATCGAGTGCGGTCTGGTCGAAGGACCACGCCAGGGTGGGTTTGCCGGTGTCGGGGTCGGTGCCGACCTCGGCACGCAGGTAGGCGGTGACCCGACGTGCGGTGCGGATCGCGGTGATCCGGGCGGTCACCGTTTTCTGGTCGGGATAATGCCGTGAGCCCAGTCCTCGGACCAGCCGGTCGAGGTCGTCGCGGGCCCGGTCGAGTTTCTTGGCCCTCGCGGTGGTGGCGGCTTGTGCTCGGGCGGTGGAGTGCACGAACACCCGGCGCAGCGTATGTGCTGGGTCCTTCTTGCGTTTGCCGGTCAGGGTCATGGCGTCTTCGATGACCCGCCAACGGCCGCGTTCGGCCGGTGGTGTGCCCGCGTCTCGCCCGGCGACGTAGTCGACCTCGGTGGCCGAGTCGAGGTCGAGGGCGGCCAGTTCAGCGGAGCTGACGTAGGTCTTCGACGCCGGGGCGATGAAGGTGACACCGGACTCGATCATCGCTGAGACATTGGTGTAGGACACCAGTTTCGAGTCCCCTACCAGCAGGAAATCGCGTGATGTGGCCATCTTCTTCAGCGCGGTCATCGCCCGACCACCTGGGCGACCTCACCGGCTCCACCGTCGTAGGCCCGATGGAACACCGGGATACCACCGTCGCCGGTGACCGCCAGCCCTGCCTGGATCTGTTTCAGGTCGACCCTGCGATCTGTCCCGCCCCGGGTTTGATGGAGACATCGAACACCCGGAGGATTAACGGTCATGGCGGCACCACCTGAGGTTTCGCAGTTATGCGGTGGCTGATGTGCTGGTCGCGGACCTGGCGGGATATTGATCGAGTGTGGCCTGGCCTGCGGTGACGGCGGTAATTCGGGTTCGCCGGAAGGCGATGAGCATGTCGTCGACGCTCACGTGGGTCTTCTTGCGGTTCCAGGGGGCGCGGGTGCGGGCGGCGGCCAGGTCCGTGTCGGCGGTGCCGTGCCCGGCGTACCAGAGAACGAGG
>NZ_JBOHGC010000454.1:0-2629 GCF_050699995.1 Actinokineospora sp. | reverse complement strand
CTGCACGGCCGTGCGCGCGAGGGCGTAGCCCTGCTTGCCCGACGAGCGGTTGCCCAGGAAACGGACCGGGTCCAGCGGCTCACGGGTGCCGCCCGCCGAGACGACGACGTGCAGGCCCTCCATGTCGCGCGGCAGGGCGTCGGAACGGGCCAGCAGGAGCCGGGCCAGGTCGACGATCTCGGCCGGGTCGGCGAGCCTGCCCTTGCCGGTGTCGGCGCCGGTGAGCCTGCCGCTCGCGGGCTCGGACACCACGACCCCGCGCGAACGCAGGGTGGCGACGTTGGCCCGGGTGGCCGCGTGCTCCCACATCTCGGTGTGCATGGCCGGGACCATCAGCACCGGGCAGCGCGCGGTCAGCAGGGTGTTCGTGAGCAGGTCGTCGGCGAGGCCGTGGGCGGCCTTCGCGAGCAGATCGGCCGTCGAGGGCACGACTACGACGATGTCGGCCTCCTGGCCGAGCCGCACATGGGGCACCTCGGGCACATCAGAGAAGACACCGGTGTGGACCTTGTTGCCGGACAGGGCCTCGAAGGTCGCCGCACCGACGAACCGCAGAGCGGCCTCGGTCGGCACGACCCGCACGTCGTGACCGGACTCGGTCAGTCGGCGCAGGACCTCACAGGCCTTGTAGGCGGCGATGCCGCCGCCTACGCCCAGGACGACCCGAGGCCGGGACGTCACTCGCCCTCGGTGTGCTCAAGCAGACCGGAGTGGATTTCGCGCAGCGCGATGGACAGCGGCTTCTCGCGCGCGCCGGGCTCGACGAGCGGGCCGACGTACTCGAGCAGGCCCTCGCCCAGCTGGGCGTAGTAGTCGTTGATCTGGCGCGCGCGCTTGGCCGCGTAGATCACCAGGGCGTACTTGGAGCTGACCTTGTCGAGCAGGTCATCGATCGGCGGGTTGGTGATGCCTTCGAGGGCGGTCGACGGCTCGCCCAGTGCGCCCAACTCGGTAGGGGTGATCACTCGCAACAGCTCCAGGTCAATCCGATGATGGCGTGAGTACCAAGGTTAGCAACTCGCCGGCGGCCTGCCGTACATCGGCATTCACCACGACCGCGTCGAACTCCTTCTTCGCGGCCAGTTCCTCCTCGGCGATGGCGAGCCTGCGGGCGACGACGGCCTCCTCCTCGGTGCCACGGCCGGTGAGCCTGCTCACCAGCGTGTCCCAGGACGGCGGCACCAGCATGACCAGCTGGGCCTCCGGCATGGCCGCGCGCACCTGGCGCGCGCCCTGCAGCTCGATCTCCAGCACCGCGGGCTTGCCCGAGGTCAGAGCGGCCTCGACGGGCGCGCGCGGGGTGCCGTAGTGGTTGCCCGCGAACTCCGCGTGCTCCAGCAACTCGCCCGCGGCGACCATGCGGTCGAACTCGGCGCGGTCGACGAAGTGGTAGTGCGCGCCGTCGATCTCGCCGGGGCGCGGGGCCCTGGTCGTGACCGAGACACTGAAGTAGAGGTCGGGGTGGAGCTTGCGCAGTTCGCCGACCACGCTCGACTTGCCCACACCCGACGGACCCGACACGACAGTGAGCCGGGACCGGGTAGCGACACCCGGGCCCGGCTCACGGCCGTTCAAACTGTCATTCACTCGCTGGGGAACTCGGCGAGCAGGGCCTTGCGCTGACGGTCTCCAAGACCGCGCAGACGGCGGCTCGGGGCGATCTCAAGGCGCTCGATGATCTGCTGAGCACGCACCTTGCCGACGCCTGGGAGGGCCTCCAGCAGAGCGGTGACCTTCATCTTGCCGAGGATCTCGTCGTTGTCCGACTGAGTCAGCACGTCCTTGAGGGTGGTGCCACCTCGCTTCAGGCGCTCCTTGAGCTCAGCCCGGACGCGACGGGCGGCAGCCGCCTTCTCCAGCGCTGCGGCCCGCTGCTCCTCGGTCAGCTGGGGAAGGGCCACGATTTCCTCCGTGGGGATTGGTTCTCCGGATCGGTGCCGCGACGTTACCGAGCCCTGGCCTGCGAAGACAACGCGGGTCCCGTCTGTGCGCACGGTGACGACGTGCTAGAAGTTGATCAACGTCCCGGATCGGCCGATGCTGTGACCTGCACCAATGGTTCGAGCGGAGGCGGAAAGCGGCCGGTCACGGAGCGCGATCGGGTGCCCACGGGACAAGAAAGTGTCATTTCCACCACTTTCCGAGTTGTTCTGAACACACCCAGTCAGACCACCCATCGCCACCTGCGCGAACAGAATTTGGGTTCGCGCATCCACCGAATGGCGCAATGTGGGCCAATTCGGCGTCCGATTCTCGCGGCGGGGCGGGGTGCTGATCATGGCGAAACGCCCGATCAACATGCGTCGAGGGAAGGTTCGGGGCCCGGGGCGCGGACGAAATTGGGCCCGCCGATGCCGCGGGGGAGGCGGGGCGGGTGGGGCTTTCCCGGGTGCGGGGTGAGCGGTATTGGCGGGGGCGCGGTGCGCGGCGCCGAGAGTTGTGGGTGCAAGTGCGCGGCACGTGTACGGGGGCCGATAGGCATGCGGCACCAGCAGACGTTGGGGGCCGGCAGGCATGCGGGCCGGGCAGGGTGTGCCCCGGTCAGGCCGGCGTGCCGGGCCGAGCAGGCTGCGGCGCCGGGCAGGCGTGCGGGGCTGGGCGGAGGGTGGGCGCCGCTGTGGGTCTGGGA
>NZ_JBOHGC010000453.1:0-1103 GCF_050699995.1 Actinokineospora sp. | reverse complement strand
GTGTACGTGCGTGGCGGGAGCGCGGCGACGTACGGTCACCTGATCGTGGACAACAAGGCGGTGGGTGGTCACCGCCGGACGATCCTGCCCAGCTTTGGGAGTGGGACGGCCCAGTCGGGGAGCGCGGGTGCGGCACTGGTGACGGGTCGCGCGAAGGTGATCCCGGCGTACTTCGTGGGCCACTGGGTGGAGATCCGCAACGCGGCGACGGGAGCGCTGGAGGGGACGTGGCGGATCGAGTCGATCGGTGCGGACGGCAAGACGGTGGTGCTGGCCGCCGACGGGGCTTCGGTGCCGACGGTGGACGAGGGGGATCGTTGGCAGGGCGTGTACCGGTTCGACGAGTACACGGTCAAGGGCGACGTGGAAGTGGTGTCGGTGGATCCGATTCGCGTCTACAGCGAGCAGGTGATCACGGGGACGGTGGAGACCGATGCGATCTACGCCGACCGGCTGGTGATCAAGCCCAATGCGGTCTTGACGCAGAAGTTGACGCCGTCGAGCGCCGCTCCGGAGAGCCTGCGGATCGAGGTGCGGGAGCTGGTGGTGGAGGCGGGGGGAACGATCGACGTGTCGAGCCGTGGTTACCCGGCTGGGCAGACATACCCCGGCCACGCGATGCCGTCGACCGGGCACGGTGGCAGCCACCTAGGAGAGGGCGGGTCTAATCCATTGGATGGTGGGCGGGGTGAGACGTTCGGCAGCGTTTACTTCCCACGTGAGAACGGAGGCGCCAGCGTTTACGTGCGCGGCGGCGGTGCGGTGCAGGTGGTGGCGGAGCGGGCAGTCATCGACGGGGTGATTCGTGCCGACGGTCAGAGCGGGTGCCGCGGCGGAGCAGGCGGGTCGGTGTGGGTGAAGACGCTGGAGCTGTCGGGCACGGGCACGATCGAGGCCAAGGGTGGGACGCAGAGCTGTGGCGGAGGCTCGGGAGGTGGTGGCGCGATTGCGGTGGAGTACACGAGGCTCGCGGCCGGCACAACTTTGCTCGAGCACCTGGTGGCGACGGGCGGGGACAACGGCTACCAGGGTGGAGCGGGGACGGTGTACGTGCGTGGCGGGAGAGCGGCGACGTACGGTCACCTGATCGTGGACAACAAGGC
>NZ_JBOHGC010000452.1:0-1339 GCF_050699995.1 Actinokineospora sp. | reverse complement strand
ACCGCCCGCCGGGTGATTCGCAAGCTTTCGGCCGGGACCGACCCCGAGGCCTTCGCCGTGAGCCCCGACGGCACGCGGCTCTACGTGTCGAACGAGGACGCCAACACCGCCTCGGTGATCGACACGGCCACCGGGCAAGTCCTGGCCACCGTGCCGGTCGGCGTCGAGCCCGAGGGTGTCAGCGTGAGCCCCGACGGACGGCTCGTGTACGTGACGGCGGAGAGCACGCACACGGTGTCGGTGATCGATGCGGCCTCCTTCAAGGTCGTGGCCACGATCCTGGTGGGCAGCCGGCCCCGCGAAGCCGCCTTCTCGCCGGACGGTCGTCGAGCCTACGTCACCGCCGAGATCGGAGGGCTCGTCTCGGTGATCGACGTCGCCGGTCACAAGGTCATCGGGACGCTGAAGATCGAGCGGCCGGGCGCGAAACCGAAAGGGGTGGTCGTCCATCCCAACAGCAAGTGGATCTATGTCGCCAACGGCGCCTCCAACGACGTCACCGTGATCGACGCCGAGCAGCAGAACGTGGCCGCGTACATTCCAGTGGGCCGGCGTCCCTGGGGACTGGCGGTGACGGCGGATGGGCGGAAGCTCTACGTAGCCAACGGCGTTTCTGACGACATCTCCGTCATCGACACGGAACTCCGGCGGGTGGTGGGGACGATCAAGGCCGGGAAGGGGCCCTGGGGCGTGGCCATCGGACGGTGACGCCAGGCATGGCCCGGGTGCTGCTCGTTCTTCTCGGCGTCGTCATGCTTCCGGCATCGGCGGTGGGCGGCAGCGTCGGTGGCCGCGTCGTGTTCCGCGGTGAGCCGCCCGGACTCGCGCCTGTCGAGGTGGTCAAGGACCGCGACGCCTGCGGCGAGTCGGTGCCATCGGAGGCGCTCGTCGTTTCGGCCAGGAGCGGTGGTGTCAAGTGGGCCGTCGTCTTCGTCGAAGGCATCAGCCGGCCGCCGGAGGGCGAGCCGCGAGCGGCGACCCTCGAGAACCGGCGTTGCCGTTTCGTTCCCCACGTGGGCGCCGTTCAGGTCGGCGGTGAGCTGACCATCGTCAACGCCGACCCCGTCCTGCACAACCTGCGCGCCTGGCTCGACGCGGAGCCACGGCGGCAGGCGTTCAACGTGGTGCAGCCGACCCAGGGACAGGTCACCCGCCGTACGATCAAGCGGCGCGGGGTCATCACCCTCACCTGCGACACGCACCTGCACATGGGCGGCTACCTGCTAGCGTTCGATCATCCCTACTTCGCCGTGACCGACGATGAGGGCGATTTCCGGATCGACGACCTGCCCGCCGGCACCTGGCGGGTAAGCGCCTGGCACGAGGGATGGGCCGTCCT
>NZ_JBOHGC010000451.1:0-5746 GCF_050699995.1 Actinokineospora sp. | reverse complement strand
TGCGAGGCCAACACACCCAACCCCACCCGATCCACCAGCCGATCACCGGACTTCACCTTCACCTGACCACGCCTGGGCACAACCAGACACTACACGATCAAGCACTAAGTTCCTGGTATTGGGTCCCCGCCGCGCCGGATAACGAGATCGCGAAGAAGGCGATCACCGCGCCGGAGACGGCGCGGTGGCCGGCTCCGGGACGGACCCAGGTCGATTTGGCGCACCCTGCCGCCGCCAAGTCCGTGGTCACGGCTGGCCGGTCGGCGAGGGCGGCCACCGGCACGGGCAAGGTCGACATCGAGGTGCTCGACATCGCCGCCGCGCAGGCGGCGGGTGTTGCGGGTGTGCTGGTCAAGGTATCGAGTGTCGATGCGTCGGGACCGGTGTCTATCGGGCTGGACTACTCCGGTTTCGCCTCAGCGTTCGGAGGTGACTACGGCCAACGTCTGCGGTTCGCCCAACTCTCGGCGTGCGCGCTGGTCACGCCGGACAAGCCGGAGTGTCGAGCGGGTACGCCGCTCGGGTCCACGAACTCCGCAAAGGACAAGCGCCTGACCGCGGAGGTGGATCTGCGGGTTGCCTCAGGCACCGCTGAGCGTGGGTCGGCGACCGATGCTGTGCTGCTGGCCGTCACGACGACCCCGGAGGGCGGCGGCGGCGACTACAAGGCGACGTCTCTGACCCCAGCGGGGTCGTGGACCGCGGGCGGTTCTGGTGGCGCGTTCTCCTACAACTATCCGCTGCGGGTCCCACCGATGTACGGCGGTCAGGGACCGTCGGTCGGCCTCGGCTACTCGAGCGGGGCCGTCGACGGACGGACCTCGGCTACGAACAACCAGGCCTCCTGGATCGGTGACGGCTGGGACCTGTGGCCGGGCTATGTGGAACGCCGGTACAAGAGCTGCGGTGAGGACCTGGGCGGCAGCAACGGCCAGACCAAGACCGGCGACCTCTGCTATGCCACCGACAACGCCACCCTCATGATTGACGGATCGTCAACCGAACTGGTCAAGGGTGCGGCAGGCTGGAAGCTCAAGGACGACGACGGGTCGAAGATCGAACGGCTGACCGGTGCGGTCAACGGCGACAACGACGGCGAACACTGGAAACTCACCAAGACCGACGGCACCCAGTACTTCCTCGGGATGAACAGGCTCCCCGGTTGGGCTGCGGGCAATCCGGAGACCAAGTCCGCCTGGACCGTCCCGGTGTTCGGCAACAACACCGGCGAGCCATGCGCGCAGGCCACGTTCGATGCTTCGTGGTGCCAGCAGGCGTATCGCTGGAACCTCGACTACATCATCGACCCGCGCGGCAACGTCACCACCTATTCCTACGAGCAGGAGATCAACCACTACGCCCGCAACCTCAACCTCGCGAACACCACCCCCTATGTTCGCGGCGGTTGGCTCAAGCAGATGTCCTACGGCCTGCGTGGTGGCGCGCTGTTCGCACAGCCGCCGGCCTGGGTGAGTCTCGACGTCGCCGAGCGGTGCATCGTCACCCAGACTTTCGCCTGCCAGCCCTCCCAACTGACCGCCGCGACTGCCGCGTCGTGGCCGGATGTGCCGTTCGATCAGCTCTGCGATGCTGGCCAGCAGTGCACCAGCCGGTACTCGCCGACGTTCTTCACACGCAAGCGGCTGCAGGCCGTGACCACCCGCATGTGGAACGGGTCTGCCAAGGACGTCGACCGGTGGACACTCAATCACCTGTTCCCCGGGACCGGTGACGGCCAGGCGCCGAGCCTGTGGCTGCAGTCGATCACCCATGCCGGTGTGGCCAACGGCGAAACGATCACCCTGCCGGACACTGTGTTCGACGGCGTCGCGCTGGCGAACCGGGTCGCCGAGACCGACGGCTACCTCCCGATCACCCGGCACCGGCTGTACAAGGTGACCAACGAGACCGGCGGCACCACGTTCGTGACCTACTCTGATCGGGACTGCCAGGTCGGCGTGAAGATGCCCGCGAACCCGGAGTCCAATGGCCACCGCTGCTTCCCGCAGTGGTGGACGCCGCCGAACCACACCGAGCCCCGTCTGGACTGGTTCCACAAGTACGTTGTCACCGGCATCAACGAGGGCGACCGACTTGGCGACTCCCCGGACATCCTGACCCGATACGACTACATCGGCGACGGTGCCTGGCACTTCGACGACAACGATCTCGCCAAGCCCGAACGCCGCACGTGGAGTCAATGGCGCGGATACGCGAAGGTCAAGACCATCAAGGGTGGCGCGGGACAGACCCAGAGCGTCAACGAGAACCTGTATCTGCGCGGCATGGACGGGGACAAACTTCCCAATGCCGGCACCCGCGATGTCTGGGTGCAGGACAGCACCGGCGGCAGCGTCGAAGACCACAACCGGCTGCAAGGGTTCCTCCGCGAATCCCTCACCTACAACAACGGCGTCGTAGCGGAGGGCTCGGTCAGCGACCCGTGGCTGTCGGGGCCGACCGCCACGAATGGTGAGAAGCAGGCGTTCCTTGTCGGCTCCGGCGCGAACCGGGCCCGCACACTGCTCGATGGCGGCGTTTGGCGCAACACCGAGGTCAAGACGACGTTCAATGCCGAGGGCATTCCCACCCAAGCTGAAGACCTCGGCGACACCTCTGTGACCGGCGACGAAAAGTGCGCACGCACCCAGTACGCCCGCAACGACGCGGCCTGGATGATCACCTATCCGAAGAGCGTCCAGACCACGTCGCAGTTGTGCGGTGTCGCCGCGTCGTCGACGAATATCCTGTCCGAGGCCCGAACCTCCTACGACAACGCCGCCTGGGGCGTCGCACCGACCCGCGGTGATGTGACCAAGGCCGAGCAGTTGGACAAGTGGGACGGCGCCGGCCAGTCATTCGTCACGGTCAATACCGCGACCTACGACTCCATCGGCCGCGTAGTCGACTCCTTCGACGCCAACAACAACAAGACCACCACCGCCTACACCCCAACCACCGGTATAACCACCCAGGTCGCCGTTACCAACCCGCGCGCCAAGGTCTCGACCAGCACACTCGATCCAAGCTGGGGTTTGCCAGTCAACACCGTCGACGTCACCGGCGCCTCGGTGGACATGTCCTACGACGCTCTCGGCCGGCTCAAAGGGGTGTGGAAGCCGGGACGGCCCAAGTCCTCCGGTGTCGGCGCCGACATGGTCTTTGACTACCAAGTCCGCAATAACGCGCCGACGGTGGTCACGACCAAGACCCTCGCGGGCGGCTACGTCACCAACCACACGCTCTACGACGGACTTATGCGAGTGCGGCAAACCCAAGCCGATGACCTCGCGGGCAAGGGCGGCCGCGTCCTGACCGACACCGTCTACGACTCGCGCGGCCTCGCCCCGTACAGCAACGCCGCCTACTGGAACAGGTCCGCGCCCTCAACGACGGTGTATGGCGTGGCCGGAGTGGATGTGCCACGCCAGAGTGTCACCGAATTCGACGGCATGGCACGTCCCACCAAATCGATCTTCAAGTCCCGCGACGTTGAACAGTGGCGAACCACCACCACCTACGGCGGCGACCGCATCAACGTCACGCCCCCGGCCGGAGCCACCCCGACCACCACGATCACCAATGCGCAGGGCCAGGTCACCGAACGCCGCCAGTACCACGGTGCAACCGCGGCAGGCCCCTATGACGCAACCTTCTATACCCACACGAAGGCCGGTGCTCTCGAGACCGTGACCGACGCCGCCGGGAACCTGTGGCGCTACGGCTACGACCTGCGCGGCCGCCAGATCCAGGCCGTGGACCCCGACCGGGGAACGACGACTTCGACCTACGACAAAGCCGGGCAGCTGCTCACCACGACCGACGCCCGGGCCAAGACGCTCGCCTTCACCTACGACAACCTCGGCCGCAAGACCGGCATGTTCGAAGGTTCCGTCACCGGCACCAAACTCGCCGAATGGGTCTTCGACACCGTGCGCGAGGGCCTGCCCACCTCGGCGACCCGATTCGTCAACGGGCACGGCTACAAGACCGGCGTATCCAAGTACGACGTCGCGAACCGGCCGCTGACCAGCTACATCACTGTCCCGTCGGCTGCCGAGGGTGTTGAACTGGGCAAGACCTACACGTTCAAAACGAGCTACAGCGAAATCGGTCAGGTCAGGGATGTGCTGGCCCCGGCCGCCGGTGGGCTTCCCGCTGAGTTCGTGAGCCACCAATACAACACCCAGGGAATGTTGCAGCAGACCTACGGTATCCACGCCGCGGGTACCGACATGTTCGTCAACAGGAGCACCTATTCCGAATACGGCGAGCCGCTCCAATTCGTCTATGGCAGTGATGACGTCGCCTATCCACGCAACGTCGACGTCACCCACTACTACGACGAAGCCACTCGCCGCCACGCCCGCCAACTAGTCGGACGCGAAACCCAAACCAACTACTGGGTGACCGACAAGAACTACACGCGCGACCCCGCCGGCAACATCACCAAGATCGCGGACACCCCCGGGGGCGGGACCGCCGACATCCAGTGCTTCACCCACGACTATCTGCGTCGTCTCACCGAGGCCTGGACCCCCAACACGGACAACTGCGCCACTGCGCCGGCTGTCGGCTCGCTCGGTGGTCCCGCGCCTTACTGGAGCAGTTACCGGTTTGACAAGGTCGGTAACCGCACCACTGAGACCCGGCACAGTGCCGCCGGCGACACCACCCGCGCCTACACCTATCCGGCAGCCGGGCAATCCAAGCCGCACGCCGTCAGTTCTGTTCGGACGACCGAACCCGGCGGCACCACCCGTACGGACGCCTACGGCTACGACAACATCGGCAACACCACCAGTCGCAACCTCGCTGGCGCGACGCAAACCCTGGAGTACGACGCCGAAGGCCGTACCAGCAAAGTCACCGAAGCCGGCGGCGCCGCCAGCACATACGTCTATGACGCCGCCGGTTCCCGGCTGATCAAGCGTGAACCGGGCGCCACCACCGTGTTCCTGCCGGGGATGGAACTGCGCCTCGATACCGCTACCCGCGAGGTCGCGGGTACCCGCTTCTACGGCCACGGCGGCAGCACGGTGGCGATCCGGAAGGGCGCCACCGCCCTCACCTGGAAGATCAACGACCACCAGGGCACCAGCACCGTCACCGTCGCTGAGGCCAACCTCGCCGTAACCACCCGCCGCCAGGATCCCTACGGCAACCCCCGCGGCACGGTTTCGGTCTGGCCCGACACCAAGGGCTTCGTCGGCGGCACCAAGGACACCAGCGGCCTCACCCGAATCGGGGCCCGCGACTACGACCCCAGCACCGGCCGATTCCTCACCATCGACCCCATCATGGATCTGGGCGACCCACAACAATGGAATCCCTACACCTACGCCAACGGCAGCCCGATCACCTTTAGCGACCCCACCGGCCTCTGGTGCGACAGCTGCAACGGTGGCGACGGATGGCCCACCGAACATGGATACATCCCCAGCAAAGTCAACGCCGAGGGCCGCCAGGTTGCGGATGTCGCCAAACCAGGCGGGAAGAATATCTCCAAACGACACTTTGACCACGAGGGACGCCCCTACAAGGGGAGCGAACGCATGCTGGATCCCATCGCTGGGTACAGCGACCCCCTATGCGGCACATTCTGCGGAATTGTCGGCGGGTTGGTCATCGGCTTCGCGATAGCTGCAGCATGCGGAACCAGTCCAATCGGTGTTATTGCCTGCGGAGCGATCGCGGGGGCCGCTGGCGGCGCGGTAAGCGAGGGATCTCAAGGGCGAGACCCGGT
>NZ_JBOHGC010000450.1:0-1251 GCF_050699995.1 Actinokineospora sp. | reverse complement strand
CTGCGGTGGCGCGCTGGCCCCTGCCTCCACGCCGGCGCCGACGACGCCGGGCGCGCCCGCCGCCGTACTATCCGCCACCGCCGCCGCACGCGTCCTGCGCGCCGCACGGGTGAACGGCACGCTGCTCCATTACCGCCTGGTCGGCGACTCCGGAACCCCTGTGGTCTTCGTGCACGGCACACTCGGGGATCTCGGGGTCTGGAACGCGCAGGTCGCGGCATTCGCCTCGACCCACCGCGTCCTGATCTACAGTCGCCGCTATCACCCCCCGAACCCGCCGCAGAATGACGACCAGGTATACTCGCCGATGCTCCACGCCGATGACCTCGTCGCCCTGCTGTTGACGCTCGACCTCGCCCCGGCTCACGTCGTCGGGTCCTCGTACGGCGCCTACACCGCTCTGGTGTTGGCGCTCGAGCATCCCGAGCTGGTTCGTTCAGTCGTGCTGGGTGAGCCTCCGGTGCTCCCGCTCTTGTCCCGCACTCCGGAAACCGACGCGATCCGCCGCGACTTCTTCGCAACCGCGCTGGACCCGGCACGGGCCGCGTTCACGCGCGGGGATTCCGTCGCCGGCCTTCGGTCGTTCTTCGACGGCGTGACCGGCACTCCCGGCCGGTTCGATAATCTCCCGGCTGAAGCGCGGGCCGACATGCTTGCGCATGCCTTCGAAATGCGCCGGGAGATGCTCGCCAACCGGGAGCAGTACATGCCGCGGCTGGCCTGCCCCACCCTCGGGCGGCTCCACACGCCGGTGCTGCTGCTCAGGGGGGAGCGCAGCACCCGCCTGTTTCACGCTATCACCGATGAGCTCGCCCGCTGCCTGCGTACCGACACGACGGTCACGGTTCCCGGCGCCGGACACGCCATGCACGCCGGCAATCCGGCGTATTACAACGCCGTCGTGCTGCGCTATCTTTCGACGCACTGAATCCGCACCGCATGCTCGGCGACCGCCCGGACCCCGCGCAGCAAACCGTCGCGCGCAACAGCCGCCCGTTTCTGAAGGCGATGGGACTCGCGTTGAGTGTGATCGTCCCCATCCTGGTCGTTACCGCAAGCAGCGATCCCGCCCGAGCCCCCGCCCGCCTTGGCCGTCGATCTCACCGAGGCGGAAAAGCAGAACCTCTCCGTGATTGGGGGGTGGGTCCGACATTCGACCTTCGACTTCACCGTGCCCGTGGGCGACAAGTTCAGCCCGGACTCGACGGACCTCGATGACGCGCGGTCGCACATGAAGGTCCCGTCGTGGAG
>NZ_JBOHGC010000449.1:0-1782 GCF_050699995.1 Actinokineospora sp. | reverse complement strand
GCCGAGGCGGGCAAACAGGTCGTCGCGCTGGTGGAACTGAAGGCCCGCTTCGATGAGCAGGCGAACATCAAGTGGGCGCGCGCGCTGGAGAAGGCGGGCGTGCACGTCGTGTACGGGCTGGTGGGTCTCAAGACGCACTGCAAGATCTCGCTCGTGGTGCGGCAGGAGGGGTCCACGATCCGCCGCTACTGCCACATCGGCACCGGCAACTACAACCCGAAGACCGCGCGACTCTATGAGGATGTCGGCCTGCTCACCGCCGAACCCACCATCGGCGCCGACCTGACCGACTTGTTCAACGTGCTCACCGGGTACGCCCGCCAGGACACCTACCGCGGTCTGCTCGTGGCCCCGTATGGGGTGCGGCGCGGGATCATCGAACGGGTCGACGACGAGATCGCGCACCAGCAGGCGGGCCGGGCGGCCGGGATCCGCATCAAAGTCAACTCCCTGGTGGACGAACAGGTCATCGACTCGTTGTACCGGGCGTCGCAGGCCGGGGTGCCGGTGGAGATCGTGGTGCGTGGCATCTGCGCGCTCAAGCCGGGGATCCCGGGGCTGAGCGAGAACATCCAGGTGCGGTCGATCCTGGGGCGGTTCCTGGAGCACTCGCGGGTGTTCGTGTTCAAGGGCTGCGACGAACACTGGATCGGCAGCGCCGACATGATGCACCGCAACCTGGACCGGCGCGTGGAGGTCCAACTCCGGGTCACCGACAAGCGCCTCGTCAAACAGCTCGACGACATGCTGGACTCGGCCATGCACCCGGCGACCCGCTGCTGGATCCTCTCCGGCAACGGCGACTGGCACCCCTCACCGGTGGGGGCGACGTCGGTGCGCGACCACCAGGCCGAGTTGCTCAAGCGTCATCGAGCCTTGGGGTAGCCCAGTGACAATGCCCATTCTCGCCGCGGGCGCCGTGTTGTGGCGGCGGGCGGCGGAGGTAGAGATCGCCGTAGTGCACCGCCCTCGGTACCGGGACTGGACCCTGCCCAAGGGAAAACTGGACGAGGGCGAATCCCGCTACGCCGCGGCGGTCCGGGAAGTGGCGGAGGAGACCGGGTTCCGCTGCGCCCTCGGCCGGTCACTGGGACAGGTGTCATACGCGGTCGGCGGCGTGCCGAAGACCGTAGACTACTTCGCGGCCCGGGTCATCGACGGAGAGTTCACCGTCAATGACGAAGTGGACGAGCTGCGGTGGCTGACACCTTCGGCGGCGGCGGAGCAGCTGACCTACGACCACGACCGCGCGGTACTGGCCACCTTCGCCGCGAACGGCCCGGAAACCGCGACCGTACTGTTGGTCCGCCACGGCCACGCCGGCCGCCGCGACAAGTGGCACGGCGTCGACGACGAGCGGCCACTGTCCAAGACCGGCAGGCGGGAAGCGAAGACCCTCGGGCGCCTGATCCCGCTGTTCGCACCGGACCGGATGTATTCGGCGCCGAAAGCCCGCTGCGTGCAGACGGTCGCGCGGGTGGCCGAACAGCTGGGTGTGGACGTGCGGCTGGAGCCCGCGCTGCTGGAGTCGGCTGATCAGGCGAAAGCCCTGGACCGCCTGCGAGAGATCGTCGGCGAGGGCGGGGCGGCGGTGGTGTGCAGCCAGGGCCGAGTCATCCCCGGCCTGGTCAGCGGCCTGGCCAAGGATTCCAGTGTGGACGCTGGCGAGATCCGCAGCCGCAAGGGCAGCGTCTGGCTCCTGTCCTTCGCCGAGGACCAAATGATCGGCGCCCGATACATAACGCAGGCATGAAACGGCCTGAGCAGCGCACGCGGCCGAGC
>NZ_JBOHGC010000448.1:0-1913 GCF_050699995.1 Actinokineospora sp. | reverse complement strand
GACCTGATCGGCGCCGATCAGGTCCAACGGCTGCGCGCGGATCTCCAGGCGATCGTCGCGGAGTCCGGTCAGCCGGTAGCGCTGCGCCCGGTGTGGTGAGAATCCCACCGGTACGGCTCGAACTCCGCGTCGAGCGGCGCCGCGGTGAGGCGGTTCGCGAAGGTGGACAGGGTGTAGGTGCCGACGCCGAGCACGACGTCGAGCGCGTTGCGGTGGGTGAAGCCCGCGGCCAGGAACGCCCTCAAGTCCTCTTCGGACACTCCGCCGCTGGTCGCGAGGACCGCGGTGGTGAACTGCCGCAACGCTTCCAGGCGGGAGTCGTCGAGCGGCTTGCCCGACCGCAGCGGCCCGGCGATCTCATCCGGCAGCTTCGGCGTGTGCATGGCGACGCAGTAGTGGCACTCGACCCGGGTGGCCATCGTCATGATGACCGTCTCCCGCTCGACCTCGGTCAGCGTCGAACGGTCGAACACGGCGACGTTGCCCAGGAACGTGCTCAACAGCTCCGGCGACTCGGCCATCCGGGCGACCGGCTCGGGCAGGTAACCGAACCCGCGGGTGGTGGCTTCGATGATGGGCCGCGCTTTCTCGGGCGCGGTGTCGATCGTGTGACTGACGAACGTCAAGAGACCTCTTCTCCGTGGGGATACGGATCAAGGTAGACGTCACCCGCGAACTAGTCAAGCTGCTTGACTAGTCTTTCTGGAAGAGTTCGATCTCGCTCACCGCCAGGTCTGTCCCCTTGACCGAGCGGAACAGTGACACCACGTGGATCTCGACGCTGGTGGCGCCGTCACCGCTGGCGATGTCGACCTGCTGCGGATCGGGGTTGTCCTTGAGCGTGACGTCGGCGGTGCGGCCGGTGTTGAAGACGAAGTGCAGCCGCTCGGCCCGGTGCAGCCCTTGGAAACCTTCCGCGGAACCGTTGCGGATCAGGGCCCGGGAGATGGACACCTCGCGGTCGAACCGGAGGATCAGCGTGGGTTCGGGGCCGACGCCGGGGGCGGCCCAGAAGGTGTTGCTGAACCCGTCCGTGGCGGCGGGACCTGGGTGGTCGGGCAGCTGGGAGGTGGCCGACACCTCGACCGGCGAGACCGGGACGTACTGCTGGAAGATGATCTTCTCGGCCTGGTGCTTGAGCGCGAACGCCCGCTCGTTCACCCAGCCCCGGAACTGCCCCGAGACCCCGTAGACGATCCCGGCGACGAGGAGCAGCACGGCCACGACCCGCCGCACCGCCCGGAACGTCGCCGCGAAGGCCTCGCCGAACTTGGACTTCCCGCGCCTGCTCCCTTTGGGACGGTCACCCGACTTGCGCACCTTGGCGCCAGTGCGTGGGATCAGGTGCTTCCACCACGGCCGCTTGACGATCTCCGCCTCGGCGAGGGAAGCACCGCAGCGGCTGCAGAACTTGCGGGTCTCGGCGTTGCCCTCGCCGCAGTCGCCGCAGATGAGGTCGCCGGGCTTGAGCTTGCGGGTCGGCGGCCGCTTCTTGGGTGGGGGTGCCTTCTTGATCTCCTGAGGAAGGACGGCGTCGGGTTGTGGTCCACCGGGGGTGATGGGGACGACGAGGTTGCCCGCGGCTTCGCTGTCGCCGTTGGTGGAGGGTTTGGGCAGCTCCACGCCGGCATTCACCGCCGTGGGGAGGCTCGGGGCGGCGGGTGATGCGGTGGCGGTGGCTTTCGGCGCGGGCAGGGCGACCGGTGTTGCCGCGGCACCCGGGGGTGTGGAGGTGCCGGGAGGAGCTGACACGGGCAGCTTCACCGCCCCCGCGGGCGTGGACGGAGCTGAAGCACCCGGTGGGGCGGGTGGTTTCGGGGCACCAGGGGGCGCGGGCGGCTTCACCGCTCCCGGCGGGGCAGAGGGTTTCGGCGCGCCGTGAGCAGTGGGGGGCTTGGGCGCTCCGGGCGGGG
>NZ_JBOHGC010000447.1:0-11502 GCF_050699995.1 Actinokineospora sp. | reverse complement strand
AATCAGACGACTCTGGGCCACCCTCGCCCGACCAACCCACCCCGAAATACACACCGAACACTGGTCACACTGGCGCAGACTCCACCAAACCAGAGCCCGCCGAAGCCACTACCAGCGACAACGCATCGAGCATGACACATTGCGGCTGTAGTACTAGCACGACCGGACGGTCCTATCGGGCCCAAGCCGACAGCAGCGCCCGAACATGCGCGGCCTCCGGCACCGCCAACTCCTCGAACACCTCAAGCGCCTCCCGCCAGTCCGAACGGGCGCCGTCCACATCGGTCTCACCCTGCCGCACCAGGGCACGCACATGCAGGGCCCGCGCGTGCGCCAGCCGCTGACCCGCTCGGTCGGTCACCGTGATCGCGCGGTCGGCGTACCCGCGGGCGGCGGCGGTGTCGCTCGCGTCCAGATAAGACTGCGCGAGTTCGGTCAGCGCCCTGGCCTCCAGCAGCCGCATGCCGGTGTCGTCGATCATCGCCAGCGCCCGCAGGCCGTGGTCGATCGCCCCGGCCCGGTCGCCGGTGCGCCTGCACAGGGCCCCCATGCCCGTGAGCACCGACGCCTCGCCGTAGCTGTAGCGGATCTCCTCGGCGAGCCCGCGGGCCTCGGAGTAGTGGTCGGCGGCCTCGGACCACTCGCCGGTGCGCAGCTGGATGGTCGCGAGGATGTCGAGCCCGCTGACCTCGTGCCTGCGGGCCCCGAGCTGGCGGGCCTGGTCGATGGCCTGGCGGACCAGGACGGCGGCCTCGGTCAGGGTGCCGCGGTCGCAGCCCGCCTCGGCCAGGCACACCAGCATCGCGACCTCGCCGTGGCGGTAGCCGTAGCGGCGGCACACGGCCAGCGCGTCCTGGTAGCACTGCTCGGCCCGGCCGAGGTCGCCGACCGCCCAGTGGGTCAGCCCGAGTCCCTGGGCCGCCGCGGCCTGGACTTGGCGGTGGCCGATGCGGGTGCTCAGCTCCAGCGCCTCGGCGTGCCGCTCGAGCGCGGTGCTCGGCCTGCCCAGCAGCAGCGCGGCGATGCCCAGGTAGTTCAGCGCCGCCGCCTCCCCTCGGCGGTTGCCGATGGCCCGGTAGATGTGCAGCGACTCCTCGCAGAACTCCGACGCCTGGGCGGGCTGCCCGAGCTGCGAGTACGCCCGCCCGAGGTTGTGCAGGGCGGCCGCCTCCACGGCCCGGTTGCCGGTGCCGCGGCTGAGTTCCTGCGCCCACCGCAGGTGCTCGATGGCGTTGTCGTAGTCGCTGAGGTTGCCGTAGATCTGCCCGAGCAACTCGTGCACGGACGCCTCGGCGTCGACGTCACCGGCGTTGCGTGCCGCTGCCACCGCCGCGGTGCACACCGCGATGCCGTCGTCGCCGTGGCCGCGGTTGGAGAAGTAGCTGCGCAGCGCCTCGGCGAAGCGCCACGCGTAGCTGTGCAGGCCGAGGCTGCCCGCGGCGAGGGCGGCGGCCACCAGGTTCGCCCGTTCGGCGTCGAGCCAGCTGATCGCGGCCTGCTCGCCGCCACCCGACTCCGCGGGCTCCACCTGCCACAGCACGGCGCTGTGCGCGCGCACGGACTTGAGGTAATGCTCGAAGAGCCGGACGACGGCGTCGTGGCGGTCGTCGTCCTCGTCGTCGAAGCCCGCGCGATCGGCCGCGTACTCGCGCAGCAGGTCGTGGAAGGTGTAGCGGCCCGGCGTGTGCTCGCGGATGAGGTTGCCGTGGTCGAGCACGCGCAGCAACCGCGCGGCCTCCTCGGTCGTCGCGCTCACCAAAGCCGCCGCGCCGAGGGCGTCGATGTCGGTGCCGGGCACCAGCCCGAGGAGCCGGAACAGGCGCCGGGCCGCGGGGGTGAGCTTGGTGTAGGAGAGGTCGAACGCGACGCGGACCGCGGCGGACTCGTCTCCGGCGACGGCCAGGCCCGCCATCCGGCCCCGGTCACGCAGTTCGCGGGTGTAGTCGGCGACCGTGGTCAGGGGGCGGATCGCGAGGTTCGCGCCCGCGATGCGCAGGGCCAGCGGCAGGTGGGCGCAGGTGTCGGCCATCTCGGCGGCGGCTGTGGCCTCCCGGCGGGTGCGGGCCACACCGACCAGCCTGCCGAGCAGGTCGACCGACTCCTCCGGCGCGAGCACGTCGAGCGGGAGCTGGTGGGCGCCGTCGCGGGCGGTGAGGCCGGTGAGCCGGTCGCGGCTGGTCACCAGCACCAGGCACCCCGGCGAACCGGGCAACAGCGGACGGACCTGTTCGGCGGTGGCCGCGTTGTCCAGCAGGATCAGGACCTTCTTGCCGGTCAGCATCGTCCGGTAGAGGCCCGCGGCTTCCTCGGTGTCGGCGGGGGCCCGCTCGGGCGCGACGCCGAGCGCGCGCACGAACCGCACCAGCACCTCGTGCACGGTCGGCGGATGGCCCGCGGCGTAGCCCTGCAGGTTGACGCTGAGCTGGCCGTCGGGGAACCGCGGACGGACCCGGTGCGCCCACCGCACGGCGAGCGCGGTCTTGCCGACCCCCGCGCTGCCCGAGACCGCGATGACCACCGAGTGGCCGTCCAGGTCGGCGAGGTGCGAGTCGAGCCGGGCCATGGCGTCGGCGCGGCCGACGAAGCCGGGGGTCTCGGCGGGTAGTTGCGCCGGCGCGCGCTGCGGCGCGGGCTCGGGCTTTCCGCGCAGCACCCGCACGTGCGCCTGGCGGATCTCCGCGCCGGGCTCGATGCCGAGTTCCTCGTCGAGGCGGGCCCGGATGTCGGCGAACACGCGGAGCGCGGCGGCCTGCTCGCCGGTGCCCGCGAGGCCGAGGATGAGCCGGGCGTGCATGCCCTCGTGCAGCGGTTCGTCGTGGACCAGGCCGCGGGTGTTCAGCACGACCTCGTCGAACCGGCCGAGCTCGATCGCGACGTCGGCGTGGGCGAGCACGGCGTCGCGGCGGCGCACGTTCAGCGCGATCACCGCCGGGTGCTCGCGCAGCGCGGGAAGGTCCGAGAGCGCGGGGCCGCGCCAGGAGGCGAGGGCGCGGTCGTAGAGGTCGGCGGCGCGGTCCGGTTCGCTGAGGCGGGCCGACTGGGCCTTGGCGACCAAATCGTCGAACCGGGCCATGTCGAGCTGGTCGACGCGCAGGTCGAGCCGGTAGCTGCCGGGGGTGGACGCGATCACGTCGGCGTTGCGCCTGCTGGCGGCGGTCAGCGCGCGCCGGAGCCGGGAGACATAGGTGTGCACCAGCCCGAGGCAGCTCTCCGGTGGGTCCTCGCCCCAGAGCACGTCGACGATCTCGTCGTGCCGGACCGTGGTGTTGCCCCGCAGCGCGAGCAAAGCCAGCAGGGTGCGCTGCTTGAGGGCGCCGACCCCGATCGCGCGGTCGCCATGGTCGACCGACAGCGGCCCGAGGATGCCGACACGAACGCGGGGAGCTGGGGTCTGCTGGACGGCCGCGGCGGCGGCGAGGAAGGTGGCGTTGTCGGCGGGCACCCCGACGGCGGCGGCGAGCCTGCGGACCGTGTCTAGCCGAGGCCGGTCGACTCCGCCGCGCTCGATGTAGCGCAGCGCGCGAACGCTGAGGCCGGAGCGCTCGGCGAGTTCCTGCTGGGTGAGCCGGGCCCGCAGCCGATGCGACCGGAGGACCTCGCCGAACGGGATCGGCGACTCCTCGGTCATTTCGACGGTGCCCTCTCTTGCCGCGTTCAATTTGCCGGTCAGTTCATCGTAGTCCAACCAGGTGGTCGATTCACGCAGGTAGCGGGCATCACCGGGCGGCGCGGGCGGCTGTCAGGACAGTACAGAGCAGCTGCCAGGACAGGTCCGTACCGTGTCATCCGGGGGAAGGGGGGAAGTGGCATGGCGCCCTGGGGGTGCGCCGTGCCACCCACCCCGCCGCCGCTGCCGCACCGAGCGCGCCGCCCTCACACCCCGGTAACCTGCCCCAGTGGGGGGCACAACCGCGGGCGACGTGACAGCGCCGACCGCCCGGCAGTCAACGGTCGATCCGGAACCACCGCCGCGGAGTGGACCCGCGCTCGGTGGGCGGCTCGGCTGGTTCCTCCTCGTCGTGGTCGTCGCAGCCGGTTTCGGGGTCGTCGCGTCTCGCTCCCCCGCTCCGCCTGAGGGTCCGCCGACCGGTGACGCCGTGGTGGCCGCGGCCGCCATCGACGCGCTGCTGAACCCGGGGTTCACCGGGGACCCGCTCGCCGTGCTGCCCAGGGACTTCACCAAGGTCACCGAGGCCGTCGCGGCCCGGGCCACCGACCCCACGGGTCGGGCCCGCGGGGTCCACGTGGGCGGCGGCTGCTCGACGCCGTGGGGCGACGACGACACGCGCTGGGACTTCTCGGTCGGCTGCAAGGCCCACGACCTCGGCTACGACCTGCTGCGCTACGCCGAGGAGAAGGGCGAGCCGCTGGGGCCCGACCCGCGCAGGCGCCTCGACCGGCAACTCGCCGACGACATGCACGGACAGTGCGAGCGCAACCCGCAGGGCTCCGCGGGCACCTGCGGGATCGTGGCGACGCTGTACTCGGCGGGCCTCGTGGCGAACTCGTGGCACCAGCGGTGGGGGCCGCCGCGGGCCGAGCCGATCGGGCTGTGGACCGCGGGCCTGCTCGTCGTCATCGCGCTGCTCGTGGTCCGGGTCCCGGTGCTGCGCCGCAACCGGCGGCACCGGCCGCGCCAGCCGCAGCCCGAGCTTTCGCCGGAAGAGGGCGACCGGGCGGCGTACCTCGGCTTCCTGCGGATGGTGAGCCTGGGCGGGTTCGTGGTCGCCGAGTCCGTGCTCGCGCTGGCGCCCCTGCTCGACCTGTCGGCGGCGGTGCTGTGGCCGATCACCTGGGTGCTGCAGCTGGTGCCGCTGTTCTTCTTCGCGGGCGGGCACTCGAACCTGCTGGCCTGGCAGGCCACGACCACCGGCTACGGCGGCTACCTGGCGCGGCGCGTGTGCTGGCTGATCCGGCCGGTGCTCGCCTTCGTCACCGCCTGGCTGGTGCTGCCGCTGTCGCTGGACCTGCTGAACGCGCCGCCCGAGGCCGTCCGGACCGTCGGCAGGCTCGTGGTGCAGCCGCTGTGGCTGCTCGGCCTGTACCTGCTGGTGGTGGCGATGACGCCGGCGATGCTGTGGCTGCACCGCCGGGCCCCGGTGATCACGCCGCTCGCGCAGGCGGCGGTCGTGGTCGCGATCGGTGTGTTCGGGTCCGGGGTGTTCGCCGCGCACTTCGGCGGCGTGGTCCTCGCCGCCCTGTTCGGCCAGCTCGCGTTCCACTACGCCGACGGCACCCTGTGGCGGCTGCCCCGGACGGTGCTCGCCGCCGTGGGGCTGGCCGCGCTCGTCGCCCTGGCGGTGCTGACGACCGTCGGGCCGCTGTCGCCGCTGGTGATGGCTGCGCCGACCGGGTCGGCGAGCTTCGTGCCGTCGGCGCCCGCGGTCCTGCTCATCGGGCTGGCCCAGGTCTGCCTGGTCGCGCTGCCCCGGCGCGCGGGCACCCGGGCGATCGGGCGCGGCGCCCTGGCCCAGGCGGCCCGGTTCGTCCACTCCGCGCCGATGACGGTGTACCTGGCGTACCTGTGCGCGATGCTGGTCATCGCCGGGGTCATCGGCGCCGCCCGCACGGCGGGGCTGCCGACCACCGCCGTCGACTGGCTGGTCCAGCCGCGTCCCCTCCTCGCCCTCGCGCTGCTCGGGGTGCCCACGGCGCTGGCGTTCCTGCTCTTCGAATGGCGCTCCACCCTGGACCCCGACACCGCCGCCCTCCAGGACCGCGCGGGCTCCAGGTGGGACGCCGTGGCCGCGACGCTGGGCACCGGCTACGGCGCGATCGGCACCCTCGGTTTCGCGGTGACCGGGCTGACCGGCTCACACGCCTCGCCGGTGCTGCTCGGCGTCCCCCTGGACCCGATGTCGAGCATCGTCCACCTGCTCCTGGGCTGGTATCTGCTGCACTCGGTCCGCACGGGCACCACGGCCACACCCTGGCCATGGCTGTTGACCGCTATCGCGTGCGTCCCCCCGATCGCCGGGTCGAGCGGGCTCACCGTGCACTGGGTCACGCTGACGGTGGCACTCGGCCTCGCGATCAGTCGATTCGTGTCCGATCGTCGCAGGTCAGAGGCTCGAACTCGGTCTCGCGGTGAGGCGCTCGCCACGGCCGAGAGCGTGCCGTGACCGGTGACTCACACCTGTGTGACACGCTACGGCCCAACCTGGGGAGGCCCTTCGGCGTCTTACCGGGTGTCCGTGGTTCCGGGTCGTCATGAGCGGCCCCATGCCTGAAGAGACGGAAGGGAGTAGGCGTGGAGTACCGGCCGCCGCCTAAGTCAGCGAGCCGAGCGGGCCAGGGAAGGCCCGCCTCGCCGCGCTCGTCGACGGGCACCGGGCGACCCTCCGCGACTCCCCGCATCACCGGCAGACCGCATCACTCGGCGCCCACCGAGCGGATGGCCGACCGGGCCACCCCGCCGCCCCGGTCCCGGACCCCGCGCCCGTCGACCCGGCGCCCGCCGCCGCCGAAGCGGAAGCTGACCGGCGGCAAGGTGTTCGTCACCATGCTGTCCGTGCTGGTCCTGGTCGCCACCGGCTACTACTCGAGGCTCGCGGACAACTTCACCGACGGGCTGTCGACGGCCGACGTCATCTCCGGCTCCGGCGAGAAGCCCGCGGACGGCGCGGTCGACATCCTCATGGTCGGCATGGACAGCCGCACCGACGCCCAGGGCAACCCGCTGTCCAAGGAGCAGCTCGCGATGCTCAACGCGGGCAAGTTCGACGGCGAGATCAACACCGACACCCTGATCATGATCCGGATCCCGAACGACGGCGGGAAAGCGGTCGGCATCTCGCTGCCGCGTGACTCCTACGTCGAGATCCCGAACTACGGCAAACACAAAATCAACTCCGCCTACGGCCGGGCCAAGCTCGACGCCCGCGCCAGGCTGCAGAAGCAGGGCGTGCAGGGCCGCGACCTCGAGGTCAAGTCCAACCTCGACGGCGCGAAGAGCCTCATCGCCACGATCGAGAAGCTGACCGGCGCCAAGATCGACCACTACGCCGAGGTGAACCTGCTCGGCTTCTACGACATCACCAACGCGATCGGCGGAATCGACGTCTGCCTGAACAAGGCGGTCAAGGACAGCTACTCCGGCGCGAACTTCCCGGCGGGCAAGCAGAACCTGCAGGGCACCGCGGCGCTCGCGTTCGTCCGGCAGCGCCACGGGCTGCCCAACGGCGACATCGACCGGATCGCGCGGCAGCAGGTGTTCATGAGCGGCATGGCGAGGAAGATCCTGTCGAAGGACCTGCTGGTCCCCGGGTCCGAGACGCTGGGCAAGCTGCAGGCGGCGATCAAGAAGTCGGTCGTGCTCGACCCGGGCTGGGACATCATGCGGTTCGCCCAGCAGATGATGGGCTTCACCGGCGGCAACGTCACCTTCCAGACCATCCCGATCGTCACGATCGACCTGAACACGCCCAACGACGGCAGCGCGGTCGGCGTCGACCCGGTCGCGGTGCGCAAGTTCGTCCAGGCCCTCATCACCCCCGGGGGCCCGCCGTCCACAGAGGCCACCTCGCCGGGAACGTCCACCTCGGACGGCACCTCGGCCGCGAAGCCGACCGTCAACGTGCTCAACGGCTCGGGGCGCGACGGCCTGGCGGGCGATGTCTCCGACGCGCTGGCCGGGCAGGGGTTCAAGCCGGGCACCACGGGCAACGCGGCGGCCAGGCAGAAGACCGTGGTCCGCCACGCCAAGGGCGACAAGGCCGCGGGTGCCGCGGTGGCGCAGGCGCTGGAGGGCGAATTCCCGGTCGAGGAGGACGCGAACCTGGCCAAGGGCAAGGTCACGGTCATCCTCGGCAAGGACTACGCGCAGTCGGGCCAGCGGCTCGCCGGCGACCGCATGCTCACCCTCAACGGACTGGCCCAGGACCCGCAGCCCGCCTGCATCAACTGACCGTTCACCCGTTCGGCCTAGCTTCGGGTGAGGTGGGCCGTTCCGCGTCAGAGTCGCGTGGTTCATCGCTTCCTCAAGTGAGACCGGGAGTAACACCCGGACCTGACGAAGGGGCGAACGTGCGGATCGATGCGGCGGTCTACCAGCGCGTACTCGGGGACGAGATCCGCCGCCTGCGCAAGCAGCGCGGCTGGACACGCAAGGAGCTCAACCGGCGGCTGCAGACCGAGATCTCGCTGCAGACCCTGGCGACCTACGAGCTCGGCACCCGCCAGTGCTCGGTGGTTCGACTGGTGGAGATCTGCTTCGCCCTCGACGAACACCCCCACGAGCTGATGGCCCGCGTGCACGACCGCGTGTTCTCCGGCAGCACCGTCGGCCGGATCCGCGTCGACCTGCGCTCGGTCGTGCACGAACGCGGCTCCGACCTGCTCCCCCTGCGGCGCTGGGCCGCCGAGCGCCTCACCGAGCACACGGGCCCCACGCCCGCCGAGGTCCACCTCGACATCTCCGCGATCGAGCGAATGGCCGAGCTGTGCGGCGTGGAGGTCCGTGACCTAATCGCCCGCCTCAAAGCCTTACGCCCAACCCCTCCCGCCCCCGCCACCTGACCCATACCGTCAGCGCGCGGCTGCGGCGGTGGGGTGCGCGACCTTGCCGCGGGTGATCAGCTCGAAGTCCCCGGAGGCGACCTTGCGGGTGCGCATCCAGTAGCGCCAGGTGAAGCCGGGCCAGATGGTCCGGTTGACGCCCTTGGCGTCGAGGTACCAGCTGGTGCAGCCACCCTGGGTCCACACGCCGTCGGCGAGCTTGCGCTGCACCTCCTGGTTGAACCGCTCCTGAGCCGAGGCGCGCACGTCGATGGCGTCAGCGCCGTGCTTCTCGACCAGGCGCAGCGCGTCGGCGATGTAGCGGATCTGCGACTCGATCATGAAGACGACCGAGTTGTGGCCCAGACCGGTGTTCGGGCCGAGCAGGTAGAACAGGTTCGGGAAGCCCGAGACGGTGATCCCCAGGTGGGTGTTGATCCCGTTCTCGCGCCACTCCTTGGCCAGGTCGCGGCCGTCGCGGCCGGACACGGTGAGGTAGTCGTAGGCGTCGGTCACGTGGAAGCCCGTGCCGTAGATGATCGCGTCGACCTGGTGCTCGCGGCCGTCGCGACCGACGATGCTGTTCTCCCGGACCTCGGCGACCCCGTCGGTGTCGAGGTGCACGTTGGGCCGGTTGAACGTCGGGTAGTAGTCGTTGGAGACCAGCACCCGCTTGCAGCCCATGACGTAGTCGGGGGTGAGCTTGCGGGCCAGCTCCGGGTCCTTGACCGAGCGCTTGATGTTCCAGGCGGCCAGCTTGGAGGCGAACTTGAGGATGTTCTGATGGCCGTTGAAGCCGACCGCGCGCACCTCGTTGACCCAGTACAGGAAGTGCCGGTAGCCGCGCTGGACGCCCGGAGCCTTGGCGAACAGGGCCTGCGCCCAGGACGGCATCGCGTGGTCGGGCTTGGGCATGACCCAGGGCGCGGTGCGCTGGAACAGGGTCAGCTCGGCGACGTCCGGGGCGATCTTGGGCACGAACTGGATGGCGCTGGCGCCGGTGCCGATCACGGCGACACGCTTGCCCTTGAGGTCGTAGTCGTGGTCCCACTGGGCGGAGTGGAAGGTCGCGCCCTGGAAATTCTCGATGCCGGGCAGCGCCGGGACCGACGGGATGTGCAGCGCGCCGATGCCCGCGACGAGGTACTTGGCGACGTAGGTGTCGCCGGAGGCGGTGCCGACGTACCAGCGGCTTTCCTCCTCGTCCCAGCGCGCGCTGGTGACCTCCACGCCGAAGCGGGTGTAGCGGCGCAGGCCCCACTTGGCCGCGACGCCGCGCATGTAGTCCCAGATCTCGGACTGCGGGGCGTACGAGCGGGTCCAGTCGGACTTCTGCTCGAAGGAGAACGAGTACATGTGGGACTGGATGTCGCAGGCGCAGCCCGGGTAGCTGTTGTCGCGCCAGGTGCCGCCGAAGTCGGCCGCCTTCTCCAGGATGACGAAGTCGTCGCGGCCTTCCCGGCGGAGCTGGATAGCCATCCCCATGCCGGAGAACCCGGTCCCGACCACCACCACACCGGTGTGGATGAGCTCGCCCATCTCCCGATCCTCCATGCGTAGATGTGTGTTACCCAGAGTCCAGCCTACCCGGAGTAGGTTACTTGCGGTAGAGTCAATTCCGTGACCACCAGCGAGCGCAAGCGTCGGATGCCTCGGGCCGAGCGCGAACGGCAGATGATGACCATCGCCGAGGAGATCTTCGCCGAGCGCGGGTACGTCGCGGTGTCCATGGACGAGATCGCCGAGCGCTGCGGCGTGTCCAAGCCGATGATCTACGAGTACTTCGGCTCCAAGGAGGGCCTGCTCGTCGCCTGCATCCGCGCGGCGCGGGCCGACCTGTCGCAGTGCACGCTGGAGGCCGTGGCGGGTGCGGGCAGCGTCGAGGAAGCCCTGCGGCGGGGTCTGGTCGCCTTCTTCGAGTTCACCGACTCACACCGCCGCTCGTGGTCCCTGCTGCTGCACAACGAGGCCGCGCTGGCGGGCCCGGCGGCGATCGCCGAGGTCGAGGAGGCCCGCCGTGAACAGGTGGAACTCGACATCGCCCTGTTCGCCGCGTTCGTGCCGGACAAGCCGCGCACCGAACTGGAGATGCTCGCGCAGATCCTGGTCGGAGCCTGCGAGCGGCTCTCCCTCTGGTACGTCAACCAGTCCGAGGTGACCGCCCCGCAAGCCGCGGACATGCTGATGTCGGTGCTGTGGAAGGGCGTCGCGGGCGAGATCCCGGCATAAATCGCCCACGCGGGGCTATCCGAAAGAATTTCCCGATGGTAGCCGTCAGGCGAAACCGGCCCGCGTTGTGTTAAGTGTCAACAACGGACGTCTGAGGGGCGATGCCACATGTTCGAGCCGATCGAGGCCAACTACACACCGGACGGCGACGACTGGAAAGTCGAGGTGACCTGCCGCGGGAAGACGCTCAAAGCGACCGCGCCGGGCCTCATCGCCGCCCGCGACCGCGCCGACCAACTGGTGGAGAAGCTGGCGCCGAACGAGGAGATCAGGACCGTCGTCCACACCCTCGAGGGCGACGCGGTGAACTTCACCGCGACCTACCTCACCGCGCGCCTGGGCACCGAGCCCCCAAGGCAGGCGGACGAGGTCACCACCCCGCCCGCCGCCACTGGTTCCTAGCGGAAGAGCTTGCGCACCAGCAGGAAGCCGACCACGACGCCGATGCCGATGAGCGCGAACTTGACCTTCGGCTCGTCGGCCTTCGCGCGGGCGGACGTCTTAGCGTTGTCCACCAGCCGCTTCGGGCTCGCCTTGGTGCCCAGCTGGTCCAACGTCGATGCCAGTGCGTCGCGCGCCTGCTCGATCTCGCGCTGGATGGTGTCGGGGTCGCGGGCCACTTGTCCTCCTAGAAGTCCGGCGACACCAACGTTAGATCACCGGCCACCCGCGCCGCGCAGGGGCCACGCGGTTAAGCTGTTCCCGCCCGCGCTAGGAACCGGGTGAGGGACCGTAGCCCAATTGGCAGAGGCACACGGTTTAGGTCCGTGCCAGTGT
>NZ_JBOHGC010000446.1:0-1764 GCF_050699995.1 Actinokineospora sp. | reverse complement strand
GCGCCAAGCTGCCCGACCGGTCCGGGCAGATCGCGGCGTGGGCACGGGAGGTGGGGCTCACGGCGCCGGAGTCCGACGCGGCCCGGCTGGCCCGGCTGACCGAGCTGCGCAAGGAGAAGCAGGTGCTGCGCCAGGAGCGCGAAATGGAGCAGAGCACCCGGGCCTACCTGGCGGAGAACGTGCTCACCGACGCGGGCAGCGCCGCCGTGTGGTGGCTGGCGCGGTCGGGGACTGCTGCCGCACGCCAGTGAGTCCACTTCGGACGAATGAAGGTGGAGGTCCCGCGGCGGCGAACGCCTCCACGGGACCTCCCGCCTCGCCGTGCGAGGGCGTGCCACCCGGTGTCCCGGCCGAGTGGAACGTTGTCGGCGAGGCAGAACGGGTCAACCACAGTCGACCCTGCGCGACTGTGGCACCCGTCCAGCAACATGGTGGCGGTTTCATGTCCTCAAGGCAATGCCGTGGCGGACTTTGCCTGACAAAGGTGTTTACCTGGACAAACGACGGCTCAGAAAACCGACCAACCGGTCGCACCCGAGAATGCCTCCAGCGCGGCGACCCCGGCGACGGAGTTGCCGCAGGCGTCGAGCCCTGGGCTCCACACCGACACCACACACCGATTCGGCACGACGGCGATGATGCCGCCGCCCGACCCGCTCTTGGCGGGAAGGCCCACCCGGTAGGCGAATTCGCCCGCGCCGCCGTACATCCCGCACACGAGCATGATCGCGTTGAGTCGCCGGGTGGCGTCGCGGGCCAGCAGCCGGTTGCCGTCGGCCCCGACGCCGCCGCGGGCGAGGAACAGCGCGGCGGCGGAGAGGTCGGCGCAGGACATGAGGATCGCGCACTGGCGGGTGTAATGGTCGACAACGGTCGACACCGGGTTGTCCAGCGTGTCGGCGCCCGTGACGACCGGGGCGAGCGCGGAGGAGTCCGCGGGCTCGGGCTCGGCCGCGGCGGCCAGGGCAGGATTTCCCGACTGGGCGCACAGGAAGGCGCGCAACGCGCCCGCGGCGTCGCCGGTCCGGGTCAGCAGCCGGTCGGTGGTGACCACCGCGCCGAGGACGTCGAACGGGTTGTGCGGCACCCCGGCGGTCCAGTGCCCGGTGTCGTCAAGGGCATGGGCCAGCGCGAAGCCGAAGACCTTCGCCAGACCCCGCAGCGCGAAAGGGGTCCGGTAGTCGCCGACACCGCAGACCTCGCCGTCGACGGTGGCCACGGCCATTCCGAACCCGTAACGCTCCACAGAGGACTGAACGTGGCCGAGGCCGACGAAGGGCTCGACCTGGTCGCGCACCTTTTCCAGGGCAGTGCGCAGGAACGGCCGTGGCGCCTCAACCAGCGCAGCGGTGGCCTCGCCTCCGGGATAACCCACGTAAGCCAGAATGACCGACCCCGTCCGCACACACAACGCATTCGAGCCCTTAACTGTTAACTGCGCTGTCCGGCACCGAAAGTTGCGTTGCGACACGCAAAATGCGCGCGTGCCCTGACGGGCGCGGACAACTCCGCCTGACTACGGCAGATTCAGCGGATCGAAGCAGGTGGTCGCGCGTGGTCTGTCATTGTCGCGTCACCCACGGCGGCGGCGCATAGCCGAATCGGGAAGATCGCGGTGTGCGTACCCGGAATCTGTGTCACCGCAAGCCATTCCGCGTTGTTGACACCATCGTGTGACACGAGTCGTCGAGGCCGGAAACCGGGCCGGGATTGTCGGTGGTGGCCGGGAGACTTGGTGGCATGGCGGAGCTGGAGATCCATCAC
>NZ_JBOHGC010000445.1:0-4590 GCF_050699995.1 Actinokineospora sp. | reverse complement strand
GTGCAGGCCCTGGGGGCGCGCTTCGGTCGGCCGGCGGCGCTGCTGAGCAACAGCGACCACCTGCAGGCCGCGACCGCACAAGCCGCCGAGTTGCTCGGGCTGCCCGCCAAGCCGTGGGCGGCGGCGGTGCGCTGCAAGAACAAGGCCCTCACCCGGGCCGTCCTGGCCGACGCGGGGTTGGACGTCGTGCGGAGCGCACAGATCGACCCGATGCTGCCCCTGTCCGAACTGGACGGTCTGGCGCTGCCCTTTCCCGCTGTCGTCAAGCCGCGCGAGGGCGTCGCCAGCGAGGACGCGCTGCTGGTCGCCGACCTCGCCGACCTGGCCCGGCGGGTCACGGAGATTCGGACCCGCAGGCCGGAGGCGACGCTGGTCGTCGAGGAGTACCTCGCGGGTGACGTGCGCACCTACGAGACCCTCGGCGACGGAGAATCCCTGTACCACTTCGGTTCCTGGCGGACCAGCCTCGGCGCTCCGCCGCACTTCGCCGAGACCCGGATGGAGTGGGACCCGATGCTGCCGCCCGCCGTCGAGGCGCACCTGCGGGCCCAACTCGCCGCGCTTGGCGTCGGATTGGGCGCGTGTCACACGGAGTTCGTCATCGACGGCGACCGGGCACGGATCATCGAGGTCAACTACCGGCTCATCGGTGACACCATGGACCTGATCTGCGCCGAGCTGCTCGGCATCGACCTGTTCCCCCAGGTGATCCGGTTGCATCTGGGGGAGTCGCTGCCCGCCGAGCTGCCGGACCCGAAGGGATTGGCCCGGCACGCCAGGGTGGACTGGGTGACGGCGGACCGCGCGGGTGTCCTGGTCGCCGCTCCCGCCTCCGGCGAGTGCACCGTCGGCGGGGTGCGGCTGGGGCATCGGCGGATGCGGGAGGTCGGTGTGGCGGCGGAGTGGCACGGGACGAACCGTGACTATCTGTCCGCGGTACACGCGATCGGACCAGATCAGTCCACAGTGGACAAAGCGGTCGAAGAGTTCCTCGCCGAACAGCGCTGGGTGATCGAACCCGCGGCCCGGGTGTCGGCGTGAGCGCCGAGTCGGACCTGCTCCGCCGCGTGGTGGACGCCCTGCTGCGCGAGAATCACCTGGGGCTGGCCTCGCGAGGTGAGCTGGGTGAGCCGCCGCGGGCCTACTGGTCTGGGCGGTGGTGGAGCGCGCCGCTGCCAAGGGGGCGGCGGGTGCACCTGCCGGTGGAACCGGACGGATTCCTTGCCGAGTACCGCCTTGCGCATCCGTCGGTCGTCGTGGCGGGGCAGGTGCTCGACACGCTCTCCGGCGTATTGGCCGCACTGGCGCCGACGGACGATCCAGAGGCTGAACAGGGCTGGGCGGACTTCGTCGAAGAGTGTGCGCAAACGCTTGCCGTCGTGCGGCTGCACGAGACCGCGCGCGGCGAGCTGTACGCCAGGATTCGGGCCGAGCCCAGCGCAGCCGGGTTTCGCCAGTTGCTGCACTACGAGTCGGTGGCCGCGCTGCGCGACCACCCCGTGCACCCGACCGGCCGTTGCCGCTGGGGCCTCGATGAGGCCGACCTCCGCCGCTACGCTCCGGAGTTCCTGCCGGATCTCAAGGTCGGCTGGAGGATTGTCCCCCGGGACTCGGTGCGGCTCTCGCCGACGCTGGCTGCCGGTCTCCCGGACTGGTGGCCCGAAGCGGTCGCCGGTCACATCGCGGTGCCGGTGCATCCGTTGACAGCCAACCTGGACGGATCGCTGCTCGCGACACCGACGTTGTCGACTCGCACGGTGGCGCTGGCCGATCTGCCCGGCGTTCACCTCAAGCTGCCGATGCCGACCGCGACGCTCGGCAAACGTAACCGCCGCACCATCAACCCGGGCACGCTGGCCGACGGCGACACCGTGCACCGGTTGCTGCAGGCGATCCTGGACCGCGAACCCGCGCTGCGCGAGCGGATCCTGCTCGCCGACGAGTCCGACTGGCTCGACAGCGCCGACGACCTGCTCGCCGCGCTGATCCGGCGCTATCCCGCCGACCTCGCGGGCGACACCCTCGCGCCCGTCGCCGCGTTGCTCGCCGAAGACCCGACGCACCCGGACGCGACACTGCTCGACACGTTCGCCGCCCAGCACGCGGGCGGCGACACCGACGCCTGGCTCGACGCCTACCTGACCCTGCTGCTCGACTGGCATGTCGCGCTCTGGGTCCGCTACGGCGTCGCCCTGGAGGCGCACCAGCAGAACATCACCGTCGCCATGGGCGTCGGCGATCCCTGGCTTCGCTTGGTCTACAAGGACGACGACGGCGCGCGGATCGACTGCGAACGCCTCTCCGGCGCGCTCGGCGTCTCCGTCACGCCGGATGCCTTCGCGGACAAGCGGATGTGCGTCACCGGCGACGACGACCTCGCCGACATGTTCATCACGATCACCCTGCACCTGTGCGCGGGTGCGCTGATCGTCGAGCACGCGGGCACCGACCTGGCACGCCGGGCGAAGCTGTTCGCCTTGCTACGGGACAGGATCGAGCAGGCGCTGGTTCGCTGGACCGACTCGGCCGACGCCAGGTCCGTCGCGGCGGCCGAAGCCGTGCGCAGGCGGGTGCTGGAGGCGGAACACTTACCGGTCAAGGCGATGGTCACCGCCGGGACCCTGCTTCCCAAGCACCGCCTCGGCTGCACGGACATCAACAAGCACTACCGCCACGCCGGCCCGAACTATCTGCGCCCCAGGAGCTGATCTTGACCGCCTCGACCACCGCTGCGGCGGGTCTGAGCGTCGACACCGCTGATCTGCTGACCGCCCACACGATTCTCGGCTGCCTCGTCCGGGAAGTCGCCGGACCCGAACGGCGGACGGGCATCGTCGACCGCTTCCTCGTGGTGTACCTGCCACATACCGGTCACACCCTGCGGGCTCGGCTGCGCCGCGCGTCCACCGTCGCGGCGCACCGCTTCACCGGGCCCGTCCAGTCCAGACAGGACGAAGGCGGGTGGCGATCGTGTGACGCCGACGACCTGGCCGCGCTGATCGACGCCGAACTCACGCTGCGCACCGGTCACGGGAACGACGAGTTCGCCGTTCAGGTCGCGGCCAGCCGTGACGCGCTCGAGGACATCCTGCGCACCCGGCCGAAGTCCGCTGACCGGCCGGTGCCGGGATTCGCGGGTGCCTACCTCGACTCCGAACAGTCCCTGGTCGCAGGCCATCCCCGCCATCCGACGCCGAAGTCGCGTTCCGGCGGCTCCGAGCAGTGGCGCCGCTACGCCCCCGAGGCGCGGTCGGCCTTTCCCCTGCGTTGGCTGGCCGCACCCGCCGAACTCGTCCGTGACCACGCCATCGATGATCTGGGCTTCGACGGGCACGCGCGGACCGCGGACCTGTCTGTGCCGGAAGGATTCCGCGCGCTCGCGGTGCACCCGTGGCAGTTCGCCCTGATGTCCGCCGACGCCACCGCGGGACCGGTCCTGCGCGCGGCGATGGCCGCGGGAGCGCTGCGCGACCTCGGCGAGACGGGCCCCCGGTTCCATCCGACGGCCAGCGTTCGCACGCTCTATCAGCCCGAAGCCGACCTGTTTCTCAAGACCAGCCTCAATGTTCGGATCACCAACTGCTTGCGCAAGAACGCCGACTACGAACTCGCGGGCGCCGTCGAACTCACCCGGATACTGGCCGAACCGTGCGCCCGCGTGACGCGCGAACACCAGGGATTCGGATTCCTGCCCGAGCCCGCCGCCCGGACCGTCGCCCTGCCTGCCGCGTACGGCGATGAGCGGGGGCGGCACGCGCTGCTGGAGGGATTCGGCACCATCGTGCGCGGCGGACTGGGCGAGCACCTCGGTGGCCAGGTGCACCTCGCGGGCGCCCTCGCCGCCGAACACCGCGATCCGGCGGGAACCCGAACGCGCTTGGCCGATCTCGTCGGGACGGCGAATGGCGAAGCGTGGGCGCTGCGGTGGTGGCGCCGCTACACCACGTTGCTGGTTCCACCGGTGCTGAGCCTGTGGGCCGAACACGGGGTCGTGCTCGAACCGCACCCGCAGAACGTGCTGGTCGTGCTCGGCCCGGACAACCTGCCGGTGCGGGTGCTTGCCCGTGACCTCGAAGGCACCAAGCTCCTCGCCGACCGGCACGCCGACACCCTCGCCGCGCTGCCCTCCGACGTGGCCCGCGCGGTGGCCTACGACGACGAGCGCGCGTGGAACCGGATCGCCTACTGCCTGTTCGTCAACCACCTGACCGAGTTCGCGGGCGCCCTCGCCGATCTCGTGCACGAGTCGGCGCCGGGGATGTGCCGGTTCGAGGACCAGCTGTGGTCCGACCTCGGTGACACCGTGGCCGCCGTCAGCCGGACCCTGGGCCACCCGCCGCGGCTGCGGGCGCTGCTGTCCGGGGTTCCGCTGCCCGCCAAGACGAACCTGCTCGTCCGGTGGGAGCGCCAAGCCGACCGGCAGGCAGGCTATGTCCCCTTCCCCAACCCGATCGGCCGCCTTCTCTGAGCTTGAGTTTTAAGGTCTCAGAGCCCAGTGGGACCCCCGGTTGATCATGGATGAAGCCCTTGGTTGATCATTCCTTCTTGCGACAGAGGAAGATCACAACCAAGGGCTTCAGTTGATCAGTG
>NZ_JBOHGC010000444.1:0-10604 GCF_050699995.1 Actinokineospora sp. | reverse complement strand
GCTCCGGATCGCCGCGCCGCCGACCACGGTCAGCGACCTCGTGGCGCCGTTCATCGCGACCTTCGGCGCGGGCGACCCGTTCCCGGCCGTCCGGCCGGAGTCCGCCCGAGGGGCGTACGAGGCGCTGGCGCACGGCGCCGCTGACGTGGCCGTCTCGCCGGACCCGCCACCCGCCGGCCACGCGAGCGCGCTGGTCGCCACCTTCCCGATCTGGCTGTACGTGCCTGCCGACCACGGCTGGGCGCACCGGGAGTCGGTCGGCCTGGGCGAGTTGGCCGACGCGCCGCTGCTGGTGCTCCCCGAGACGTACACGCAGCGCCAGTTGCTGGACCAGGCGTCGGCCGCCGCCGGGATCGTGCTCAGCGGGGCGCGCGAGACGAGCTCGCCTGAAGTCGCGCAGGCGTTGGCCGCCGCGGGTTGGGGAGCCGCCTTGGTGTCCGACGACAGCCGCTTCGGCCTGCGCGGACTGCGGGTCGCGACCACGTCCGGGGACCTGTCGCTGCGGCTGCATGCCGCCTGGGACCGCGACCACCACGGCGCGGCCGAGATCGGGCGGATCGTGGCGCGGCTGAGGGAGTTCTGCCGCGACCGCTACGGCTCCGGCGCTACTGTGCTGACGTGAACGACCGCAAACAGCAACTGCTCGGCGCGACCTGCCGGGTGATCGCCAGGGATGGCATTCGAGGCATGCGGGTGGAGAACGTCGCCGCCGAGGCCGGAGTCTCCACGGCGCTGATCTACTACCACTTCGGAGATAGGGCCGGGCTGCTCGCGCAGGCCATGCAGCACGTGAACACCCGGGCGGAGTCCTACGCCGACGCGGAGGAGGGCAAGACCGGGCGCGAACAGCTCATGCTCCAGGTGCTCGGCGAGTTCCAGGACGACGACCTGGTGCGGGAGAACTCCGCGGTCTGGGGCGAGGTCCGCGGCGCGGCGGTGTTCGACGAGGCGCTGCGGCCGGTGGTCTCGGCCGCCACCGAGCAGTGGGTCACCGACCTGGCCGACTTCATCGAGCAGGGCAGGCAGGACGGGAGCATCGCCCCGGACGTCGACGCCCACGCGGTCTCGACCCGGCTCACCGCGCTCATCGAGGGCCTGAGCAACCGCTGGCTGGCGCGGCTGATGTCGACCGCGGACGCCCGCCACCACCTCACGCAGATCGTCGACCAGGAGCTCACGCCGAGCCACGCGCCCGTCGGCGACTAGCGCGACCCGACGAAAACAGAACGGGATCAGTCTCGCCCAACTCTTGACTAATTTTTCAGTCAGGATCATAGTTCCCTGCCATGACACCGGCAGCAGAACCGACAGGCGCCACGACGACCCCCGGGAGCACCGTCCACAAGTGGCGGATGCCCGCCGAGTGGGCGCCGCACGAACGGTGCCTGATGGCGTGGCCGACCCGGGAGTCGTTGTGGGGCCCCTATTTCGAGGAGGCCAAGGCCGAGTACGCCGCGACCGCCAACGCCATCGGCGACTTCGAGCCCGTGCTCGTCATCGCCAACCCCGGGCAGGGCGCTGAGGTCCGGCGCGCGTGCGGAAACACGGTCGACGTCGTCGAACTCGCCATCGACGACTCGTGGATCCGCGACTCCGGTCCCCAGATCCTGCTCGACGGCACGGGCCGCCGCGCCGCGGCCGACTTCGCGTTCAACTCGTGGGGCGAGAAGTTCCTTCCCTACGACCAGGACGCCTCGATCAGCAGGCGGGTGCTCGACGTCCTCGGGATCGACCGGATCGCCTCGGACATGGTGCTCGAAGGCGGTGCGATCACCGTGGACGGCGAAGGCACCCTGATCACCACCGAGCAGTGCCTGCTGCACCCGAACCGCAATCCGTCGATGTCCCGATCGGACATCGAGGCCGAGCTGATGGCCAACCTCGGCGTCGAGAAGGTCATCTGGCTGCCCTACGGCCACCACGACGACACCCACACCGACGGCCACGTCGACGGCGTGTGCACCTACGCGAGCCCCGGCGTGGTGATCGCGCAGACGTGCGCCGACCCCACCCTGCCGGACTTCGAGCGCATGGCCGCCAACCTCGAGGTGCTCAAGTCGAGCACCGACGCCGCGGGCAGGCCCCTGGAGATCGTCGAACTGCCGCAGTACCCGTTCCACACCCTGCCCGACGGGACCCAGACGATGGTGGCCTACGCCAACTTCTACGTCGCGAACGGCGCGGTGATCGTCCCGGTCGCACAGCACGACCTCGATGCCGAGGCGCTCGCCGTGATCGCGGTGGCGTTCCCCGGCCGTGAGGTGGTGGGCGTGCCGTCCAACACCGTCGCCTACGGCGGCGGCGGCGTCCACTGCATCACCCAGCAGATCCCCGCGGCGTGAGCGATCCTGTTCCGCGGAGCGGCCCGCCGCACATCACCACCCCCACCACCGCGCCTATCACCATGAAGGGGCCGACATGGCCATCACCCGGTTAGCCGCCCTCGGCGCCGCCGCCCTCCTGCTGGCCGCCTGCGGCGGCAGGCAGGCCGCCGACCCGACCCAGAAGGGCGCCACCGACCTGTTCGGGCTCGCGCCCATGACCGCGGCCGCGAGCGGCCCGGTGCCGAAAGCCACCTGGGCGCTCTACCGCAACCCCACCACCCTCGACCCGGCCACGGCGTTCGACTACCCGGAGAACACCGTCATCGCCACGCTGTGCGAATCCCTGCTGCGCCAGCAGCCGGACGGCACCGTGGCCCCGGGCCTCGCCTTGTCCTACGAATACGCGACACCGACCTCCCTGCGGCTCACGCTGCGGCCCGACGTGAAGTTCTCCGACGGCAGCCCGGTGACCCCCGCGGACGTCGTGTTCAGCCTCAAGCGCCACCTGGACCCCGAGGTCGGCAGCTTCTACGGTGCGAACTTGGAGCGGATCTCGGACATCACGGTCAGCGGCACCGACACTGTCACCATCACCTTGTCCACACCGGACTACTGGCTCACCGGTGAGCTGTCCGCGATGCCCGGCGTGGTGATCCAGGAGAAGTACGCCAGGGCCAAGGGGCGCGACTACGGCACCCCGGGCGGAGGCATCATGTGCACCGGGCCCTACCAGCTCGCGAACTGGACGACGGGGGAGTCCGTGCGCGTCGCCGCCCGGCCCGACTACTGGGACCTGGCGCTGCGGCCGTCCACCCAGGAGATCGAGTTCCGCGGCGTCTCGGACGCGGCCACGCTCACCACCGGCCTGGCCACCGGCGAGATCGACGGCGCCTTCATCACCGACACCTCGAACCTGGCCCAGCTGCGCCGGACCCCGAGCATCAACGTCCACTTGGGACCGGGCATGGAGACCCAGTACTTCATCCCGGCCAACCTCACCGGCGTGCTCGGCGACGTCCGGGTGCGCCAGGCCCTGTCCCTCGCCCTCGACCGGCGCACCTACATCAACGCGGTCTACGGCGGCGACGCCTTCGTGCCCCGGCTCGCGACCAACCCCGGCACCTGGGGGTTCGCGAAGCAGACCTTCCGCACGGCGTGGGACGCGACCCCGGAGCTCACCCAGGACCTCGCGAAGGCCAAGCAGCTGATCGCGGACGCCGGTGCCACCGGGAAGCCCCTGGTCATCGGCACGTCGACCGGGCTGGCCACGGTCGCCACCCAGGCCAACGCGTGGCAGCAGGCGGCGAACGCGATCGGGCTCAAGGCCAGCCTGCACAACGTCTCGCCGGAGAACTACATCAACTTCTTCACCGACCCCGCGGCCCGCGCGAGCGTCGACGCCTTCAGCAGCACCACCTATGGCGACTACGCCGACCCCGCCGCGCTCGACAACACCTACATCGCGGCCAACGGCAGCCAGAACTACTCCGGCTACAGCAACCCGCAGATCCAGTCGCTGCTGGCCAGCGCGCGGGCCGAGGCCGATCCCGAGCGACGCGCGCAGTACGACATCGAGGCGGAGAAACTGATCATGCGGGACCTGCCGTGGATCCCGATCGCGCACCCGCCGACGATCCTGGCGCTGAACACCAAGCTCACCGGGGCGCCGTCGTCGTTCGCCTACATGCAGGCGCCGTGGCTGGCCAAGCTCGGCGCGGCGGCGCGCTGAGATGCGCCGGTTCCTCATCCGCCGCGCCGGGTTGCTGCTCGCGACCCTGCTGATCGCCAGCATGGCGATCTACGGCGCCCTCTACCTCGCCCCCGGCGACCCGATCGCGGTCCTGACCGGCGGACGCAAGGTCAGCCCGGAGGCCAGGGCGCAGCTCGCCGCCCGCTACCACCTCGACGACCCGCTGCCGGTGCGGTACTGGCGCTGGCTGACCGACGCGCTGCACGGCGACCTGGGCTACTCGATCGCCAACCGGGCCGATGTGTCCACTGTGGTCGGTGAGCGGGTCGGGACCACGCTGGGGCTGCTGGCGTTGACGTCGGTGCTGATCATCGTGATCGGCGTGTCGGTCGGGGTGCTCAGCGCGCTCAAGCCGGGGTTCGTGGACACCGCGGTGCTCACCGTGACCACGGTCCTGGCCGCCGTGCCGTCCTTCGTCACCGCGCTCGTGCTGATCAGCGTCTTCGCGGTGAACCTGCGCTGGCTCCCGGCACTCGGCACCGGCGACGGGTTCCTCGACCAGCTCAAGCACCTGATCCTGCCCAGTGCCGCGCTGGCCGCGTCGTCGCTGGCGCTGGTCGCCCGGATCACCCGCGCGGCCGTTCGGGCCGAACTCCCGCGCGAACACGTCCAGACCGCGATCAGCCGCGGGCTGTCACGCCGGGCGGTGTTCCGCCGCCACGTGCTGCGCAACGCGGCGGTGCCCATCACGACGGTCACCGGCCTGAGCATCGCCTCGCTCATCGTCCTGGTGTCCATTGTGGAGCAGGTGTTCGACCTCAACGGCATCGGCGCCGCGCTCGTCACCGCCGCGCAGAACAAGGACTTCGCCGTCGTGCAGGCGCTGTCGCTGATCATGGTGGCCGCCTTCGTGCTGATCAACACGGTGGTCGACCTGCTCTACGCGGTGCTCGACCCGCGCGTCAAACTCGGAACGGCGGCGACCTGATGGCACTGACGATCACCCCTGGCGAGATCGAGGTGGTGCGCCGCCGCCGCGGATTGCGCTGGTTGGCGGGAGTCGGCTGGCTGGGCCACGCCAGTGTCCTGGTCATCGCGCTCGCCGCGCTCCTGGCGGTGTTCGGTCCGCTCCTGGCGCCGTTCCCGCCGAACCAGGCCGACTTGGCCAACGCCTATGTCGCCGCGGACGGCTCACACCCGCTCGGGTTCGACTCCCAGGGCCGCGACCTGCTCTCCCGGCTGCTGGTCGGCGCCCGTTCGTCGCTGCTCGGCCCGCTGCTGGTCGTCGTGCTGGCCATGACCGCGGGCACGGTGCTCGCCGTCGTGGCCGCGTGGCGGCGCGGCTGGGTGGACAGCCTGATCTCCGGTGCGGGAGACATCGTCTTCGCCTTCCCCGGCCTGCTGCTCGCGGTACTCACCGCGGCGGTCGTCGGGCCGAGCCAGCTGTCGGCGGCCCTGTCGCTCTCGATCGCCTACACGCCGTATGTCGCGCGGCTGGTTCGGGCGGCGGCGCTGCGTGAGCGGTCCCAGCCATATGTGGAGGCGCTGGAGGTGCAGGGCGCCGCGGCGTCGGTGATCTGCCTGCGGCACATCGTGGCCAACATCGCGCCGGTGCTCGTCGCCGAGGCGACCATCCTGTTCGGCTGGGCCACGCTCGACCTGGCGGCGATCTCGTTCCTCGGGCTCGGGGTGCAGCCGCCACAGGCGGACTGGGGGGTCATGGTGTCCGAAGGCAAAACCGGTGTCCTGCAAGGATATCCGGCCGAATCGCTGGTCGCGGGGACCGCGCTGGTGCTGGTCGTCGTCGCGTTCAACATCCTGGGCGAGCGGCTCGGCGGACACGGATCCGAGGTGGCCGCATGAGTGAGCTTTTGGTGGCGGTCGACGGCCTGAGCGTCACGCTGAAGAACCCCGGCGGCGGCAGGCTCGTCCTGCGCGACGTCTCACTGACCTTGGAACGCGGCGAGGCGCTCGGCCTCGTCGGCGAATCCGGCGCGGGCAAGTCGATGACGGCACGGGCTGTCGCGGCGCTGCTGCCCGCGAACGCCGTGGCGACCGGGTCCATCCGATTCCAAGGGGAGGACCTGCTCACCGCCAGGGGCGAGAAGCTGCGGCGCGCCCGCACGGCGATGTCGGTGGTGTTCCAAGACCCACGCGCGCATATCAACCCGGTCCGCCGCGTCGGCGACTTCCTGACCGAGCAACTCCGCCTCGTCCGGAAAGTCGACCGCGACGAAGCGACCCGCCGTGCCCAACGGATGCTCACCGAGGTCGGCATCCTCGACACCGCAAGGTGTTTGCGCGCATACCCGTCGGCGCTGTCCGGCGGGATGCTGCAGCGCGTCATGATCGCCTCGGCGCTGCTGGCCGAGCCGAAGCTGATCCTGGCCGACGAGCCGACCACCGCGCTCGACGTCACCACCCAGTCCGAGGTGATGGCGATCCTCGACGAACTGCGCCGCGACGCGGGTGTCGCGCTGCTGTTCATCACCCACGACCTCGACCTCGCGGCGGCGGTGTGCGACCGCACCGCGGTGATGTACGCGGGTCAGATCGTGGAGACCCAGGAGTCCGCCCGGCTGCACGCCGAACCCGCGCACCCCTACACTGCCGCGCTCGCCGCGGCCCGGCCCGACCTCGACGCGCCCACACCGCGGCTGGCCGCGATCGCGGGTCGCCCGGTCTCGGCGTGGGAGGCGGCTGACACCTGCGCTTTCGCCGAACGCTGCGTCCACCGGCAGCCCCGGTGCACCACCGCCCCGGTGCCGCTGACGGGGGACCGGTCGCGATCCGTGCGCTGCGTCAGGGCGTCCGAGATCGACCTGACCCAGAAGGGAATTCGATGAGCGAGTCGGTGCTGAGCGTGTCGCACCTGACGAAGTCGTTCGGCTTGTTCACCGCGGTGCACGACGTCTCCTTCGACCTCGCCCCCGGCTCATCGCTGGGCATCGTCGGCGAATCGGGATCCGGCAAGACGACGCTGGCGCGGATGGTCATCGGCCTGGAGGCGCCGACATCGGGCACGATCACCTGCTGCGGGCACGACCGGTCCCACCCGTCGCGGTCCACCAAGGCTCGCCGGGCCAGGGCGCTGGAGACCCAGATCGTCTTCCAGGACCCGTACGCGAGCCTCGACCCGCGCCAGACCGTCGAGCAGGCACTGGCCGAGGCGGTCCGCCTCCACGCCCGGCACGAGGTGCGGGCGCGGGTCGAGGAACTCGCCGACATGGTCGCCCTCGGCGCGCGGCACCTGATGGCGCTGCCGCGACATCTGTCAGGGGGACAGCGGCAGCGGGTCGCGATCGCCCGTGCGCTCGCGGCGAACCCCAAGGTGCTGGTCCTCGACGAGTCCGTCGCCGCGCTCGATGTGTCCATCCAGGCCCAGATCCTCAACCTGCTGGCCGACATCCGGGAGCGGACCGCGATCTCGTACCTGTTCATCAGCCATGACCTGGCGGTCATCCGGCAGGTCACCGAGCACGCGATCGTGATGCGCGGGGGGCGGGTGGTCGAGAGCGGGGCCACCGGCGAACTGCTGCGGGCGCCGATCCACCCGTACACGCGGGCACTGCTCGACAGCGTCCCTCGGCCCGGGTGGAAACCCAGCCGCCGAACTGTGCTCCACCTGGAACGGGGTGATCACGATGCGCCTGACGCCGACTGAGCGGGACCGACTGCTGATCTTCACCGCGGCGGAGCTGGCCCGCGCGCGGCTCGCCCGCGGCTTGCGCCTCAACGTCCCCGAAGCCACGGCCCTCATCGCCGACGCGGTCTGCGAAGCCGCCCGAGACGGGGTGCGCCTCGCCGACGCCATCGAGGTCGGCCTTTCCGTGCTGCGCGCCGAGGATGTGTTGCCGGGCGTGCCCGACATCGTGACCGAAGTCCAGGTCGAGGCCGTGTTCGACGACGGCAGCAGGCTGGCCGTGATCACCGATCCTTTCGGAGGCGGGCGATCCGACGCCGCCGCCCCCGGCGCGGTGCTCCCCGGCACCCCGCCACCCGAGCCGGAAGCGGCGGTGGTCACCGTGACGGTCACCAACACGTCGGATGTGCCGATCAGCGTCACGTCGCACTTCCACTTCTTCGAGGTGAACCGGCGGCTGCGCTTCGACCGCGAAGCCGCCTACGGCAGGCGGGCCGCGATCCCCGCCGGGACCACGCTGCGCTTCGCCCCCGGCGGCACCGAGACAGTCGGGTTGATTCCCATCGGCGGCGACCGCGTCGCGATCGGTTTCGCGGGCCTGGTCGACGGCCCACTCGACGACCCCGACACCCGCGCGCGGGCCATGCGCACCGCGCGCCGACTCGGATACCTGGACGGCACACCATGAGCCTCACCCACGACGACTACGTGCACGCCTACGGCCCCCGCGCCGGTGACCGGATCCGGCTCGGCGACACCGGCCTGGTGATCGAGGTCGAGCACGACGCCCAACGGCCGGGTGAGGAATTCCTCGTCGGCTTCGGCAAGACCGCGCGCGACGGCATGCACCTGCTCGCCGCCCCCGTGCGCGAAACCTGCGACCTGGTGATCAGCAACGTCGTCGTCATCGACACCGTCCTCGGCATCAGCAAGGTGTCGATCGGCATCCGCGACGGACGGATCTGCTCGGTCGGGCGCGCGGGCAACCCGAACACTCTCGACGGTGTCGACGTCGTCGTCGGCACCGGAACGGCGATCGTCTCCGGGGAAGGGCTCATCGCCACGGCGGGCGCGATCGACACCCACGTGCATCTGCTCTCCCCGCGGATCATGGAGGCCAGTCTCGCCTCCGGTGTCACCACGATCATCGGGCAGGAGTTCGGTCCGGTGTGGGGGGTCGGGGTGAACTCGCCGTGGGCGCTGCGCCACGCCTTCAACGCCTTCGACGCGTGGCCGGTCAACATCGGGTTCCTCGCCCGAGGGTCCTCTTCGGACGAATCCCCGCTGCTGGAGGCCTTGGTGGAGGGCGGAGCCAGCGGGTTCAAGGTCCACGAGGACATGGGCGCGCACACCAGGGCCCTGGACACCGCCCTGCGGGTGGCCGAGGCACACGACGTCCAAGTCGCGCTGCACACCGACGGGCTCAACGAATGTCTGTCCGTTGAGGACACTCTCGCGGTGCTGGAGGGCCGCACGATCCACGCCTTCCACATCGAGGGCTGTGGCGGCGGCCACGTGCCCAACGTCCTGCGGCTCGCGGGAGAGGCCAACATCATCGGCTCCTCCACCAACCCGACCCTGCCCTACGGCCGCGACGCCATCGCCGAACACCACGGCATGATCGTCTCGGTGCACGGCCTCAAACCGCACCTCCCCGGCGACGACGCGCTGGCCCGCGACCGCATCCGCGGCGGCACGATGGGCGCCGAGGACCGGCTGCACGACCTCGGCGTCATCCCCATCACCTCCTCCGACGCGCAAGGGATGGGGCGGGCGGGCGAGACCGTGCGCCGGACTTTCGCCATGGCGGGCAAGATGAAAGCGGAGTTCGGCGCCGAACACCCGCGCCACGACAACGAGCGGGTGCTGCGCTACATCGCCAAACTCACGGTCAACCCGGCGATCGCCCACGGCTTGGCCCACGAGGTCGGTTCGCTGGAGGTCGGCAAGCTCGCCGACATCGTGCTGTGGCGCCCCGATTCCTTCGGGGCCAAGCCGGAAATGGTCCTCAAGGTCGGTTTCCCGGCCTACGGCGTCACCGGCGACCCCAACGCCGCCACCGGCACCTGCCAGCCCTTGGTCCTCGGGCCACTGTTCGGCGCGCACGGCGCCACAGCGGCCGACCTGTCGGTGGCGTTCGTCAGCCAGGCGGCGGCTGATGCGGGCAACGACCACATGACCACCCGCAGGCGCCGAGTCGGGGTGCGCGGCACCCGGGGGATCGGCCCCGCTTCGATGGTCCGCAACAACCGGATCGCCGTGGTGCGCGTGGAAGCGAGGACAGGCGAAGTGACCATCGACGGCGACCCGGTCAGCTCGCAACCGGCCGAGAGCATCAGCCTGAATCGCCTCTACTTCCTCTGACGGTCCGCATCGCTGTTCATGGCGGTGATAATAGCTCTCCACGACCGTGAACCCACGCACAATCGGGGACTCTCGTGCGTCGTAAGCCGGGGTCGTGGGTCAGCAGCGCAGCGCGAGCGGCGAAGGCTTGTGATCGGGGAGCCCGGCCAACACGTGTGCGCCGAGCTCCGCGTGGAGTCCGCCCAGGGGTGCCCGCAGTGGCTCGGTGGCTGTTCAGGCCGCCGAGTGTCGTGGTGTTGCGGGGAGTGGTCTTCGGTACGGGTCGAGATAAGCGGGTGGGGTGAACTCTGGGAGTCCGTCGACAATGGTGACGGCCCAGTCGGAGTTGTGGATCAACCGATGATGCTGCCCGCACAAGAGAACCAGGTTGTCGAGTGCGGTGGGCCCGCCGTGGGCCCAGTGCCGGCTTTGGTGGCCGTGGCAGGAGCGGGGCCGCCGGTCACACCCGGGGAACGCGCATCCCTGATCCCGCAGGATGAGGGCCCGGCGGAGGTGGGTGGGGATGGTGTAGCGCATCCGGCCGATGTCCAGTGGTCGGGTTGCCCCGCCCATGACGTAGGGGATGACCGCGCTGTCACACGCG
>NZ_JBOHGC010000443.1:0-1272 GCF_050699995.1 Actinokineospora sp. | reverse complement strand
GGGCTGGTCAGCCGGGCGCGGGTTGGGCTCGTAGGCGAGTGAGTGCGGTGTTGGCCAGGTCGGCCCAGGGGGCGTGTGCGGACAAGCGCAGCAGGATGCGGCGGCCGGTCGCGGTGAGGCGTCCGGCGATGGCGAGCAGCCGGAGTCGCAGCCGTTTGGGTTCCCACCGTCGGGCCGGGTGCTGGGTGAGGGCGAGGGTTTGCATCCAGGCGGTGAGGTCGCTGGCCAGGGCGACGATGGCGCACCAGATCTGGTTCTGGGTGAAGTCGTGTAGCGGCAGGTTTCTCAGGCCGGTGTCCTTGGCGGCGCGGATGCGGTCCTCGCAGCGGGCTCGGCGGCGGTGCCGTAGTTCCAGGTCGGGGAGTTGGGTGCCGGGGCCGCCGGGGCCGGTGTTGGTGGCGAAGGCGGTGATCCGGTTGCCGTCGATGTCGGTGATTCGCAGTTGGGCGCCGGGGTGCGGGCGTTCCTTGCGGGCGATGACCCGCATGCCGACCGGCCAGGTCGAGAGATCGAGCAGGTCGGTGAGTTCGGCGACCCAGGCGCCGTCGCGGATCTGGCCGTCGGCGTCGTAGGCCGGACTCCACACACTTTTCGGGATCTTGGCGATCAGCGGCGCGGCGTCGGTGGGCAGGGTGAACCCGACCGAGTAGGACAGCCGCTGGCCGACCAGCCAGTCCAGCAGCTCGTGGGTGGCCCCGGCACCGTCGATCCGGATCAGCACCTTGCGCCCGGGTCGCCGCCCGGAGGTGTAGGTCGGTAACTGCCGCAACGCTTGGCGGATCACCGCGATGTGATCTGCCGCGGTGTTGGACCCGGCGTTACCGGGCCGCAGCAGCACCGCGGCCGGCTCGCCGGTGCCCTGAGCGCCGTGGTCGAGGAAAGACCACAGTGGATGGAACCCGTAGCCGCGTTTGAACGTCGGCGCCGCCGACTCCTTGTCCGAATGCGCGGTCACCAGGGTCGCGTCGACGTCGATCACCAGCGGCGTCGCGGCGCTGGCGGCCGCATCGGGGGCGTGGTCACCGGCGCGTTCCCACACCCGGGCGCGGGCCACCGCCCGGGCGGCGTCGATCGCCGCCAACGCGCGCGGCGCGTCTTTGGCCAGGGCGTCGATGGTCCGCGACACGGTCGGGTCCGACGCCACCGGCCCGAACACGCCCGGCTCGGCGCGTAGCAGCGCGACGTCTGCCAAGCAGTCCCCACCCAGGGCCAGCGCGATCGCCAGATCGGTGAGCACCTTGCCCGGGTCGTGCACAGCGAGAGGCTTGCGCC
>NZ_JBOHGC010000442.1:0-5863 GCF_050699995.1 Actinokineospora sp. | reverse complement strand
TCCGACGTCGACTGCGCGGGCGGCAGCGTCAACGGCCCGGCCTACGTGCGCGGACCGATCCGGGTCATCGGCAGCGACATCTACGACCTCGACCGCGACAGCGACGGAATCGCCTGCGAGTGAGGCTCAGGCGCCGATGACGTAGCCGACGAAGTCGGCCGCATAGCCGGTCAGCGGTCCTTCGGGGATGATGAATCCGCAGGTCACGAGTTCACGATTCCGCTCGACGCCCTGGCTGTGGTCCCAGCTGATGGCCTCGACCACGGTCCCGTCCGGCGCGGTGACGATGGACGCGAAGAAGACGAACGCCACCGGGTCCTCGCCGGTGACGACGTTGCGCCAGGTCCGGGGAGGTGCGCCCGCACCGAACCGGACCTGTTCGCCGGTGAACGTCGTGCCGTCCGAACAGGTCAGCACCCGCACCCGTACCGGCTCGTCGGCCAGGGCGGACGGCGCCGCGCCGACCAGCGGCGCGATGGTCGAGAGAACAAGCGCGAGACGTCTCATGGCAGCTCCCGGGCATCCCAAGGTGGCCCCGACCGCCGGAACATATGTCCGCCCCGCCGCGGCCGACCAGGGTCGAGCGGCCGGATCTGAGTAAAGAAACTTTGACATGGAGTCAGTTCTGCCTTACGTTCGTCCATGTCAACTTTGCTTTACATCGGGAGCTGCTGTGGCGTTCGAAGAGAAACGCGCGTGGATCATGCTGGTGGTCACGGTCGCCGCGTACGCGGCCTACCTGATCACCGTTCTCGGGCGGGCGGGCGACATTCCGCTGGCCGACGTGCCCTATGTGTCGACGATGCTGTGGACCATCATCGGCTCGATCGTGGCGGCGATCGTGCTGAACATCGTGGTCTCGATCGCGTCGCGCGAGGAAGCCGCGCAGAAAGACCAGCGCGACCGTGAGATCGCCCGGTTCGGCGACAACATCGGCATGTCGTTCGTCGTCATCGGCGCGGTGGCCGCGATGTTGATGTCGATGGCCGAGTGGAACCACTTCTGGATCGCCAACGCGATCTACCTCGGCTTCGCGCTGTCCGCGGTCCTCGGGTCCATGGCCAAACTCGCCGCCTACCGCCGGGGTTTCCAGCCATGGTGAAGTCGACCAAGGTCACCAACACGATCCGCGCCCTCCGATTCGCGCACGGGGAGATGACGCAGGCCGAATTGGCCAAGCGCATCGGCGTCACCCGCCAGACCGTCATCGCCATCGAACAGAGCCGCTACTCACCGTCCCTGGAGATGGCGTTCCAGATCGCCAAGGTGTTCGACGTCCCGCTCGACGACGTGTTCCAGTACCCAGAAGGAGAAACCTCATGAAGGCCATCGTCCAGGACACCTACGGTTCGGCGGATGTGTTGGCACTGCGCGACATCGACCGGCCGGTCGCCGGTGACAACGAAGTGCTGCTGGCCGTGCGCGCCGCGGGTGTCGACCCCGGTGTGTGGCACCTGATGACCGGGATGCCGTACCTGCTAAGAGTTCTGGGCTTCGGTTTACGCAAGCCGAAGGTGCCCACGCGTGGGCGTGACGTCGCCGGGCGGGTCGAGTCGGTCGGCGGGAACGTCACCCGGTTCAAGCCCGGCGACGAGGTCTACGGCGCCTGCGAGGGATCGTTCGCCGAGTACGCCGCGGCCCGCGAGGACCGCTTGGCGCACAAGCCCGCGAGCCTCACCTTCGAGCAGGCGGCGGCCGTCCCGATCTCCGCCTGGACCGCGCTGCAGGCCCTGCGTGACGCGGGTGAAGTCAAGGCGGGACAACATGTTCTGGTCGTCGGCGCGGCCGGTGGCGTGGGCACGTTCGCCGTGCAGCTCGCGAAAGCCTCCGGCGCCGAGGTCACCGGCGTCTGCAGCACCACGAAGGTCGACCTTGTTCGCTCGATCGGCACCGACCACGTCATCGACTACACGGTTGAGGACTTCGCCGCGGGCACCCGCCGCTACGACCTCATCCTCGACATCGCCGGCAACCGGCCGCTGTCGCGACTTCGGCCCGCCCTCACGGCCAAAGGGACACTGGTCATCGTCGGCGGCGAAGCGGGCGGCAAGTGGACCGGCGGCATCGGCCGTTCGCTGCGCGCGGCCCTGCTCTCACCGTTCATCGGCCACCGGCTGCGCGGCCTGATCTCCAAGGAGACCAGCGCCGACCTGGAAGTGCTGTCGGCGCTCATCGAGGCGGGCGAGCTCACCCCGGTCATCGAGCGCTCGTTCCGGTTGGGCGAGGCCGCCAAGGCGATTCGCCACCTCAAGGAGGGCAACGCCCGCGGCAAGGTCGTCATCACCCTCTGAGCCGCACGAATCGTGGCCGCCGCGTTCGCCAAGCCACTACCCTAGGCGTGGCCCTGGCTCCGGCCAGTGATGTCTCCGGCGCGCGTCTCTTGGGGGATTGAGTGTCTCAGCCGATGATCGAGCCGGACCGCACCACGCCACCAGGGGTGACGACGACCTGGATCGGCGGGCTGGTGCTGTCCGGCATCGGATTCGGGTTGGCCGTGGTAGCGCTCACGCTGCCATGGGTCTTGGTGGCTCTTCCGTATGGCGAGACGGCGCAGACGTTGTCGGTGACGAGCCTCGCCGGCCAAGGGCCGATCTTCGCGTTGCTCCTGGTCATCACGGCCGTGGCGGCGGCGACGGGGTTCGCGATCGGGCGGCGGCCCACCATCCTGGTCCGGGTCGCCGCGACGATGCTGACCCCGGTGCCCGCGGTGACAGGACTGTTTGCGGCGCTGCGCCCGAACACCGACGCACTCCGCGCAGCGCTTCCCGACCATCTGGTCGTGGCCTGGGACCGCAGGCACTCGCTGGCGGGAACGGCCGCGGACCTACCGGTGTCACCGTTGGCGGGACTGACTCTCTATGCCGCGGGACTGCTTCTGATCGGCCTCGGTTTGGCCCTCGCGGTGGTGGTCCCCTCCGATCGGATCGCACTGATCCCCATCGAGGACTCGGTGATGCCACCGCGACGACTGAGGTCTGTCCGGTGGATCTCGTTGGCCGTGGCCGGGCCGTTGATCGTGCTGTCCCTGGCCCTGCCCTGGTTCGAACTGGACACCGGAGATGCGATGCCCGCGATCGCGGCCGGGTGGCAGGGGATCTACCGGGGCGGACTGGTCAGCACCCTCGTGCTGCTCGTCGGCATGGCCTTGACCGTGGGGAGCGCCCGCCGCGTGCTGCGCGCGGCGGCGCTGCATGTGTGCGGCGGGCTGCTCGCCGTCCTGTCCATCAACGCGCTCCTGCTGTGGGATCCCAGCAAGCTCACCAGCAAGATCAGCGTCGAACTGGGGTATCTGGGGGTTGGTCCGGCCTACCTCGCGGCACTCGCGGCGGTGCCGCTCCTGCTGATCTTCCTGGCAACGGGCACCCTCAACGCACCCCCCGAAAGCGTCCAAGACGACACCGACCACGACGAGAATGACCAGCGAACGGAAGCTCTGTCATGAGTCGCAACCGGAAACGGCGCGTCACACGCGAAGCCGCGCCGAAGGACGCGCGGCGAAAGCCCGAGGCCGGTCCGGCACTGTCCTGGTGGCGCAACCTCGGCCGGGGTCCCAAGTGGCTGGCCGCGACCATGACCCCGCTGATCCTCACCGTCGCGATTCCAGGGATCGCGCCCTGGGCGGTGGACCGCACACGCGACCTGTTCGGCGAGCAGAAGCTCGCCGCGAGCGGTGAGAACTACCCCTCACTGATCGCCGGGGCGTACTGGGCCACGGACTTCGTTGTCACCGAGCCGATATCGACGTTCGACTACAAGGCAGTCGTCGACCGGGACGGCGCTCAGATGGGCACCTCCGGACACAAGGTCACGCTGATCAGCAACCGCGCCGGTCAGATCGCCATCGAGAAGGTCACGGCGGTTGTCGAACATCGCCGACCGCCGCTGGCCGGGACCGCGTTCATCGCCGATCCGCAGGGCGTCGGCGACGTGGCCCAGTTCGACTTCCAGCTCGACTCCTTCATCGGTGGCGAGATTCCCGCGTTGGTACGGGACGAGTCAGCGGATCCCACGAAACCGATGGCGCCGTACCTCGCCAACGGGAAGATCCGCTACGTCGAGGAGGGCAAGCCCGAACACTTGATGATCCGCGCGTCCACGACGAAGTGCTACTGCCAGTGGCGCGTCCGTATCGAGTACTCGTACCGCGGTGGCCGCGCACAGGTCATCGTGCCGCCACCAAGCGCGAAACCGTTCACCACCACCGCATGGAGCAACCACCAGATCGAGTACAACATGCACAGTGGCGACACCGGAACAGCGGCGCGCCACGACTGCACGACGCAACCCTCGACTTGTCGCACAAGTCCCTGATCCCAGGAAAGCGACGGATTTCACCACCGCGCCGCCCTTGCCCGCAACCCGGACTCCTGGACAGGCCCGCCGCCGCGGTCGGGCTGTGCGAGCGAGATGTCCCTGGGGCGGCTTATGGTGGCTCCCATGACCGATAGCCCTTGGGAGCCGCCCCTTGCGGGCACCGAGGTCGAGCACGTCGTCGGCGCTCTCGAACGCCTGCGCGCGACCTTCCGCTGGAAGGCCGACAACCTCGACGCGGCAGGCCTTCGGCTGCGCATCGGCGCCTCATCGCTGACGTTGGGCGGCCTGCTCAAACACTTGGCCGTAGTGGAGGACTACACGTTCACCGCCAAACTGCGTGGCGAGCCGCTGGGCGCGCCGTGGACCACCGTCGACTGGCGCGACCAGCCGGACTGGCCCTTCACCTCCGCCTGCGACGACACCCCCGCACAGCTCTACGTCTTCTGGGACGCCGCCGTCGACCGCTCCCGCACCCGACTGGCCGCGGCCCCTGGCCGACGGCGGACTCGACCAACTGGTCCACGTGTCCGACGAGGACGGCAGGCACGCCAGCCTCCGCCGACTCATCTACGACCTGGTCGAGGAGTACGGCCGCCACACCGGGCACGCCGACCTGCTCCGCGAGGCGGTGGACGGAGTGGTCGGCGAGGACCCGCCAGCAGGATGGCGTCCCCGAACGCAACCATGACGTCATTCCCGGTCGGCGACCGGAACTCGACAAGGACTTCTGCGACCACATTCGCCACCGGTGCACGCCGTGGGCGGAACGGATCGGACTGTCGTGGCAGGTTGCTACCGTCGGCGCCATGCCTGAAGAGATCACCGTGGACCTCGTTTACTGCGAGGGGTTCGACCCCGACGCACGATCGCTCGTGGGGCGCATCGGCGCCGAGGAGGCGCGGCGTCGCCACGTGACGGGAGAGCAGTTCGCGGTGGCGGCGGTGGGCGGCGACCGTGCGCCGGCCATGGTCGAGTGGGCCGGAACGCATCGGTTCGTGCGCGCGTCGCGTTTCGATGAGCAGGGCAGGCGCGTGCACGTCACGGAGTGCCGTCTCCTCCCGGAAGGCGGGTTGTTCGTCACCGACATCGGGATTTGGACCTACCACTCGGATGAGCAGGCCGAGTTCGACCGGCACGCAGGCCAAGAGCGCATCAGGAGCTTCCGCTCCGGTCGGGTGGAGCATGAGGTGGCCCCGAATGGCGACGGCGGCGGAATGCGGGCGACGCAGACCCACGGCGACCCGGCCGCGGCCGTGCACCCCGTCCCTCAATTCGGCGACTGGTCGAGCCTTTTCGGCCTCGGCCCGCTCGCCGTGCGGCACGTCGATGAGGTGCTCGACCCGGCGACCGCGCCACCATGGCGGCCGCCGATTCCGCTGGCTCCCGGCGATCCCGCCGCGTTCTTCCGGCCCGGCGTTCGGTATTCGCTGCAGGACAGCGACAACATGGTGATCACGGAGATCCACCGCGCCGGGGTGGCCCGATTGGTGTCCGGGCGACTGGCGGCAGCCGACCCGGGTTGGCTCGACGGGGTGGAGCCGTTCACCAC
>NZ_JBOHGC010000441.1:0-1269 GCF_050699995.1 Actinokineospora sp. | reverse complement strand
CCGCAGCCCCTTGGCGGTCTCGTCGGACGCCTCGATCTCGGTGGCCGACAGCACCACCGTGCCGGGTTCGAGCCCGCGGGCCCGCATCTCCCGGGAGAACGAGGTGAGGTGCAACTGCGAGTCGACCTGTGGGCCGGTGACGAAGGTGCCCTTGCCATGCACGCGTTCGAGCGCGCCGGACTCGACCAGGTCGCTGATCGCCTGCCTGACGGTGACCCGGGAGACGTTCAGCTTGTCCACCAGAGCCCGTTCGGACGGGATCGGGTCACCCGGGTGCAGTTCGACGTCGATCAGCCGTTCCAGCACCGACCGGACCTGGGCCCGCTTCGTCGCAACCATCGAATCCCGCTCCTCCAGACCGGGCGCGGCCGCCGGGGGTGTCCCGGTACGCCACGCACTGCTATCGTGCGCAGCATACCTGTTAAGACCAGATAGGACCAGTGATCGAAGTGGTGTCTGTCCCCGCCCGCGAAACCCAGATGGCGCGCGAGATCGCCGAACAGCCGGCGGCCCTGGCCGCCACCTTCGAGCACGTCCTGCCGCTGCGGCACGACATCACCCGGCTCGCCGCCGGGCGCCGGCACGTGATCTTCGTGGCCCGCGGCTCGTCGGACAACGCCTGCGTGTACGGGCGCTACCTGACCGAGATCCACGCCGGCCGGCAGGCGTCACTGGCCGCACCGTCGGTCGCCACCCTGTACGGGGCGAACCTCGACCTGTCGAACTCCCTCGTGGTCGCGGTCAGCCAGTCCGGTGCGACCCAGGAGATCGTCGACACCGCCGAGTGGGCCAAGCGCAACGGCGCCGCGGTCGTCGGGATCACCAACGACGGCGACAGCCCGCTCGCGTCGACCGCCGACGTCGCGCTGATCACCCAGGCCGGCAAGGAGCTGGCGGTCCCGGCCACCAAGACCTACACCACCCAGCTCGCCGCGATCACGGTCGCAGTGGACGCGCTCGCGCAGAAGCCGGGCACCCTGGACCCCGACATCGCCCGCGTCCCGGACGCCGCCGCGAAAATGCTGGAGGGCTCGGTCGACGCTGCGGCCGACCTGCTGGCCCGCGCGCACGACGTACTGTCCAGCGGCCGCGGCCTCACGTTCGGTACGACGCTCGAGGTCGCCCTCAAGCTGGAGGAGACCTGCCTGCAGCCGGTCCGCGGCCTCTCGTATGCCGACCTCAAGCACGGCCCGATCGCGGTGGTGGACGCAGACCTGGTGACCATCCTGGTGGCGGCCGCCGACGGTCCGGCACTGCCCGGGATGACCG
>NZ_JBOHGC010000440.1:0-12902 GCF_050699995.1 Actinokineospora sp. | reverse complement strand
CCGCCGTCCGCGGTGGCGGCGGCCTGGCCGCGCTCCCGCGCGTCGCGCGTGGACGGGCCGTCGGTGCCGACCAGGGCCGACTGCACTTCGAGAACGGGAGCGAGCAACTGCTCGACGGGGTTCATGCGCCGGTCCTCTCCGCCAGGTTCCGGAACTCGGCCGCGGCCGACTCGTCGGTGTGGTCGTAGCCCGCGGCCGCGTTGTCGTAGCTCGCGCCGAGCCCGGCGAGCAGGTCACGGGCCTGGGTGAGCAGGCTGACCAGCGAGTCCGGGCCGTCGCCCGCCTTCGCGGTGAACTTCTGCGACAGGGACTCGCCGACCGCGCACTGGCCGAAATTGTCCGTGCGCACCAGAACACGGGCCGTCTCCAGGGCACCGTCGATGCGGTGCACCTGGTCCCGGCAGGCCTTGGCGGCGCGGCGGGCGCCGTCGGGGTCGACGCTGAACCGGTCGGTGTCCAGCAGGGTCTCGATCTGGCTCTGCCGCCCGATCAGCTCGGCCAACGCGCCCGCGGAATCGGCGAAGGACGGATCGTTCGGTCCGCGCACAGTGCCCCCAGATTATGCTTGTCATCCAGATTACGATCCTAATGCTACCGGGTGTGCTCGTTCGGTAGCGGGAAATGTCTCGAATGCGCCGGGTACCCTCTCGGCACTCGTCGATCGACTCAGTAGGGACAACAGCAGTGACAGCTCGCCGACTGCCTCGGGCCGAGCGCGCCGCGCAGACCCGGCAAGAACTGCTGGCCGCCGCCAAGCGCGTGTTCGCCCGCCGCGGGTACGCGGGCGCCTCGATCGCCGACATCGCCGAGGAGGCCGGCTACAGCCACGGCGCGGTTTACTCGAACTTCGAGAGCAAGCAGGACCTGTTCTTCGCTTTGTTCTCGGAAAGCACCGAGGACCGGGTCGCGGTGATCAAGGCCTTCTTCGCCGCCGCGGGTGGGACGTTCGCCGAACGGGTCAAGCTGCTCGCCGACGAGAGCACCCGCCAGGTCCACATAGACCCCGACCGGTTCCTGCTGAACCTGGAGTTCTCGATCGTCGCCGCCCGCGACCCCGCGCTGCGCGCCAAGTTCGCCGACCGGATCGAGTCGATCCCGCGCGCCGTCGCCGAGATCATCGCCGCCGAGCAGCGGGCGGGCCGGATCCGGGCGGACGTCGACCCGATGGAACTCGCGATCGGCCTGCACGCGCTGAGCATCGGCCTGGGCATCGACCACTGGATCGTGCCCGGCGCGGTCAGACCCGAGTTCTACGGCGAACTCGTCGGCTACATCATGAAGTCGATCACGGTCGAGGACGCGAGCTAGCGCCTGCAAGCAGCCGAGGACCTTCCACGGGCCAGGCGGCGGCGCTACCGCGAGCGCGCTTGTCAGGGACGCGGAGGTACCGGCGGGCGCCCTGGGAAACCGGGGCCGCCGGGCGGCGGGAATCCCGGCTGCGGGGGACGGTTGCCCATGGGTGGGTGCCCGGGTCCGGGCATGCCGCCGCCGGGGAACGGGCCGGACGGGCCGCGTCCGGGTGGGACAGGTCCGGGGCCGGGAGGCATCGGCGGCCTGCCCGGCGCGGGCGGCACCGGTCCGGGACGCGCGGGCCCACCAGGTCCCATAGGCGCAGGCCCGCCAGGTGCCGGAGCCCCGGGACCACCCGGTCCGGCCGGACCGTGACCACCCGTTCCGGGCGTCTGACCAGCGGCAACAGGTGCGCCCGGCGCCGGGATCCCACCGGCGGGCGTGTGCGCCGCCTGGGTCTCCGCGGACACCGCGGGCGGCATGCCCGCCCGGGCCCGCAGCCAGTCCGGGATGTGTTCGTCCGATCGGGGGAAGAATCGGAGCTCGTCCATGAACCCGATCGGCGGTGGCACCCGGCGCCACGCGGGTTCGACGTCCGGCTCGAACTCGACCGCGAACCCACCCGGCGGCTCGATCTCGTAGACCGCGACCAGCCAGGTCCCCCGACCCGGCCGGTACATCCCACCGCGCAGCCGGGCGAAGCCGGAGACGACCTCGGTCGGCGGGCGGATCGCGTGTTCCTGCTCGTCATGGGCGGTGATCGTCAGGTCGACCTCGACATGGCGGCCCACGGAGCGGTACTCGGCGCGGATTTTCTGCCAGTGCTGACCGGCGACGCGCACCATCGCCCGACCGACCTCTTTGGTCAGCCGATTCTGTTCGGCCGGGTCCATCACCGGTTGCGGTTCCGTCATCGTTCCCCCACCACAGATCCCCCATACGTGCGTGCGGAACCATACCGGGAGTGTGGGATCGGTGTGCACGTTCGGTGATGATCGCGTGGATGTGTGCGACGCCTCCGGCGAGCACACGGACGCCCCTCGTAGACTGGATGCCGCAGGAACAGCCGACTAGGACGACGAGGTGACCACGCGGTGACGCTGTTGGAGTCCGTGCACGAACCGGCTGATCTGACCCGCCTGACGCCGGAGGAGTTGGACCGGCTCTCGATCGAGATCCGGTCGTTCCTCGTCGACAAGGTCACCAAGACCGGCGGCCACCTGGGCCCCAACCTCGGCGTCGTCGAGCTGACCATCGCCTTGCACCGGGTGTTCGACTCCCCGCGTGACACGCTGATCTTCGACGTCGGCCACCAGGCCTACGTCCACAAGATCCTCACCGGCCGCCGCGACGGCTTCGACGACCTGCGCCAGCAGGGCGGCATCTCCGGCTACCCGTGCCGCGACGAGAGCGAGCACGACCACGTCGAGAACAGCCACGCCTCGGCCGCGCTGTCCTACGCCGACGGTCTGGCGAAGGCCTACGAGCTGCGCGGCGAGCGCCGCAGCGCCGTGGTTGTCGTCGGCGACGGCGCGCTGACCGGCGGCATGTGCTGGGAGGCGCTCAACAACATCGCCGCGGGCACCGACCGCTCGGTCGTCATCGTGGTCAACGACAACGGCCGCTCCTACTCGCCGACCATCGGCGGTGTCGCCGATCACCTCGCCGCGCTGCGGCTGCGTCCCGGCTACGAGCGGGCGCTGGAGGAGGGCAAGCGGGTCCTGCAGGGCACGCCGGTCGTCGGCAAGCCGCTCTACGCGGCGCTGCACGCGGCCAAGCGCGGCATCAAGGACGCGCTGAGCCCGCAGGCCATGTTCGAAGACCTCGGCATGAAGTACATCGGCCCGGTCGACGGCCACGACTTCGAGTCCCTGGAGTCGTCGCTGCGCCGTGCGAAGGACTTCGGCGGGCCGGTCATCGTGCACGCCGTGACCCGCAAGGGCAACGGCTACCCGCTGGCCGAGAACGACGAGCTCGACCAGATGCACCAGACCGACCCGATCGACCCGGTCACCGGCAAGCCCCGCAAGTCCAAGGGCACCGTGTGGACGTCGGTGTTCGCCGACGAGCTGGCCAAGATCGGCGCCGAGCGCGAGGACGTCGTGGCGATCACGGCGGCCATGCTGCGCTCGACCGGTCTGGCCCCGTTCGCCGAGCGGTTCCCGGAGCGCTGCTTCGACGTGGGCATCGCCGAGCAGCACGCGATCACCTCGGCGGCGGGCATGGCCATGGCGGGCCTGCACCCGGTCGTCGCCATCTACTCGACATTCCTCAACCGGGCGTTCGACCAGCTCCTGATGGACGTCGCGCTGCACAAGCAGCCGGTCACGGTGGTGCTGGACCGCGCGGGCATCACCGGCCCGGACGGGGCCAGCCACCACGGCATGTGGGACCTGTCGATCCTCGGCGTGATCCCCGGAATCCACATCGCCGCCCCCCGAGACGCCCTCACCCTCCGCGAGGAACTGCGCGAAGCGGTGGCCATCGACGACGGCCCGTCGGTCCTGCGTTTCCCGAAGGCCACCGTCGGCGACGACATCCTGGCCGTCGAGCGCGTCGGCCCGGTCGACATCCTGCGCCGCGGCGAGACCTCGGACGTGCTGCTGGTGACGGTCGGCTCGTTCGCCGAACTGGGCCTGGCCGCGGCCGATCGCCTGGCCGACCAGGGCATCGGCGTGACGGTCGTCGACCCGCGCTGGGTCGCGCCCGTCCCGCGTGAGCTGGTCGACCTGGCCGCCAAGCACCGCCTGGTGGTCACGGTCGAGGACAGCGGCAGGCACGGCGGTTTCGGCTGGTCCCTGGCCGCTTTGCTGCGCGACAGCGACGTGGACGTCCCGCTGCGCGACCTGGGCATCCCGAACGAGTTCCACGCCCACGGGTCGCGCGACGAGGTGCTGGTCAGGCTGGGTCTGACGGCTCAGGACGTGGCCCGCCGGGTCACTGGCTGGGCGTCGGACCTCATCGGCGGCCCGGAGTCGGCGGACGCCGAGCAGGTCGGCCGGGCCCTGCCGTAGGGCTCGGGACGACCTTGTCCACAGTGGTGTGGCACCGTTGTACCTGTGCGGATCCTGATCGTTGAAGACGAACCAGCGCTGGCCGAGGCGATCGCCCGTGGCCTGCGACGCGAAGGCATGGCGGTCGATGTCGCCCTGAACGGGGACGACGGCCATGAGAAATCCAGCTTCACCCGGTACGACGTCGTGGTGCTCGACCGCGACCTGCCCGGCATGCACGGCGACGAGCTGTGCCGGGAGATCGTGGCGTCCGGCGCCCTCACCCGGGTGCTCATGCTGACCGCCAGCGACGCCGTCGAGGACCGGGTCGAAGGGCTCTCCCTGGGGGCCGACGACTACCTCGCGAAGCCCTTCGCCTTCCCCGAGCTGGTCGCCCGTGTGCGCGCCCTGGCCCGGCGGGCGACACCCGTGACGCCGCCCGTGCTCGTCGCCGGTGACGTGGAACTCGACCCGGCAAGGCGGACGGTGTCGCGGGCCGGGCAGCCCATCGAGCTGACCCGCAAGGAGTTCGGTGTCCTGGAGGTCCTGCTCGCCGCCCGCGGGTCGGTGGTCAGCAGCGAGGAACTGCTGGAGCGGGTCTGGGACGAGAACGCCGACCCGTTCACCACGACCGTCCGGGTCACAGTCATGACGTTGCGCAAGAAGCTCGGCGAGCCCGGTGTGATCGACACCGTCGTCGGGTCCGGCTACCGCGTGCCCTCGTCTGCGGCCGGTCAATGAGCGGACGCCGCCGCGGCCTGGGGCTGCGCGCGAGGATCACGCTGCTCACCACGGGGCTCGTGGCGGCGGTCAGCGCGTTGCTGCTGTGGCTGGGCTGGCTGCTCGCCGGTGGGGTGGTGGCCTCGGTGCCGTCGCTGCCCGAGGGGTCGACGGTCGTCGTCGGCGGTGTCCGGGTTCGCGCCGACCAACTCGCGGAGGCCTTGGCCGCGAACGCCCGCGAACGGGTCCTGCTCGCGGGCTCCGTCGCGTTCGTCTGCGTTGTCGCCGCGACCGCGCTGCTCGCTTGGGTGATCACCGGGCGCGTCCTGCGCCCCCTGCGCGAGGTCACCGCGACCGCCCACCGCCTGTCGGTGGAGTCCCTTGGTGCCCGCATCGGCCACCGCGGCGCCCGCGACGAGGTCGCCGAACTCGCCGACACCTTCGACGCGATGCTCGACCGGCTGCAGGCCGCTTTCTCGTCGCAGCGCCAGTTCGTCGCCAACGCCAGCCACGAGCTGCGGACCCCGCTCGCGGTGATCCGCACCGAACTCGACGTCACCCTGGCCGACCCGGACGCCGACGAGGCCGAACTGCGCCGCATGGCCGAGGTCGTGCGCTCCGCGACCCTGCGCGCGGGCGAGCTGGTCGAGGCGCTGCTAGTGCTGGCCCGCACCGACGGTCTCGGTGTCAACGTGACCGGCCCGGTCGAGCTGTCGGCCATCATCGCGGGCGCTTGGCGGTCGGCCCGGGTGGAGGCCGAACGCCGTGGTGTGCGGGCGACCTTCCACGAGTGCGGTGCCCGGGTCGCGGGCGACGCCGCCCTACTGGAGCGGGTCGCGGGGAACCTGCTGGAGAACGCTGTGCGGCACAACGTCGACGGCGGCTGGATCGACGTCCGCACCATCCATGGTCCACAGTGGACAATGCTGACCGTGTCGTCGTCCGGCCAGGTAGTGGAACCGGAGCGGGTGGCCGAGCTGTTCGAGCCCTTCCGCCGCGGCGGTGTCGACCGGACGGCACACATAGGAACGGGCCTGGGGCTGTCGATCGTGCGTGCGGTCGCCCGCGCCCACGGCGGCCATGTCACCGCGGAACCCGTGCCGGGCGGCGGTTTGACCGTCACTGTGCACCTGCCGACCCTGCCCTGATTCAGGGTCGCCCCCAGGGACATCCTGGATGTGCGCCCTACTTCTCCCGGCCACGCTTGGGATCATGACTTGGGGGAATGCAAAACGATGGCGCCAGGGCGCCGTGTGGCTGCATGTGATCACGTCTGTCGGCTGGATGAGTCAGGCATTGGCGCTGTTCACCTTGCTGACCGTGAGCCTGACGACCGACGACGCCACCATCCGCGTGAGCGCCACAACCATGGCCCACACACTCGACGACGCGCTTCTCGCGCCCATGGCCAACGCCTCGGCGTTCACCGGTTTCATGCTCTCGGCGTCGACCGCCTGGGGCTTCTACCGGCACTGGTGGGTGCTGGGGAAGCTGCTGATCACGTTGGCGCAGCTCTATTTGGGGATCTTCGTCTTGTCTGGCGCCCTGAACGGCGCGGTGATCGCGGCCAAGGCGGGTAACCCGACCCCCACACCGGTCCCACTTGTCGTGGGGACGGCGCTGATGGCGGGCGCGATCGCCTTCCAGGCCTGGCTTTCGGTGGCCAAACCGTGGAACCGCACACCGTGGACGCCGGAACGCCCGCCGAAACTGCCCACCGCGCCGACGTGGGTCTTCGCGGCGATCGTCATCGTGCCGTTCTGCGATATCGCCCTGAGCGTCTGGACGGGTCGGCCGATGCCCGCGGTGTCGCTGGTGGTGCTCACGGCCTGGTTGATCACCCGCAAGGTCCGCCAACCGGTCAGTGTCGCCCGATGAAGTCGAGGACGTGTCGTTCGATGCCCGGGCCAAGGTGGTGCCCGGAGTCGGCCCACAGGTCCACTTCGGCGTGTGGCCACAGCGCTCGGGCCCGCTCGGCGGCTTTGCGCGCGTTGTGGGCGACGCTACTGCCCGCGAACACCGCCAGGACCGGCAGCGTGACCGTGCGCAGGTCGTCCGCGGGCAGCCGGAACTGCGGCGGCAGCTTGTTCTTGTAGGACAAGATGCCCGCGAGGACCACCCGCATCGCTGGGCCGTCGGCCAGAGCCGGGCCCACCAGCCAGTTCAGGAACCGGCGCCATAGCCACTCCCGGTTCACCGCCACGACCGGCACGGCCAGCGCCAGGACGGCGGGGGAGAACCCGGCGGTCACCAGCGTCGGGTCCAGCAGGCTGACGCTCGCGATCCGGTCAGGCCGGTGGATCGCCTGGCTGACCGCGAGGTGACCGCCGCTCGACGCGCCCACCAGGTGCACCCCGCTCAGGTCTAGCCCGGCGAGCACGTCATCGAGCCACAGCGCCCGCTCGGCGGGACTTCGGATCGGTGCGGTCTGGACGCTGCCGCCAGGTTCGCCCAACGCGTCGATTGCGTAGACCGGGTGCCGTTGGGCCAACCCCCGGATGTGGTCGGCCCAGCCCGCCGACGTGCTCGCCATCGCCGAGAGCAACACGATGGGCGGCCCGTCGCCGACGCCGTGGCGGTAGACGCGGGTCGTGCCGTGTCGGGTCTCGATGTCGAGTGTTTTCAGCGGTTCCGGACATTCGGCCATCGCGGCCGTGTACGCGGTGAAGTAGGCGTCCCGTGCCGCTTCGCTGGTGAAATGACCTATCCGTGCCATGTTCTTCCTCCGGGTAACGTCGTTGGTGACGACGTTAGGGAGGAGCGCGGGCCGCGGTCTTGGACGAATGTAAGGGGGCGATGTGGCGGAGTGGTCGATAGTCGCGCCCGGCGAGGACGTGGCGCGGATCGACGAACTCGTCTACGCCGCACCGGATCCGCGGCTGGCGGGCAAGGTGCTGACCTACACAGCGCACGACTACACCCACCCGGAGCCGATCTCGTGGCAGGTCATCGCGCTCGGCGCGGTCACGGTGACCATCGACATCGACCGGCCCGTTCGGCTCGTGGGAGCCGAATCCATGCCGGTCTCACCGGTGCTGGGCCTGCGGGACCGGCCGGTGACGATCACCCAGTCCGGCCACGCGCACGGGATCACCATCGGGCTCAGCCCGGCGGGCGCGTACGCGCTGTTCGGCCTCCCGCTCAGCGAGATCGCCAACGCGGCCATCGGTTTGGGCGACCTGGTCGGCTCCCGCGCCTGCCACCTAGCCGACCAGCTGGCGCACACGCCGACGTGGGCGGAGCGTTTCCGGATCGTCGACCGCCACCTGCTGGCGTGGTCGCAGGACGGCCCCCGCCTGGCCCGCCCGGTCCACGGCGCCTGGCACCGCCTGATGTCCAGCCACGGCCGCGTCCGCATCGGAGCGCTGGCCGACGAGATCGGCTGGACCCGGCAGCACCTGGTGTCGAGGTTCCGCGGGCAGATCGGCCTGACCCCGAAGACGGTCGCCAGGGTCGCGCGGCTGCACCGGGCGACTACCCTGATCAACGATCCCGGGGCTTTGAGCTGGGCGGACATCGCCCACGACAGCGGCTACGCCGACCAGTCGCACCTGAATCGGGACTTCCGCGACCTCACCGGAAGCACCCCGACGCAGACGGTGCTGAACGAGCCTCCGACCTTCGTGCACGCGAGGTAGCACATCTGTAGCGCGCTGATCGGATAGTTGCTACAGTAGTGCCATGAGTCAGGTCATCGGGCAGCGCGAACTTCGCAACGACAATGCGGAGATCATGCGGCGGGTCGAGTCCGGTGAGAGTTTCACCGTCACCCGCAACGGGAAGCCGGTGGCCGACCTTGTCCCGCACCAGGCTGGGCGGGCCGCGAAGCGACGCACTCTGGCCGAGGCGCAGGCGGCGTTCCGCGGGCTCCCGCCCATGGACGCGGAACGCTGGCGCCGCGAGCGTCAAGCCGACGACCAGATCTTCGGCGCTGATGACCCCGTCGACGACGTGTGGTCCCGATGATCAGTGTCCTGCTGGACACCTGCGTGATCATCGACCTCGACCGACTGAACCTTGGCGACAACGCTTCGGCCACTGCGTTCGTCAGTGCGGTCACGATCGCCGAACTGGCCTACGGTCTTGATGTCGACGATCCGGTCGAACGCGGTGTCCGAACCGAGCGCTATTACGCCACCCTTGATCAATTCGACGTGCTTCCATTCGACATTCCGGCGGCGAAGCTCTACGGAACCATGGCGGCCCTGGTCAAGCGTTCTGGGCGCAACCCGCGACCGCGCCGGATGGACCTCCAGATCGCCGCGACCGCGGCGGCGAACGGATTGCCTTTGCTCACCCGGAACGCGGTGGACTTCCACGGCCTGGAGCGGGTTCTCGACGTGATTGCGATCTGAGAAGTCACAGTCGCTCGATGAGTGCCTTGGCGTCGTAAGGCGCGCGGACTTTGACGTCGTTGTCGAAGTACACGAACACGTCCCCCTTCTTCCGCCACCGCCGCACCTTCTTCGCCCACGCGTCCAGGGCGTCGTCGGTGTAGCCGCTCGTGTACAGCTCCTCATCTCCATGCAGCCGCACGTACATGAACTCCGTCGTCACCTCCTCGAACAGCGGCCACCGACCCGCCGTGTCCGCGACCACGAGCGCGATCCCATTGTCCCGCAACAACTCCACGAACTCCTCGCGCGGATAGTCCGGGTTGCGCACCTCCAGGGCGTACCGCAGCGGCCGGTCCGCGTCGGTCTCCGTCCACGCGCGACCGTCCAAACGGGAGTCGTGGGACCTGGCGAGTGTCGCGGCCGCACTGGTCGTCCTTGGCAGCTCACCGAAGAACCGGGCGAACACGTCGTGGTCATAGCGGAAGTTCTCCGGCAGTTGCCACAGCACCGGGCCGAGTTTCGCCTCCAGCGCCAGCACGCCCGAGGCGAAGAAGTTCGCCAACGTCGTGTCCGCATCCTTGAGCCGCTTCATGTGCGTGATGAACCGGGGACCCTTGACCGAGAACACGAACCCCGCGGGCGTCTCGTCCCGCCACCGCTGATAGCTCTCCGGACGCTGCAGCGAATAGAACGACCCGTTGATCTCGATCGACGACACCTGCCGCGACAGGTACTCCAACTCGCGCTTCTGGGTCAGGCCCGGGGGGTAGAACGTCCCCCGCCAGGGCGGGTAAAGCCAGCCTGACGTCCCGATCCGCACGTCGCTCATGGGTGATGAGCCAACCACGAACCGCGATACCTGCTGGCCACGGCGTCAAGCCTACCTGCGGAAATGTGGTGGCCGACACCCTGGCGAGACATTGCCGTGGCCGTTTCGTTACCTTGCCTCGGGCTCGAAAGAGCCGACCCCCGTCCCCGACGTATAGCGGTGATCCACGACATGGCAGGTCGACATAGCAGCAAGGCCGCGAACTGGCACATGCCAGTGGCGCTCGCCGTCACCACCGGCGCGGTGCTCGCGGCCACGGCCTGGGTCACGGGCACCGACCCGGATGTGCGCAACGCCAGCGCCGCGATGGTCATGGCCCCGCCGGTGACGACGACATCGACCACGACCACCACGACCACCACCGTCGCCCCCACGACGACCACCACCCCGCCCCCGGTCACGACCACCCCGCCGCCGGTCACCACCACAAAGGTGAAGACGACCCCGCCGCCCCCGGCCTCGTCATGCTCGACGAAACTGGACGGCGCGCAGCCCCACGTGGCGCAGGTCGGCAACCACATCGCCGCGAAGTTCGGCGTCGACGACATCGGCGGCGCCGCGGGCCGCAGCGGCACCAGCGACCACCCCGAGGGCCTCGCCCTGGACTTCATGGTCGACACCGCCAAAGGCAACGCCATCGCCGACTACGTCCTGGCCAACCGCCGGGCCTTCGCCGTCACCTACGTGATCTGGCGCCAGCGCTACAACGACGGCAGCGGCTGGTCGGCCATGGAAGACCGCGGCGGCGCCACGGCCAACCACTACGACCACGTCCACGTCTCCTTCCGCGCGGGCGCCAAGGTCTCAGTCACCTGCTGACCAGGCACCCTGCGACACACAGTCATCCACTCGGGATCTGGACCCACGCGGTGACGCGGTTACCGGTGAGCGATAGGACCAGATCGCACTCGAGGAGTTCGTGCTGTGCGGCCAATGCCGCGTAGGAGGCGTCTTCGTGGACGAAGACGACGCTGATCCCGTCGGGCGCGTAGAAGACCAGCTTGCGGGCGACCGTCGGGCTACCGTCGACGAACCCGACGGTGGTGTTTCCGGGGCCGTGGACAATGGTGGCGGGCACACCGCCGCACGTCCCGGCGAGGGTGAAGGTCGAGGCGTTCCCGCGGTCGTACGGGTCCGCGGCGGCCGGGGCGGCGGTCGCGAGGACCACCAGCCCGGCGGCGGCCGCCGCCACGAGACCGCGAATCATGACGTCACCATCAAATTCACGCTTGACGCCAGGGTGTAGTCGACACCGCTGAACTCGTCGCACAGTTCGCGGCAGCGCGTGAAGTACCGGCCGAACTCCGGCCGGGCCTTCCACGCCGCGACGCTCTCGTCGCTGTCCCACGCGCCGTACGAGACGAACTCGTCCGGTGCCTCGGCCGCGCGCAGCAGCAGGAACATCCGTGCACCCGGTGCCTCGGAGTACGCCCAGGTGGTGAACTCGGTCCAGCGGACGATGAAGTCGTCCGCCTTGCCCGGCGCCACGTGCCAGGTGCCCGAGGTGTATCGCTGTCCGTTCATGTCCGGCTCCCTTCAAGGTCGGTTGGCGCGACCTTAGAAAGCAGCCATTCCCTGAGCATTCCTCAGCCGCCGGACCGCGCCGACGCGGTCGAATACCTCGATCGCGGCGGCCAGCTGTCCCGGCGCGGCCTGCCCGACCTGGGCGGCCTGCATGGTGGTCCGGGCGGCCCAGAACGGCATCCGGGCCCGCTCGTACAGGGCGACGCCCGCCGCGAAATGCACCTGGGCCGCGGCCGACTCGCCCTTGGCGGCGTCGACCGCGGCCCGAGCGGTCTCGGCCATGGCCCGCCAGGCGGAACTGTCGAACATGCGGGCGACCTTCTCGGCCGCGGCCGCGTGCAGGTCGGCCGCCGCGACGTCGCCGAGCGCGGCACAGGTCTCAGCCGCGATCGGGTAGAGCAGCGCCGCGCAGCTGGGGCACTCACCGTGGCGTGCCGCCGCGTCGCCTGCCGAGCGAATTGCCCGGAGCGCTTCCTCAGGATGGCCCCGCTCGATCGCGTCCAGCGCCGCGGTCGCATACAGCCGCCCCCAGTGGTGCCGCGCGAGCGGGGACACTCCGGCGATCGCCATACCGCGCCGCAAGGCCGCCGCGGCCGACTCGCTGTCGCCCCGGACCGCCGCGAGCTCCGCGAGTCGCTGCCAGGGCAGGGCGCCGGAGTTCGAGCCGAGTTCGCCGTGGATCTCCGCGCTGCGTTCGAGGCACCCTTCGGCTTCGTCCCACCGGCCGTGCAACAGCAGGGACTCACCGAGCAGACACCAGGCGAAAGCCTGCGCCCGCAACGCCCCACGCTGTGTGGCGACGGTGATGGTGCGCAGGGCGTAGTCCTCGACGCCCGCGGACAGGTCGTCCCCGTAGAGGTGGTATTGGCCGATGCAGTGGTGCAGGTCGAAGACCCGGGCCAGAGCTTGATCGTCGTCGACTTCGAGGCGCCGCAACTCGCGGTGCACGCCGTCGCGCCAGTCGCCGCGGAAGTGGTGGACGATGGCCAGTGTCTCGTTCACGGTGGCCACGTCCTGCGCGGTGCCGTGCTCGGTCGCGGCCGCCAGCGCCTCGTCGGCGGTCGACAGCGCGTCGTCGAACCGCCCGAGTTCGCACAGCCAGTTCGCCCGGACATCGAGCAGCCGCGCCCGCTCGGCCGCGTCGGCGGGCTCGGTGCCCGCGGCGCGCAGGTGACCCTCCGCGGCGCCGGGGTCGTGGCACATCACCAG
>NZ_JBOHGC010000439.1:0-1304 GCF_050699995.1 Actinokineospora sp. | reverse complement strand
CGATCTGCAGGAAGTTCTGCTTCAGATACTCGAGGACGGCCGCCGCCCGGTCGGCCGAGAGCTTCTCGTTGAGCGCCACGCTCCCCCGGCTGTCGGTGTGGCCGCCGACCTCGATCTGCAGGGTCGGATACTGCTGGAGGATGTGCGCCACCTCTTGGAGCACCGGGAACGACTCGGCCTTGATGGTGGCCTTGCCGGTGTCGAAGTTGATGTTCTGCAGCCGGATCATCCCGGTGTCGAGCAGCTCGACTTCCTTCTCGCTCACCTCGATCGGGCAGCCGGCGGCGTCCACGCGCAGGCCCTCGGGCGTGTTGGCGCACTGGTCCAGCCCGTCGCATACGCCGTCCTTGTCGCTGTCGGCGGTGCAGCCCTTGTCGTCCACGGTGCAGCCCTTGGGCGTGCCCGCGCACTGGTCGACGCCGTCCATGATGCCGTCGCCGTCCGGATCGGACGGGCAGCCCTGCGCGTCCACCGTCGCGCCCTTCGGGGTCGTGGCGCAGGTGTCCACGCCGTCGCACACGCCGTCGCCGTCGGCATCGGCCGGGCAGCCGTTCCGGTCCACGGTGCAGCCGGCCGGCGTGCCCTCGCACCGGTCGAGGCCGTCGAAGACCTTGTCGCCGTCGGAGTCCATCGGGCAGCCATGCGCGTCCACCTTCGCGCCGATCGGGGTCGAAGGGCAGGTGTCGAGCGCCTCGCGCACGCCGTCGAGGTCGCTGTCGCGCGGCCTGCCGCCCCAGACGTAGTGCAGGCCCAGCGAAACCGCGAAGTGCTCGCTGAACTCGAGCGCGTCGCGCTCGCGGAAGAACAGGTCGCGCACCTGGAACCGGACGAACGTGCGCTGGTTCACCACAGGGTAGAGCATGCCGAGGCCGATGCTCCCCGAGCCCCGCTCGAGCTTGTCGGGCGGATGGCCGCTGGTGTGGCTGGACGCGTAGCCGGCGCCGACCAGCACGTAGGGGATCACGCTGGATTCGGCCGAACGCAGGTTCAGTCGCAGGTCCAGACCGTAGGTGAAGAAATTGTGGTCCTGCTGCGGCAGCGTGTCGGCCTGGCTGGGACCGAACAGCACCTGTCCCTCCAGCACGAGCCAGGGCCGGGCACGCCAGCCGATCGAGCCGCCGTAGCCGGGTCCGTCCTGGACCCTCGCGCGCACGTCGTAGTGATTGAACCCCGCCTGGCCGGACGTCTCGAAGGGCCGGCCCATGATCTGGGCGGCGGCGGGATGAGCGATCGCCAGTCCGAGACACAGCAGCATCAGGCGGCGACGGATCATGCGGATGCGACCTCCTCGGACAACGGGCGCG
>NZ_JBOHGC010000438.1:0-10512 GCF_050699995.1 Actinokineospora sp. | reverse complement strand
GCGACCGCGGTCAGGGTGGCGCGGCGCAGGCCGTCGGCGCCCATCATGCGGACGTAGGCCCACGAGATCGGCAGGATCGACGCGCTGCCCCACGGGGCCGCGCTGATCGGGCCGACACCGGTGGCCGGGCCCGCCAGCGGCTGCAGCGGGTGGTTCGGCAGGAACGGCGCGAGGTGCGAGCGCACGCCGATCGGGCCGACGCCGGGGCCGCCGCCGCCGTGCGGGATGCAGAAGGTCTTGTGCAGGTTCAGGTGCGAGACGTCCGAACCGAACTTGCCGTACCGCGCGAGACCGATGAGCGCGTTGAGGTTCGCACCGTCCACATAGACCTGACCGCCCGCGTCGTGCACCAGGGTGCAGACCTCGCGCACGGTGTCCTCGTAGACCCCGTGGGTGGACGGGTAGGTGATCATGATCGCGGCGAGGTCGTCGGCGTGCTCGGCGACGCTGGCCCGCAGGTGGTCCATGTCGATGTTGCCCGAGTCGTCGCACTTGACGACGGCGACGCGCATGCCCGCCATGACCGCGCTTGCCGCGTTGGTGCCGTGCGCGCTCGACGGGATCAGGCAGACGTCGCGCTCGCCGTGGCCCTGGGAGCGGTGGTACGCGCGGATCGCCAGCAGGCCGGCGAACTCGCCCTGGCTGCCGGCGTTGGGCTGCAGGCTGACCGCGTCGTACCCGGTGAGCTGCGCGAGCCAGGTCTCCAGGTCCTTGATCACCTGGAGGATCCCGGCGGCGTCCTCGGCCGGGGCGAACGGGTGCAGGTCGGCGAAGGCGGGCCAGGTGATCGGCTCCATCTCCGCGGTCGCGTTGAGCTTCATCGTGCAGGAGCCCAGCGGGATCATGCTGCGGTCCAGCGCGACGTCCTTGTCCGACAGCGACCGCAGGTAGCGCAGCAGCGCGGTCTCGGAGCGGTGCGTGCTGAACACCGGGTGCGTCAGGTACTCCGACGTCCGCACCAGCTCGGCCGGGATGGCGTCGTCGGTGTCGAGGTCGAGCGCGTCGGCGTCGGCGCTCACGCCGAACGCCTGCCACACCAGGGCGAGTGTGTCGCGCGAGGTGGTCTCGTCGCAGGCGACACCGACGTGGTCGGCGTCGGTCAGGCGCAGGTTGACGCCCAGGTCGCGGGCCGCCGAGACGACATCCGCGGCCTTACCGGGAACACGGACCTGAACGGTGTCGAAGAAGGAGTCCGTCACGACGTCGACGCCACCGGCGCGCAGGCCCGCGGCCAGCACGGCGGCCATGCGGTGGGCGCGGGTCGCGATGGCCTTGAGGCCGTCGGGGCCGTGGTAGACCGCGTACATCGAGGCGACGACGGCGAGCAGCACCTGCGCGGTGCAGATGTTCGAGGTGGCCTTCTCGCGGCGGATGTGCTGCTCACGGGTCTGCAGGGCGAGCCGGTAGGCCAGGTTGCCGTCGGCGTCGGTGGACACACCGACGAGCCGACCGGGCAGCTGGCGCTCCAGTCCGGCGTGGACGGCCATGTAGCCGGCGTGCGGCCCGCCGAAGCCCATGGGGACACCGAAGCGCTGGGTGGTGCCGACGACGACGTCCGCGCCGATCTCACCGGGCGCGCGGAGCACGGTCAGCGAGAGCAGGTCGGCGGTGACCGCGACCTTCGCGCCGCGCTCGTGGGCGTCGGCGATCAGGGCCTCGTGGTCGCGCACGGCGCCGCTGGCGCCCGGGTAGGACAGCAGGACACCGAAGAAGTCGCCCTCGGGGAGACCGTCGGCCAGGTCGGCGACGACGACCTCGATGCCGAGGGGCTCCGCGCGGGTCTCGATGACGGCGATCGTCTGTGGGAACGTGTCGGCGTCGACGACGAACCGGGCCGACTTCGACCGGCCCGCGCGGCGCACCAGGGTCATCGCCTCGGCGGCCGCGGTGGACTCGTCGAGCATCGACGCGTTCGCCGTGGGCAGGCCGGCCAGATCGGCGACCATGGTCTGGAAGTTGAGGAGGGCTTCGAGCCTGCCCTGGGAGATCTCCGGCTGGTACGGCGTGTACGCGGTGTACCAGGCCGGGCTCTCCAGCACGTTGCGGCGGATCACCGGCGGCGTCACGGTGCCGTAGTAGCCCAGGCCGATCATCTGGGTGAGCGTGCGGTTGCGGGAGGCCAGCTCGCGCAGCTCGGCCAGCGAGCCGAACTCGGTCGCGGGCGGCGGGAGCTGAAGGCCCATGTCGCTCTCACGGATCGACTCCGGCACCGCGCGCTGGGCGAGTTCCTCGAGCGACCCGACCCCGATGACGTCGAGGATCTTCGCCAGCTCAGCTGGGCGAGGACCGACGTGCCGGTCGGCGAACAGGGTGCCGTGCTCGAGCGCGGCGAGGGGGATCCGTGTCATGGTGCAGCTCCTCCGGCGATACAAGGGGTCGGGCCTGAGCGGGTGGTTGCCCGCTTGGCCCTCCCCCTCTGTCCGTGCCCGACAAGCCGGGCGCCTGAGAGCTTCGTCCGGCTATCGGACTTGCACCTTCGGCGGAGCTGCCCAGGGGTGCCTGGACCGCTCGCTTTCCAGAGGCGTCTCGCCCACGCGGTCCTTGTGCCTGAGAGGTTCCGGGGAGGATTTGCTCCTTCGGCGTCGACACGGCCGGTTGACCGCTCGAGCTCTCCCGCGTGGGATCAGCGACGACACCGTGAAGTCTAGACGGTGGGTATCCAAAGTCGTTTGCCCAGAGTGCTCAACCCGGGTTCCACTGTCCTAATGGACACTGCGTCGGCACTCTCCGCGTTCGATCGGCAACTCAGGCGTGAACTTCCGCCCGGTGATTCGGCCACGAGGGTGGAGCGAACAGCCCGGCTCGTCCGGCACGTCAGCGACCAGCCACACAGTTGGACCGGAGTCGTGTGGAGCGACCTGGACTCCTCGACGGCGGACGCCACGATCGCCGCCGAGTCCCCGAACTTCCGCGGCGGATACGAGTGGAAGTACTACACCCATGACCTCCCCGCGGACCTGCCCGACCGGCTGCGGGCGGCGGGCCTGCACCAGGGGGAACTGGAGGCGGTGATGGTCGCCGAGGCAGCCGAGGTCCCCGATTTCGCTCCGCCCTCAGGCGTCGACCTGATCGACGTGACGGACGAGGAAGGCATCATCGCGGCCACCGACGTGCACGACGAGGTCTTCGGGCAGTCCCATCGTGGGCTTCGTGAGCGGCTCTTGGCCGTCCTCGCCGAGGCCCCGGAGACCCTGGACGTGGTGCTCGCGGTCGCGGGTGACACACCGGTGAGCGCCGCACGCACCGACTACTACCCCGGCACCGAGTTCGCGGGACTCTGGGGCGGCGGCACCCTCGATGCGTGGCGCGGGAAAGGCATCTACAAAGCACTGGTCAGTCATCGCGCCCGCCGAGCCCAGGCCCGGGGAGTGCGCTATTTGCAGGTGGACGCGCTGCCGACCAGCGAGCCGATCCTGCGACGCATCGGCTTCACCCGCCTGACCTCTACCACTCCGTTCACCCTCGGGTGAGCGGTTACTGCCATCCGCCTGGCTGCTGCGGCGGATAGGCGGGCTGCTGCTGCGGGTATCCGGGCTGGGGCGGGTAGCCGGGCTGCTGGGGGTAGCCGGGCTGCTGGGGGTAGCCGTAGCCCGGCGCCTGCTGGGCGAACGCGGGCGGCTTGTATCCGCGCATGCCCTGGCCGACCGGCGGCAGCATGACGATGACCGTGGCCGCCAGCCACACCAGCATCACGATCACGAGGAACGCCATCCGGCTCGCACCGCCGAGGCTGATGACCCTGATCATCGCGTACACGTAGTACAGCGAGACGACCACACCAAGCCCGGCGAGCGTCCACCGCGCGAAGCCGAGCCGGAAGAACATAGCTACGGCCAGCAGCAGCACGACCGCGCCGATCCCGGCGGTGATCCACAGGAGAGCCTGTCGGGAATCCGCGGACGCGTCTCCGTTGCCGAACGCGATGCCGATGGACGACACCGCGATCTCCGGGTAGTCGAAACCGCCCTGGGACGCCGCCTGGCCGGTCAGGGTTCCGATGACGATGCACAGAGCCGAACACAGCACGAAGAGGCTGGCGGACACGTAAGCCATGACCCGGCTGGGCGGCCCGACCGGACCACCACCCCAACCCCCGGTCCCATCGGCGGACCAGCCGGAAACGGCTGCTGAAACGGTGGGTTGGGGTAGCCCGTTGTCTGTCGGTACCTAACCGGCGTTGCGCGCCTTTCGGCGCTGGGTGAGTTCGTCCTGCGACTGGTGCGGCATCTCGACGCCGTCCGCGCGCTCTGCGGGGAACTCGTGAATCGTACCGGTGATCTCCCGGATGGCACCGCTGACGGCGATGCCGAAGACGCCCTGTCCGCCCTGCAGCAGATCGACGACCTCTTCGGGGGACGTGCACTCGTAGACCGTGGTGCCGTCGCTGAACAGCGTGATTCGGGCCAGGTCGCGCACGCCGTGCCGACGCAGGTGGTCCACCGCGACGCGGATGTTCTGCAGGGAGACGCCGGTGTCGAGCAGGCGCTTGACGACCTTGAGGACCAGGACGTCCTTGAACGAGTACAGCCGCTGCGATCCGGAGCCGTGCGCGCCGCGCACCGTGGGAACCACCAGGTCAGTGCGTGCCCAGTAGTCGAGCTGCCGGTACGTGATGCCTGCGATCTGGCACGCGGCAGGACCCCGGTAGCCGACGAGCTCGTCGGGCAGTGAGGCGTCCGGGAACAGTTCGCCCTGCTCTCCGGTATCAGCCCCGACGGGACCTTCCTCGAACACGCCTGCCTCCCCTCGTCCGACCACCGATGTGGCCGGCGAACGAGACCGCCCGTTCCGCTCTGGGGAACCGCCGGCCATGCGTATCGGCCGGTGCGGGCTGTGGTTCACGGCCGCATCGGCGATTCGCTCATCCCTGACGGTAAGACTGGCGTGGGGACTGGTCAACGCGACGCGCGGGAACGCGACGCGCCGGTTGCTCAGGTGTCGGCGCCGCGGAAATCTTCCGGCGAGACGGAGTCGAGGAACTCGCGGAACTTCTCGACCTCGTCCTCCTGCTCGTCCGGAATGATCAATCCGGCTTCCTGCAGCACCGAGTCCTCAGCGTGGATCGGCACACCGACCCGCAACGCCAGTGCGACGGAGTCGCTCGGCCGGGCCGAGACCCGGACGTCGCCGTCGAAGACGAGTTCGGCGAAGAACGTGCCCTCACGCAGATCGGTGATCCGGACCTGTTCCAACTCGCGGCCCAGCGCCCCGATCACGTCCTTGAGCAGGTCGTGGGTCAGCGGCCGCGCGGGCCGCACCCCCTGCTGCTCGAGGGCGATCGCGGTCGCCTCCACGGAGCCGATCCAGATCGGGAGATACCTTTCACCTTCGGTCTCGCGCAGCAACAAGATCGGCTGGTTCGCGGGCAACTCCACCCGCACTCCCACGACGCGCATCTCGCTCATCGGGCTCGCCTCCCTCCGCTCGCTGGGGCTTCCGGCGTCCCGTCATCTGAGGATCGCTTATCGCCTACTTCGACGCTACCCGCCATCTGGCTCGGACGCCTGACTATCTCATCGTGATCAGATCACAATGATTACCTGCACAGGGCCACATTTACCGGCCCGTGATACGCCGCAGACCCGCTTTGACCAGCAATGAGTGCAATCCGACGGACAACGCCCCGAGTTCGCGGGCGATGCTGTCGGCGCGGTCGCGCGCCGCGGGGTCGCGTTGCCGGTACATCGGCGCGACGACCTGTTCCATGAGACCGACCTCCCGGTCCGCCGCCGCGCGGAACGCGCGCAGGTGCCGGGGCTCGATCCCGTAGTCGGCCATTCCGGCCGCGAGCCGGGCGACCTGGACCGCGTCGGCGTCGTAGAAACCATCCGAGCCCGACGCGAGGAGTCCGTACTGCTCGAGATCGTCAAGCAGCACCCCCGTCACACCTGCCTGGCGCAGCACATCGTCCCTGCTCAGCCGTGTGTCCGAGCCCTCGGCGAACTCGTCGGGATCGATCCGTTCCACGGCGACCGTGAGCGGCCGGTCGGCACCGCCGCGGTCGGCCTGCTCCAACTGGTCTTTGATCACGCGCAGCGGCAGGTAGTGATCGCGCTGCGCGGCCAGCACGAAACGCAGCCGCTCCACGTCGTCACCGGTGAACCGCCGGTATCCGGCGGGCGAGCGGTCCGGCCGAATGAGGCCTTCCGCTTCCAGGAACCGGATCTTGGAGATCGTCACGTCCGGGAACTCGGGGCGGAGCCGTTGCAGCACCGCCCCGATGTTCCACCCGTCACTGGCGGGCCGCGCCGCCGTCACGGTCGAATGCCCATAAGTCAAACCACTAGGCGCCCGCGCCGGGTCCGGTCAGGAACACCAGGCGGAACTTGCCGATCTGGACCTCGTCGCCACCGGCGAGCACGGCCTGGTCGACCGGCTCGCGGTTGACGTAGGTGCCGTTGAGGCTGCCGACGTCGATCACCACGAACTCCCCGCCCTCGCGGCGGAACTCCGCGTGGCGGCGGGACACGGTGACGTCGTCGAGGAAGATGTCGCTGTCCGGGTGCCGTCCCGCACTGGTGGTGTCGCGGTCGAGCAGGAATCGGGAGCCCGCGTTCGGGCCACGCTTGACCACGAGCAGGGCCGACCCGGCAGGCAGGGCGTCGACACCCGCGACCGCGGGTTCTGGAGCCGGGGCCTGGGTGCCCTCGACATCGGAGAGGAAGTCGGCCCGGAATACGGAAGTCCGCTCCGGAGACTGCTCCGGCGGGACGCCGGGCCCGTCGTTCGTGCTCACCTGAGCTCCTCCTGCTGTCCTATTACGTTGAACACTGCCAACGTACCGTGCGCGATCAGCAGCCGGGCCGGTGGCTCCCCTCCAGCCCGAACGATCGAACGAAGATCGTCTCACGCGGCGGGTTCGGTTGGCTACGCGACTCGGGTCCCGGGCCGCAGCGCCGCCCGAGTCTGAACGAGGTAGAGCGCTCCCGACCAGAGGAACAGCGCGCCGCCCCAGATGGCCAGCGCGTACGACACCGGGCGCACGACGGTGGCCAGTGTCGAGGTGCCCTCGGCGAGCAGCAGCAGTGGGAAGGCGTACATCAGGTTGAACGTCGCCGCCTTGCCGATGTAGGTGACCTCCGGCGGGCCGAAGCCGCGGCGCCGCAGCAGCGCGATGCAGCCCGCCACGATCACGTCGCGCGCGATCAGGGCGGCCGCCACCCACCACGGCACGATGTCGCGCAGGACGAACGCGACGATCGTGGCGAGGGTGTAGAGCCGGTCCGCCAGCGGGTCGAGCAGCGCTCCGAGCCTGCTGGCCTGGTCGAGCCAGCGGGCGATCTTGCCGTCGAGCCAGTCGGTGAACCCGCTGAACATCAGGATGGCGATCGCCCACCCGTCGGCGTGCGGCACCAGCAGCAGGTACAGGAACACCGGCACACCGGCCAGGCGCAGCGCGCTGAGCGCGTTGGGGATGGTGAGGACCCGGTCGGATCCCCGGTCAGACGGTTCCCCGTCGCGTGCGGCCATGAGCAGGGAGCGTAATCGGCCCGACTCAGGCTCGGCGGTGCGACCAGCCTTGGCTGTCGAGCGCTGTCGGGGTCAGGGCGCGGGGCCTGCCGTAGGCGTCCAAGCCGACCCAGCGGGCCGTGCCCGCGAACCGCTCAAGGACGAAAGGGTGGCCTTTGCTCCAGACGACGCTGCAGGGAACGGTCGGGAGGGGGCGGGACTTGCGGATCACGGGTCTGGCCGCGATGTCGTTCACGCTGTTTTCCGTTCAGCACGATGGTGGGTCCAACCCTGCCGCTCCAACGCGGATCTACTCAGCGACTGCGGTCGGCCGTAGCGGTCGAAACCGACCCAGAACGCGTACCCGTCCACAGCTTCCAGGACGTAGGCGCGCCCGCGGCTCCACACGACGCTGCAGGGCAAGGTGGGCAGTCTACGCGGATGCCTTTGGGTCAGCACGGGCTGGCCCGATTCGGGCTCGAACTCCGAGATCGCCTCGCTCATCTCGCCCACCTCCGTCAGGAGTGTCGATCAGGAAACCGGCTTCGTTAGCCTGTTCACCTAGTGGACGCCTGACTGGTGGAGTTCTTCCACTTCCTGGCCCACACAGAGCGACATTGCGCACCCTGAAAGGGGACCTGTGAGCCTCGTCCGGCGGCTTGCCTCAGCGGTGGGTGACGAGCATCTACTCACGGATGCGGCTCTGTGCATGGGTTTCACGACGGATTGGACCGGCAGACACCGCGGCCACGCCCGATTCGTCGTCCGGCCCGCCGACCGCGACCAGGTCGCCGAGGTGCTGCGGCTGTGCCGGGACGAGGGCGTCGCGGTGGTCCCGCAGGGCGGCAACACGGGTCTCGTCGGCGGCGGGATCGCCCACCACGGCGAGGTTCTGCTGAGCTTGACCCGGCTCGACCCGCTCGGCCCGGTCGACCCGGCGAGCAGGCAGGTGACCGCGGGCGGGGGCGTCACGCTCGCGGCGCTGCGGGCACACGCGGCCGCGGCCGGACTGGACTTCGCCGTCGACATCGCCTCTCGGGACAGCGCGACGGTCGGCGGCATGGTGGCGACGAACGCGGGCGGGCTGCGGGTGCTGCGGTGGGGTTCGATGCGCGAGCAGGTCGCCGGGGTCGAGGCCGTGTTGGCCGACGGGCGGGTCGTGGGCACGCTTTCGGGGCTGGACAAGGACAGCACCGGCTACGACCTCGCGGGCCTGCTGACCGGCAGCGAGGGCACGCTCGCGGTGATCACCGCGGTCCGGCTGCGGCTGGTTCCGGCGTTCGCGCACAAGGCAACGGCGACGCTGGCGTTCGCGAGCACCGACGACGCGGTGGCGGCCGTGGCGGCGCTGCGCACGCTGCCCTCATTGACCTCGGCGGAGGTCTTCTACGACGACGGCGCGCGACTGGTGTGCGCGCATCGGAACGTGCCACCGCCGTTCCCGGTGCCGTATCCGGTGTACCTGCTCGTGGAGTGCGCCGACGACACGGACCCGACTGAGCCGCTCGGCGCCGCGGTCGAGGGGTTGTCCGGGGTGCTCGACTCGGCGCTGGCGGTCGACGAACCCTCCCGCCGGGCCCTGTGGACCCTGCGGGAGGGACACGCCGACGCGGTGAATTCCCTTGGCACCCCGCTGAAACTCGACGTCGGCGTGCCGCCGTCGGCGGCCGCGGAGTTCGAACGCGAGATCCGCTCGATCGTCACCAGCGGCACGTTGGTCCTCTTTGGACACTTGGCGGAGGGCAACTTCCACGTCAACGTGGTCGGCGCGGGCGCCGACGAGGACCGGATCACCGAGGCCGTCCTGCGTGCCGCCGCCGCGCGCGGCGGCACCATCTCAGCCGAACACGGTGTGGGGGTGGCGAAAGCCCGCTGGCTTGCGCTCACCCGCTCCCCCGCCGAACGCGACCTCTACGCCGCGATCAAGCACGCCTGGGACCCCGAAGGCGTGCTCAATCCCGGCGTCCTGGTCACTCCCCGGTGAACTTCGGGGGGCGGCGCTCGAGGAAGGCCTGGACGGCTTCGCCGAGGTCCTTGCTGGGGAGGAAGGCGGAGTTCCAGGCGGCGACGTAGCGCAGGCCGTCGGCGACGCGGCGGTCGCGGTCCTGGCCGAGCACGTCCTTGGTGCCCTGCACGACGAGCGGCGGGTTCTGCGCGATCTCCGCGGCCAGCGCGCGGGCGGCCTCGAGGAGGGCGGCCTGGTCGGCGTGGACGTCGTTGACGAGGTTGATCGCGCGGGCGCGCTCGGCGTCGATGTCCTTGCCGGTGAAGGCGAGTTCGCGCAGGTGGCCCTCGCCGATGATGCCGGACAGGCGCTGCAGGCTGCCCAGGTCGGCGACGATCGCGACCTTCACCTCGCGCACGCTGAACTTGGCGTCGGCACTCGCCAGCCGGATGTCGGCGGCCGCGATGACGTCCACGCCGCCGCCGATGCACCAGCCGCTGACCGCGGCGATGACCGGCTTACGGCACGCGGCGACCGAGGTGACCGCGTTCTGCAGGTCGCGGATGGTGTCGAGGAACCGGGTCCGCGCGCCCGCGAGGCTGTCGGGGCCGAGCATGTCGGCCCAGGAGCCCATCATCGCGGGCAGGTCCAGCCCGTAGGAGAAGTTCGCGCCGCTGCCGGTGAGCACGACCGCGCGGACGTCGGGGTCGGCGTCGAGGGCGTTGAAGACCACTGGCAGCTCGCGCCAGAAGTCCGGTCCCATCGCGTTGCCCTTGCCCGGTCCGAGCAGAGTCACCTCGGCCACATGATCGGCTACGTCGATTTTCAGGGACACCAGGTTTTCTGTCATGCGGCTATTATTACTCACGAGTAACCAATTGTCCGCCTGCGCCTGGGACTGGGGTTGCGAACCGTTCAGGATTCTGTGCCTGTGTGTCTGATTGTGGTGTTTGAGAGATCGGCGACGCGGTGTGGAAGCGCGGGTGGGCTGTTTGTCGGTGGTGGTCGGTACGGTCCGCGTGATGATCGTGTTGCAGGCGTATCGGTTCGCGTTGGACCCGACAGCGGCCCAGGGGGCCGTGTTGCGGTCGCATTGTGGCGCGCAGCGCTACGCCTAC
>NZ_JBOHGC010000437.1:0-5858 GCF_050699995.1 Actinokineospora sp. | reverse complement strand
GGCTGGACCGGCCTGCCGTCGACCTCGACGATCGCGTCGCCGACACGCGCGGCCACGCCGGGGGCGCGCAGCGGTGAACGGGCGCGCGGGTCGGAGCTCTCGCCGGGCACGATCCTGGTGATGCGCCAGCGGCCGTCGTCGCCGCACGCGAGGTCGGCGCCGAGGAGACCCAGCCGCCGTTTGTGGTCGGCGCCGGTGCCGGGCGGGGCGAGGTAGGCGTGGGACGTGCCCAGTTCGCCCTGCACCTCCCACAGCAGGTCGATGAGTTCGTCATGGGAGCCAAGTGTTTCCACGAGCGGGCGGTACCGGTCGAGCACTCCCTGCCAGTCGACGCCGCCCATGTCCGCGCGCCAGAAGTGGTCGCGCATCAGCCTTCCCGCCTCGTCGAACGACTGCCGCCACTCGGCGGCCGGGTCGATCTCGACGCGGATCCGGCTCAGGTCGACGGTGATGTTGTCCTCGGAGCCGTCGTCGGAGTCCGGCCTGCGGTCGGCCGGCAGCACGCGCAGTGTTGCGCCGTCGCGGACGACGACGCGGTGGCCGTCGCCGCTGGTCCAGAACTCGTCGAGGCCGTCGACGAGGGTGTCGGCCTTGAGCTTGGCCAGGTCGAACCGCTCCAGCGAGGCCCGCGGCGCGTCTTCGCCGAGGTCGTCGAGGTCGTCACCGAGCGAACCGACGAGCGGGTCGCAGAGCCAGAGCACGCCACCCTTCGCCCCCCGCAGCTGCGAATAGCGCGCCGCGGCCACCGGAAAGGCGACCACACGGTCGGCGATGCCTTCGAGGTCGACGCCGGTCCGCGGCACATCGCCGTCGGATTTGTCGCTATCGGACTTGTCCTTGTCGTCCGCGTCGCCGAACGGCCGCCCCTCACGCATCGGCGCGAACGGCGAAGGTGTGGTGGCGGCGAGCGGCACCAGGTAGGGCCTGCTGCCGTTGGCGAAGGACAGGTCGAACACGTGCACGTCGTAGATCGGGTCGAAGCTGCGGGTCGACAGGAACGCGATGTGCTTGCCGTCCTGGGTGAACGACGGGTCGGAGTCGACGAACCGCAGCGGTGTCACGTCCACAATGGACAAGTCGGTGGTGTTGACCATCCTGATGTGCCGCAGCGGGTCGGGACCGGGGTGCGACCAGGCGAGCCAGCCGGAGTCGGGCGAGAACGCCAACCCGGCCGGGTCCGATTCCTGGGCCTTGACCACCTGACGGATCTCGCCGCTGTCGACGTCGACGAGCAGCAGCCTGCCGTCGTGCGTCACGACGCCGACGCGCCTGCCGTCCGGCGAGGCGGCCAGTTCGAGCACGCGGCCAAGCTCCCCCGCGCCCACTCGGCGCGGGCTGGTGCCCGTCGCCCGCCCCTCCACCGGCGCGAACTCCAAGGCGTCCTCGCCCTCCGCGTCAGTCACCCACGCCGTCTGGCCGGTGTCGCCGAGCACCTGCGGCAACCGTGCGCGCACACCGGGTTCCACCGACAGCACCCGCGCGGGCCCGTCGCGGTGGGTGAGCCAGTGGACGGTCCCGCGCACCTCGACCGCGCTGGCCCGGCCGGTCGTGTCCGGCCCGACGTCGCCGAGGAAGCGGGCGGGCGAAAGCCGGTAGGGCTGGCGGGATCCGCGTGGGCCGCCGAGGCGGACGTCGAGTTCGCGGGGTTCGGCGTCGAGGCTGTCGAGCAGCCAGAGCGACCCCGCGCTGTGGTAGATCACCCTCGTGCCGTCGGTGCTGGGGTTGCGCGCGTAGAACTTGTGGTCGCTGTGTGTGCGGAGGTCGCCGCCATCCTGGTCGCACGAGTAGATGTTGCCGATGCCCTCGTGGTCGGACAGGAACGCGATCCGGCCGCCGACCCACATCGGCGACACGAGATGTCCATCCACTTCGGACAAAATGCGGCGGAACTCGCCCTGGCCGTCGCGATCGACCCACACCTTGCCCGCCGTGCCGCCGCGATAACGCTTCCACCACGCGGGTTCGACCGAGATCACCGACCCGAGGACCACACCGTCCGGGCCGATCGACAGGGCGTCCAGCGGCCCGTACGGGAGCACCCGACTCGGTCCGCCGCCAAGCGGAACCGCGTGCGCCCAGCGGTGCCGAATGGACGACCGGCCGGTCGTCGTGTTCGCGATGACCTCACCCTCCGGCGTCCACCCGAGCACGGACGTGTTGACGTCGCCCCAGTACGTCAGCCGGTCGCTCGGCCCGCCGTCGACCGGCGCGGCGTGCACCTCCGGCTCCACGTCGCGGGTGCTCGCCCAGGCCAGAGTGCTTCCGTCGGGCGAGAATCGCGGGTTCCGCACGGGCACCTTGTCGGCGGAGACCCGCCAGGCGCGGCCGCCGTCGACCGGGGCCAGCCACACGTCGTCCTCGGCGACGAAGGTGATCAGGTCCTGGTGCAGATGGGGAAATCGGAGGTAGGCGTCGGTCACTCTGCCAAGTTAGCGAGATCCGCCGACATCTGCCCGAAGTTATCCACAGGTGGTCAGTCCGGCCAGTGCTTTCGCCAGATGTCGTGGGTCATCTCGGGCTCACCACTGGCCTTGGCGGAGCGCTCCGCGTCACGGACCTGACTCGCGAAGCGGCGGGCCACGGCGCGCAGTTCGGCCTCCGGGTCCTGCCCGGCGAGCTTCGCCAGCGCGGCGAGGTCGAACAGCCGGGAGCCGACATCGGTGTGCTTGGGCAGCAGGTCGCCGGGCAGCCCCGCGCGGGCCGTGCGCTGCGCCAGCTTGGCGGCGAGGGCGAGCGCGGGCTGCCCCATCGCCACTCCGTCCACACTGGACTCGCGGCGCTTCTCCTGCTGCTTGAGCTCTTCCCAGCGGTTTTCCTGGGTCGCCGCGTCGCGGACCGCCGGGTCGCCGCCCGCGAACACGTGCGGGTGCCTGCCGACGAGCTTCGCGACCAGTTCGGCCGCGACGTCGTCAATGGTGAACGGGTCCTCGGTATCCTCTTCGGCCACGCGCGAGTGGAAGAGAACCTGGAGCAGCACATCGCCCAGTTCCTCGCGCAGCGCCGGGCGGTCGTCTTCCTCGATTGCCTCGAGCAGCTCGAAGCACTCCTCGACGAGGTACTGCCGCAGTGAGTCGTGGGTCTGTTCGGCGTCCCAGGGACAGCCGCCGGGCGACCTCAGCCGGTCCATGACCTGGGCGGCGGCGACCAGACCCGCGCCCGCTGTGACGTGCACTGGCGAACCCGCGGCGACCAGATCCGCGACCGCGTCCAGCGACGACGTCAGCACCACGGCATCGGCTTCGGCGGCGATGTCCGCGGGCATCGAGGCGTCGCCCAGAGCCGGGTCGACCTCACCCGCGACATACACCTTCGCCGCCGCGCGCAGCAGTGGCACCGCGTCCGCCGGAACCGTGTTCCCGCGAACCAGCACCACCGCGACGGTCATTGGCCGGCGTTCTTGATCGGGATGACCACGCCCGTGGTCTCACCCTCGCTCGGCGCGATCGCCATGCCGGCGAGGTCCCACACGCCGTAGCGGGGGCTGATCTCCACACCCACCTGCTGTGAGGTGCCCTGCAGCATGCGCGGGCCGAGGGTGGTGGCCAGCCGGGCGTCGGCGGGCTTGTCGTCCGGACCGGGGGTGGCGTTGGTCTCGCGCTTGCGGATCACCGCGACCACCCAGCCGGCGTTCTGCGGGTTCGGCTGGAAGGCGATCACGCTGTTGAGCGGGGCGCCGAACAGGACGCTTCCCGCGATGTCCGGCGCGAGCGCCGGGGTGATGGTCTCGCCGCGCGCCGCCTGCAGGCCGCCCGCCACGTCGGCGTCGATGATCTTGCCTGCCTCGTCGAGGCCCACGGCGAGCTGATTGGCCTTCGCGATGGCCTTGTCGCGCAGCGAGCCCGGCTTGTCGTCGGGGCCGCCGGGGGCGACGAGGGTGAAGTCGAACGTGACCGAGAGACCCGGGGCGCCCTTGCGGCCGATCTCGGCCAGAGCGAGGTAGTCGCGGGCGATCTCCGTGGGCTCGAAGGCCCGGTTGACCGCCTGGTCGACGATCTGCTCCGGCGAGGCGGACCCGTCGGTCGGCAGCGGCTGGAACGAGCCGGACAGCTGCCCGGCCAGTTCGGTGACCGTGGCCTCGTTGATCGCCACGTTCTCCTTGGCTGTGTGCGCCGCGATGAGCTCGTGCAGGATCAGCTGGCGCAGCACGGCCCGCGAAAGCAGGTCGAGCTTGCGCTGGTCGGCGAGCTGCTGGACGGCGGGCTCGGCCTGTCGGGCCTTGTCCACCAGCTCCTGCACCCGGTTGACCGCGATGGTCTTGCCATTGACTATGGCGGCGGCGTTGGCCTGTCCCGGCCCCGTGGAACAGGCGCTGAGCAGCAGCCCGAACACGGCGAGCAGGACGACGAGCGGGCGTCGACGACGAATGACGGTGGTCACAGTGCCGTAGCCTCTCACAGCGCTCGCGTCGGCTTCACTATCGGGTTACGGCTGGGCCAGGTCAGGACACCGCCACCGGGGCCGCCGCCAGCGAATCCAGGAACTTCGCGCACCAGTCGAGCAGGTCGCGGTCGCGCAGCACGGGAGCACCCATCCGACCTCCCGCCGCGCCCTCGGTGGGCCGCGGGATGGTGATCGTGTCGGTGACCGCCTTGTGCACGGCCTTCGGGTAGAGCCGCTTGAGCCGCACCATCTGCGAGTCGCGCAGCGGCATCGGCGCGAAGCGGATGTTGCTCCCCTGCGCGATCACCTCGGTGACCCCGTGCGCGCGGCAGGCCTGGCGGAACGCGGCCACCGCGAGCAGGTTGACCACCGGTGTCGGCGGCTCGCCGTAGCGGTCGACCAGTTCCTCGCGGACGGCGTCGAGACCGGCGGCGTCCGGGGCCGCGGCGAGTTTGCGGTAAGCCTCCAGGCGCAGCCGCTCGCCGGGGACGTAGTCGTGCGGGATGTGCGCGTCCACCGGGAGGTCGATGCGGACATCGGCCAGCTCCTCCTCGTCCTCGGCGCCAGGAGCGCCCGCGTGCTTGCGGAAAGCCTCGACGGCCTCGCCGACCAGGCGCAAGTAGAGGTCGAAACCGACGCCCGCGATGTGGCCGGACTGCTCCGCGCCGAGGATGTTGCCCGCGCCGCGGATCTCCAGGTCTTTCATCGCCACGGCCATACCCGCGCCGAGTTCGGTGTTCTGCGCGATCGTGGCGAGCCGGTCGTGCGCGTGCTCGGTGAGCGGCGACTCCGGCGGGTAGAGGAAGTACGCGTAGCCGCGTTCCCGGCCGCGGCCGACCCGGCCGCGCAGCTGGTGCAGCTGCGCAAGACCGAGCATGTCGCCGCGCTCGACGATCAGCGTGTTGGCGTTGGAGATGTCCAACCCGGTCTCGACGATCGTGGTGCAGACGAGCACGTCGTACTCGCGTTCCCAGAAGCCCTGAATGAGCTTCTCGAGTTTGTCCTCGTTCATCTGGCCGTGCCCGGTGACCACGCGGGCCTCGGGGACGAGTTCGCGGATGCGGCGTGCCGCCTTCTCGATCGAGGAGACGCGGTTGTGCACGTAGAACACCTGTCCGTCGCGCAGCAGTTCACGGCGGATGGCGGCGGCCACCTGCTTGTCGTCGTAGGCGCCGACGTAGGTGAGGATCGGGTGCCGGTCCTCCGGCGGGGTGAGGATGGTCGACATCTCCCGGATGCCGGCGAGCGACATCTCCAGCGTCCTCGGGATCGGGGTGGCTGACATGGTCAGCACGTCGACGTGGGTGCGCAGGGCCTTGATGTGTTCCTTGTGCTCCACACCGAACCGCTGTTCCTCGTCGACGATCACGAGGCCGAGATCCTTGTACCGCACGGTCTTCTGCAGCAATCGGTGCGTGCCGATCACGATGTCGACCACGCCGTCCGCGAGACCCGCCATGGTCTGCGCGGACTCCTGC
>NZ_JBOHGC010000436.1:0-6146 GCF_050699995.1 Actinokineospora sp. | reverse complement strand
GTTGTAGTAAGCTCCCCCAAAGTCCACCAAAGTTCGATTTTGCACTTTGACCTGCGGGTTTGTACGCAGAGTAACCCTCTTGCTCTTGATTTGAGCGAGAGGGTTTTTTGCTGGTCAGGGGCTCTTTTCGGGTTGTAATTTCTTTAAGGTGTCTTGCCTGTGAGTGGCGTTGTTTAGGTCAGAGGTCGCCGCCCCGGGGTCTGAGGTTCCCCCCGTTACCCCCCCCGGTTACCCCCGGGAACCTCGCCCGGTCGTCTTGGCTCGAGCGATGGCTGTGTGTGCCCCACTCGCGGGGGAACATGGTGAGCCATAGCTGGGTCACGGTGGCCGCTGCTGCGATGTATGGCGGGATTTCTATGCCCTGGCTGGCAGTAAGTCGAGTCGCAGGTAGCGGTCCGGCCACGACTCTGGCAGCCGCGGGAGGTTGTCCGGCGGTTCGGTGTTGTCGCGTTCCAGCCACACGGATCGGATTGCGGTTGCCGTTTGCTTGGGTTCGAGCAGGTCGTGCTCGAGCAGAATGGCGAGGTCGACGAGGTCGCGGACCCGCGAGTTCTCACGTTCTCCGAAGTCGCGGAGCATGCCGTGGAACTTCTCCGCCGCATGCCGGTGGATGGCTGGCTGGCGGTGAAGATGAAGTGGTCGTGGTCGAGGTCAACGGCGAGGACGTCGATGAGTCGCTCGTGGAGGTCTGGTGCGCTGTTGACGCTGTCGCGCAGGCCGAGATCGACGTCCTTGGTCAGGCGCGCATCGTCGCGTACGCGAACCTCAAGTGCCATACCACCTTTGAGTACCCACTGCCCCGGCTTTGCCGCTTGCATGCGGGCGATGACGCGTTCGAACATCACCCGTCGACGTAGCCGGTCCAAGCTGACTCCGGTCTCGGCGGATCGTGCCAATAGCCGGCGCTCCAATGCGGTGCGGAGCGCCGGTGCCGATTGGTAGGTCATGGTGTCTCCGCTTGCTGGATGGCGCGTTCGATGTACAGCGCGGCGCGGGGGTCGAGGGTCTCGGCGTGGGAGCGGAGGCGGCGAGTGGTGACGAGGCCGCCGCGCCGCGCGTCGGCGATGGCGCGGGCAAACTGATCCTCATCCGCCGCGTTCGCGGCGATATCGATGAGCGTGCGCAGTGGCGTGGTCACCCGGTATCCCGAGCGTGCAACGACGTCATCGGGGGGAAGCTCGGCGTGGTGAAGCGCTACAGCCTCATTGCGCATGGTGAACCCGGGTGGAACCGTCAGATGGACATACCGTGATTCGAACTCGCCGATGCCATACACGGCCATGGCCGACTCGTGTGACACGATCGCTCGTCCTCGTGACCACAGGGTCCAGCGAGCGAGTTCGTCATGTACGCCTGGAACCCACTCAACCAAGCGGAACAGGCCGCGATCAACGCGCCACCAGTTACCAGCCAATGCGCCTGTCTGCAGCTTGCCGCTTCTGCTCAACGTGTTGCTGCTCGGCGGGGGTCGGGGAAGCCGAGGCTGACGTACCCGGGCGCGCGTTTGGCCAGTGACGAGGCCAGGACGCCGGTGTTGATGTCGTGGTAGTCGTGGACTTCGGCGGTGGCCTTGCCGGCGTGCGCGCGGAGGATCCGGCCCGCGTACTGGACGAGGCGTCCCTTGAACGCGATCGGTGCGGCGAGGAAGAGCGTGTCCAGTGCGGGGCAATCGAATCCTTCGCCGACAAATGGTCCAGTGGCAACGACCAGTAGTGGTATTCCGTCCGCGGGGCGGAGGCGGGTGAGGGCGTCGCGGCGGGCGGTCGTGGTCATGCCGCCGCGCAGCACGATCGGGTCGAGTGAGCGTCGTCGGAGTTCGTCGGCGAACCGTTCGACGTGGGTGGTCCACTGGGTGAGCAGCAGGCAGTGCCGACCCCGTTTCAGCGCAGCGACCACGTCGTCGACGACCTGGGTGAGGCGCGCGTCGTCGGCGACGAGATCGCGGTAGATGGCCGCCATCCCACCGGGCTTCGTCGGGTCGGCGTCACCGGCGTAGCGGTAGGCGGTGTCGTGCACGCGGAGCACGGGCATCGGGCGCTGCGCGGTCGTGTCCGATTCGAGTTGGGGTGTGTTGTCGTCGCCGGGGTGAGTGGAGTGGATGATGGTGTGCCGGATCGGGCCCAACTGGAGGGCTATCAAGTCGTCGAGCTTGTCGCGTCGGTACGGGGTGGCGGTGAGTCCGAGCCATCGGCGGGCCGGGATCTGCTTGACGGCGTGCTCGAACGCGGCCGCGGGGATGTGGTGACATTCGTCGACGACGACCAGCCCGTAGCCGCTGGTGAGTTCCTCGATGTCGGTCTTGCGAGCCAGGGTTTGCAGCATGACGACATCGATCACGCCGCGGGTTTTGCGGCGACCGCCGCCGAGTTGACCGGCTTTGACACCCAGCATTTCGCTGATGCGGGTGCGCCACTGGTCGGCCAGGGTCTTGCGGTCGACCAGCACGAGCGTGGAGGTCGCGTGGGTGGCGATGACCGCGCAGGCCATCACCGTCTTGCCCGCGCCCGGCGGTGCGACCAGCACACCGAGATCATGGTCGCGTAGATCGGCTACGGCGTCTTGCTGCTGACGGGTCAGCGTAGCGGCAAAGGTGAACTCCTTCGTCTCGCCGGCCTGCTGCTCGTCGATCACCTCGATGCGGCTGCCCGCCTGCTCGACCAGCGAGGCCACCCTGTCGTGCAGTCCCCGGGGCAGGATGAGCCCGCCATCGAGAGTTTCGTCGTAACTGCGCAGGAAGCGCGGTGTGTCCCACGTGGACATTCGGAGTCGCTGGCGCTCGTAGAACACCGGATTCGTCATCGACGCCGCGTGCTTCAGCGTCGCGTGCAACGCCGGGGTCAACTCCCCTGATTCCAGACGGATTCCCGAGCTGAGCCGGGCGTGCACGATGGGAGGTGCGGTGGTACGGATCCGAGTCGAGACTGCGGCACGGATCTTGTCGATGCCGGCGCCGACAGTGACTCCGCAGGCGCGGCGCGCGACCCGATTGACCTCGGCAGGGCTCATTCGGCCGAGCGAGGACAGGTACGCCCACTGGTCATCGTGTGGTTCCATCGTCGCCAGATCGAGGAACACCGTCGCGCCGTCCTGACGGGCCTTGCCGTGCAAAGGTGCGGCGATCAGATTCCCCACGCCACCCGTGGGCAGCACGTCCTGCGACGGGAAGAGCCGGTCGTAGCTGGCCAGGTCCATACGACCACGCACCGCCATCGCCTCCCGCAACAGGGCGGTACCAAGTCGGCGAGCCGTCTCCGCGGGAACGGGTGCAGTGAAGAAAACCCACGCATGCGCGCCCGCCCCCGAGCGCGAGACCTCCAGCGCTGCCGGCACCGACCACGCCCTGGCGGCCTTCAGGTAGGCCAGGGCATCCAGCATCGCCATTGGGCCGTCGAAGTCGGCCGCCAACCACCAGCACAGGTCGCCATCCAGCAGCGGATACAGCCCAACATGCACGTCCCCGGTCAGATGCGTCCGCATCATGTCCTTGCTCAGCGGCAGGTAGTCGCGGTCCTCGTGCCCGACGCCCTTGCGCCACCCGCCACGCACTGCTGGCAGCCAACCAGCTTTGCCAGTACGCGCGTTCTCCCATCGCGTGGCGTAGATGTCAGTGCGGGCGGCGAACAGGGCAGCGAAGAAATCGACCTTCACCTCCGGGGCAGATCGCCGGTCGACCGGACCGGGGTGCGCTTCGAAGAAGCCGGTCTGCACCGGGCCGGGCGGAGCCGCCTGTCTCGGTGTCAGCTCCAGCAGCCGCAACAACCGGGCGTTCTCCGTGCGCAACTGCGTTGTCAAAGTACGGAGCTCCGCGAGTTCCTCGGCGAGCCCCGCCGCCTTCGCTGCCTGGAGATCTTCTTCCACGGAACCCACCGTAGAGCGAATGGTCAGATGCCGGCTCGGTTGAAGCGTTCGATGAGGCTGGGTTTGCGCGTGTGTGCTTGCCGCAGCGCGAGGGTGCGCGAGGTGAATGCGTCGTCGTGATCCTCGCGTTCGGCGAGCGCTTGGAGATCGGTGAGCAGTGTGACAGCGGCGTCGTAGTCGGCAGGTTTGCGAGTGGCGATCAGTGCGTCGACGCGTGACCACGCGGTGTCTTCCTCCTCAGCCAGCTTGTCGAGTCGTCGGTCGCGAGCCAGGGCGAACGCTTGTTCCCGGCGTGCCTCGTCGTCGGCGTGCTGAGCGGCCAGCCGACGCTCACGGCCGGCTCGTCGCCGTGCCGTGTTGTCGAGCAGGTCGGCCACGGTCCGGCGGGCTGGGACGGGGATGATCGGAGCGGTGTCGCCACGGAAACGACGCAGCAACTCCATCCGCACCCGCGCCGCCTCACCCTGCGCCACCCGCGCCAAGAGCCGGTCCTTCTCGGCGACCGGCAGGCGAGCTACCCAAACGGCGAGGTCATCAGGATCGTCCGCCGTCTCGCCCAGCGGCGGAGAAGCCTGAGCCGCGATCGCGATCAGATCGTCGTCGAGGCGGAGAAAGTCGGCCAGCGCCCGCTGCGCGGCAGTGAGCGTGCCCAGCCCGGGCGGAACAGGTGGTTCGAGATCGTCGTCGACGTCGCGGTCGAAAACGTCTTCGTCGCGCTCCCATGCACCATAGGCTGCCAGCCATGCGAGGTAGAGCGGCCGGAGATCACCGGCGGCGAGTTCGGCACGAACTCCGATAATCGACGACAGCAAGGACTCGGGGTCGTAATCAAAGTCGAACTCACCAGCCTCGTCCTCGCTGGTGAAGTCGACCACGATGAAATCGCCCGCGAGCCAGGCGCTCGCTTCATCGCCGACGCGGTAGTCCTCGACGACATTGGGATCGAGCAGATCGCACGGCAGTCGAAGCATCACCCGGTGGGTACCCCAGTTCGCGACATACAGGTGCGCGTCGTAGTAGCGCTCCATCAGACGGCGCGGGTCGCCCTTGAAGTCGCCCCAGTGGTATTCGTTTACGAAGCCGGTCGAAGAGATCCGCGCCCGGGTGGACAGCGACCGGACCGCAGCTTGTTCGCCGTCGTCCAGTGGCCGGTCGATCGCCAGGAACTCGTAGTACTGGTACTCGCTCACAGTCCGTCCAGTTCGTCGGCATCGGTGAACGGCTTCGCCCGGAAACTCGAGTCGTCGCCCAGGTGGAAGAACAAATGGCCCTCGATCGTGTCGTCGTCGACCAGGACCGCCCAGCCGCGTCCGCTGACCTGATCGCCCTCGTCGACACCTTCCCAGGTGAACTCCACGCCGGGCCGGCCGTCCCGCTCGACCGGGCGGCAGTCCAGCCAACCCTGGACGGCGATGAAACCGAACTGGCCGGTCCCGTTCCGGGCGAACTCGACGTAACCCGGCTCGACCAGGTCGATCGCGTCGCGGTCCCAGCCACTCATCGCCACGATCCGCCATCGACCGGACATCCGGGCGCTGAACTTCGGAGCCCTTGCCATCGGATGTCAGCGTAGCGAACTCGGCGGGATCGATTCGACGGCCTGCCGTTTGACGGTGCACCGGAGAATCAAGACCGAGGTCGTCCGTGTGCGTCGCGAGTGCGGACGCCACGTCTCCGAAGGCAGTTCAGGACGGTGGTCGGATCGACGCCCAAATGTTCGCCGACCCGTGCGAGCGACCAGCCGAGCGCGTAAAGGTGGATGGCAGTGTCGACCTGATCGATGGCGAGGCTGCGGCGACGCATCGGCACGCCGTGCCGACGGAGGACGGCGCTCACTGTCCGCCGTGCGATGCCGAACCGGGCACCCAGCTCGTACACCGTCGCTCCAGCCTGGTAGCCGGCGATGAGTTCCTGAACTTGGTCGGTGTCGAGTTGGCGTGCCCGCCGTGGCTTGGAGCGGTCGACGGGCGGCGTGTGAATCGGTTTGGTGGGGTCTGGCAGCTTCCGGAGCAGGGCCTCCAGGGCTTCTACCTGGGATTTTGTGTTGTAATAAGCTCCCCCAAGCTCCACGCATAGGCGGCTCATGCTCATTGAGAGCATGAGCCGTTTGCGTTCCGCATCGTTTCTGGGGGGCGACCCCCCAGACCCCCACGGTGCGATCGGCGCGCCCGACCCGTGTGGGTCGCTCGGCTTCGCCATTGGTTTCGCGTCGAACGTTGCCCTGCGATTGGAACATCGACAATGGGGACATCGGGCCGGGGGTACAGCGAAGCCCCGCGAAGGTGTTC
>NZ_JBOHGC010000435.1:0-24815 GCF_050699995.1 Actinokineospora sp. | reverse complement strand
GTGAGGGGTCGTCCGAACGTGTCGGACGACCCCTCACCGCGGTGCGCCTACGTCAGCCCTGGAAGCAGGGCTTGTCGAACTTGTAGTCCTTCGCCGTCGGCCCGACGAAGAACGGCTTCACCGTGCTGACACCGGTCGGTGAGGCCTCGTCCGGCTTGGCGATCATCGTCTCCCGGACCACGCCCTTGTCGGCGTCCCCGGTGAAGTTGCCCGCCGTGGCGGGCAGCATGCCCTCGTAGTCGACCTTGTCCAGCTGCTTGACGGCCTTGAGCAGGCCCTCCCTGGTCAGGTCCTTGTTCTCGACGGCCTTCTTCAGCGCCGCCCGCAGCGGGTAGGACCAGACCCAGCCCGAGGTGTAGCCGTCGTTGCCCGTGACGCCGGAGCCGAGTGTCTCCCGCATGACCTTGTGGCCGGGGGTGTCCGCGGTGAAGGTCTCCCACGGGCCGGACTGCAGGTACAGCGCCTTGAACGCCGGGCCGGCCGGGCTCTTGAGCAGACCTGGGTTCCACGTCGGGCTGGTGCCGATGTACTTGCCGGTGTAGCCGCGCGCCGCGGTCTGGCCGACGATCACCGCCGCGTCGGTCGGGCCGGTCGTCAGGATGACCAGGTCGGGCTTCTTCGAGGTGACCGCGTTGATCGCGCCCGCCTGGTTGTCCTGGCCGGACGCCGTCTCCACGGCCTCGAACGTGAGGCCGTTCTTCTCCGCCGCCACCTTGGCGCCCGCCGCCGCGTCCTCGCCGTAGTCGCCGGGGTAGTGCACGGCCATGACGGACTTGGGCTTGAACTGCTCGACGGCGTAGTCGATCGCGTTCATCGACTCCAGGCAGTAGTTGGTGCCCGATTCGAGGATGACGTCCTCGAACGCCCACGCCGAGGTCCACGAGGCGGGCACGGACACGATGTTGTTGTCACCCAGGTCCCCGATGATCGCCGCGGTCGTCGGCGAGCCGAGGGTCTGCGCCAGGCCGAGCACCTTGCTCTTGATCTCCTGGTAGACCTGGTTGTGGGTCTCCGGGTTGTACTTGTTGTCCCGGACGTAGGTGGTGACGTCGACGCCGTAGCCGTCGATGCCGCCGGACTTGTTGACCCGCTCCCAGAACTTCTTCTGCGCGTCGGTGATCGGCACCGCCAGCGCCTTGAACGGCCCGGAGGTCAGGTCGGAGATCGTGCCCAGGAAGATGCAGCCCTTCTTGAGGTCGGGCGTGTCCTTGCACGGCTCGGCGGTGACACCCACGTCGGTCTTGACGGCTCCCTCACCGCCGCCGCCGCCCCCACCGGAGTCACCTCGGCCGCAGCCGGTCGCGATCAGCGCCAGGGCGGACAGGCCCGCCAGCAGCTGAGTTGTTCGACTGGTCATCGGTATTCCTTTCGTGGCAGGCGAATCGACTTTCAGTAGGAGAAGGGCCATGCCTTGAAGTAGTTGCGTATCCGAATCCAGATCCCGAAGAGCCCCCGCGGCTCGAAGATCAGGAAGAGGATGATCATCAGTCCGTAGAAGATGATCGCGAGGTTGGCCGCGCCGAGTGGTGCGGTCACGTCCGAGCTGATGAACGGCAGAACTGTCGGCAGCTCCTGGGTGAGCCGCGGCAGCATCGTGATGAACAGCGCGCCCATGATCGAGCCGGAGATCGTTCCGGCCCCACCGATCAGCACCATCGCGACGAATTGGATGGACAGCAGCAGGTTGAACGAGTCGGGTTCGACCCGCCCGAGAACCGCGTAGAGCAGCGCGCCCGCGCAGCCGGCGTAGAACGACGAGATGCCGAATGCGAGGACCTTGTAGCGGGTGACGCTGACCCCGATCACGTCGGCCGCGATATCGCGGTCGCGCACGGCGGCGAACGCCCGGCCCACCTTCGACCGCACCAGGTTGCGGGCGAAAATCGCGAAGATGATCAGCAGCACCAGCGTCAGCAGATACATCTTCTGGTCACCCGTGAGCAGGTCGCCGTTGCGGTCGAGGCGCTGGCCGAACATCTCCGGCACCGGCCCTTGCCTGCCGACGCCCGGCCCGCCGGTCAGCGACTTCCACTCCTTGAAGATGTGCAGGCCGAGGAACACCAGTCCGAGGGTCACGATGGCCAGGTAGAGCCCGCGCAGCCGGGTCGCCAGCGGCGCGACGATCACGCCCGCGATCCCGGCGACCAGACCGGCGGCGAGCAGCCACAGCGGCAGGAACGTGATGCCGAAGCCGATCGTGCGCCTGCCCGGCTCGCCGCTGAGCGCCGACGCCGTGTACGCGCCGATGGCGAGGAAGAAGGCGTGGCCGAGGCTCACCTGACCCGCGTAGCCGGTCACGATGTTCAACCCGATGGCGCCGATCGCCGCCGCCAGCCCGGTCGCGAACAGGTGCAGCCACTCGTCGGGCAGTCCGAAGGGGACGTAGGTGGCGGCGAGCAACACCATCGCGACGACCGCGAGTTGCTTCGGGCGGGTGTTGAGCATCCGCAGGTTCTGCCCGTAGGAGGTGTACAGCTCGGGCCTGCCCCACAGCTGTCGAGAGGCCTTTGTGGACCGTTGCTCGGTCATACCCGTTCCACCTCCCTCGTGCCGAACAACCCGTACGGTCTGACCAGCAGCACCAGCAGCATCACCACGTAGGCCGACACCACGGAGAAGTTCTGGCCCAGCCACGGCGCGAAGTCGCCCTGGTAGGTGGCGACGAGCGACTCGACCAGCCCGACGGTGAACCCGCCGATCACCGCGCCGCCCAGGGAATCCAGCCCGCCCAGGATGATCGCGGGCAGCGCCTTGAGCGCGATGATCCACAAGTTCTGGTCGATGCCCGCGCCGGTGGCCTGGAACGTCCCCGCCACCGCGGCCAGCGCGCCCGCCATCGCCCACGAGGTCGCGAACACCGTGCCGACGGAGATGCCTTGCGCCAGCGCGGTTTCCTGGTTGAACGAGGCCGCCCGCATGGCGAGGCCGAGCCTGGAGTACTTGAAGAAGGCGAACAGTGCGACCACAAGGAGAACCGTGGTCACCAGCATCACGATGTGCCGCTCCTGGACCTGCACGCCGTTGATGTTGATCGAGCTCAGTCCCCAGGGGTCACCCACGGGCCGGACGTCGAGGCCGATGAAGATGTTGGCCACCAACCGGACCACGATGTCGATGCCGAGGGTGATGATCGCGATCACGAACACCGGCTTGCCGACCATCGGCCGGATCACCGTCCGCTCGATGCCGAGCCCGAGCAGGGCGACGCCGATCGCGCCGAGCACCAGGGCCAGGAAGAAGCCCCACGGACTCGGAATCCCGAGCAGCGGTTCGGCGATGAAGCTGACCGCCAGGGCGCCCGCGAGCATGAACGCGGGCTGGGCGAAGCTGACCACCCGCATCGACTTGTAGATGATCACGAAGCCGAGCGCGAGCAGCGCGTAGACCGACCCCTGGCCGAGTCCGCCCGCCACCGCCTGCAGGAAGGTGGTCATGCGCCGCCTCCCTTGGCGTACATGGATTCGACGAGACCGTCGAACAGCTTCCCGAGCGCCGACCGCTTGACCTTCTGCGTCGCGGTCAGCTCACCGTCCTCGTGGTCGAGTTCCTTCGGCAGCATGCGGAACTTCTTGATCTGCTCGACGGAGGCGAACTTCTTGTTGACGTCGTCGACGATGCCCTGCACCAACTTGATGACCTCGGGGCGCTCGGACAGGTCCCGATAGGTGGTGTACGGGATTCGCTTGCGCTGTGCCCATTCCCCGACGGTCTCCAGCTCCACGCCGATCAGCGCGGTCAGGTACGGGCGCTTGTCGCCGATCACCACGGCTTCCTTGATGTACGGCGAGACCTTGAGCGCGTTCTCGATCTCCGAGGGCGCCACGTTCTTGCCGCCCGCGGTGATGATGATGTCCTTCATCCGGTCGGTGATCTTGACGTGCGTGCCGTCGACCCACACGCCCACATCGCCGGTGTGCAGCCAACCCTGCTCGTCGACCGCCCGCGCCGTGGCCTCCTCGTCGCGCCAGTAGCCCGCGAACACACCCGCGTGCCGCGTCAGGATCTCGCCGGTCTCCTCGTCGACCCGCAGGTCGACGCCCGGGTGCGGCTCGCCGACCGTGCCTAGCTTGACCCGGCCCGGCCGGTTGGCCGTGGCGATGGCGCTGTTCTCGGTCATGCCGTAGACCTCGTGCATCGGCACCCCGATGCCCATGAAGAACTTCAGCACGTCCGGCGCGATCGGCGCGGCGCCCGAGGCGGCGTAGCGGACCTTGCGCATGCCGATGCGGTCGCGCAGCGCGCGGTAGAGGAACAGGTAACCCAAGGCGTACCGCACCCGCGTCCGCGCGGTGTGCTTGCCGCCCGTGCGCACCAGAGTGTCGCCGATGCCGTCGGCCACCTTGAGCCAGAACCGGGCGAGCCCGCGCTTGACCGGGGACGCCGAGGCGATCTTGATGTTGACCCCGGCGAGCACCTTCTCCCAGATCCGCGGCACCCCGAACAGGATCGTCGGCTGGATCTCCCGGAGATTGGGCTGCACGGTCGCGATGGACTCGGCGAAGTTGACCTGCACGCCCGCCGACGAGTTGAACCAGGTGGTGAAGATCCGCTCGGCCACGTGGCACAGCGGCAGGTAGGACAGCATGATGTCGTCGGTGCTCGGCGGGGGCGAGGTGAACCCGCCGCTCTCGATCAGGGTCTGGATGCTGAACTCGACATTCGCCACGCTCAGCATCGCGCCCTTGGGCGGGCCGGTGGTTCCCGACGTGTAGACCAAGGTCATGATGTCGTCGGACCGCGCCTGGCTCATCGTCTCCTCGACCGCGCCCGGATTCGCCGCCCGGTGCTCGGCGCCGATGGCCAGGAGGTCTTCCCAGAACAGCAGCTTCGGGTTGTCGTAGCGGCGCCGGATGCCGCGCGGTTCCAAGTAGACGATCCGCTCGAGCTCGGGCAGCTCGTCCAGCACCGACAGGACCTTGTCCACTTGCTCCTGGTCCTCGGCGAGCAGGACCTTGCTGCCGGAGTGGGCGAGCAGGTAGGCCACCTCCGACGCGGGATTGGTCGGGTAGAGGCCCACGGTCATCGCCCGCACCGCCACCGCGGCGAGGTCGGTGTAGAGCCACTCCCGGCGGTTCTCCGACTGGATCGCCACCCGGTCGCCGGGCCGCACCCCGAGCGCGAGCAGCGCGTGGCCGACCAGCTCGACGGTGTCCCAGTAGTCCGCCCAGGACACCTCCTGCCAGATGCCGAAGTCCTTCTCCCGCATGGCAACCGCGTCGGGCATGGTGCGCGCGCGATCCCGCACCCTGGTCACGATGGTGGTCGTGGTCTTGGTGCTCGGCTCGACGACCTGGGTCATGACGTCACCTCCGTCGCGTGTTCCTGTCCCAGGTACGCCCGGATGACCCCTTCGTCGGCCTGGACCCGGCCGGGCGTGCCGGTGACGATCGGCGTGCCGAAGTCCATCGCCATCACCCGGTCCGCCAAGTCCATGACCAGGCCCATGTCGTGCTCCACCAGGATCATCGGGATGTCGAGTTCGTCGCGGATGTCGAGGACGAAGCGCGCCATGTCCTCGGTCTCCTCGAGGTTCATCCCCGCTACCGGCTCGTCGAGCAGCAGCAGCTTGGGTTCCATGGCCAGCGCCCGGCCCAGCTCGACCCGCTTCTGCACGCCATAGGGCAGCAGACCCACCGGGAACGCGCGCCACTGCTCCAATTCGAGGAAGTCGACGATGTTCTCCACCACCGCGCGGTTCGCGATCTCCTCCCGCCGCGCCCGACCGAACCAGGCGAACGCCGACGGCGCGCCGTAGCGGATGTGGTGGTGCCTGCCGAGCATCAGGTTGTCCAGCACGGTCAGGTTCGCGAACAGCTCGATGTTCTGGAACGTGCGCGCCATGCCGAGTGCGGCGATCCGGTGCGGCGGCTTGCCCACGAGGTCGACGCCGTCGAAGACCACCCGCCCCCGCTGCGGTCGGTACACCCCGGAGAGGACGTTGAAGATCGATGTCTTGCCCGCGCCGTTCGGGCCGATGATGGCGAACAGCTCGCGCTCGCCGACCTCGAAGGACACGCCGTTGACGGCCTTCACGCCCGCGAACGACAAGTGGACGTCCTCGAACACCAGGATCGGCTCGGGCTGTGACGTTGCTTCGCTCGCAAGCTCGCTCATGACAGCCACCGCTTCCGGCGCTTGTAGTGCTTGACGTCGCGGAAGGACTTGACCGCGCCCTCCGCGCCGAGTCCGAGGTAGAACTCGCGGATGTCCTCGTCGGCCAGCAGTTCCTTGGCGGGCTTGTCCATCACGATCTTGCCGTTCTCCATCACGTAGCCGTGTTCGGCGATGGACAGCGCCATGGTGGCGTTCTGCTCGACCAGCAGGACCGTCGTGCCCTGCGCGTTGATCTGCACGATCAGGTCGCGGATCTGCTGGACCAGCAGGGGAGCCAGGCCCAGGCTCGGCTCGTCGAGCAGCAGGTAGCTGGGGTCCGACATCAGCGCCCGGCCCATGGCGAGCATCTGCTGCTCACCGCCGGAGAGGTAGCCAGCGGTCCGTTTGCGACGGTCGCGCAGCACCGGGAACAGGCCGTAGACCCGCGCGAGGTTCTCCTTGAGGTGCTTGATGTTGGTGTGCGCGCCGACCCGCAGGTTCTCCTCGACCGTGAGCTCGGCGAAGATCTGCCTGCCCTCCTGGACCTGCTTGATTCCCTTCGACACGATCCGGGCGGCGTTGCTGCGGTGGATGGGCTCGTCGTCGAGGGAGATCGACCCCTTGGTCACTTCGCCCTCGTGCACGCCGAGCAGGCCGGAGATGGCGCGGAGCAGCGTCGTCTTGCCCGCCCCGTTCGCCCCGAGCAGGGCGACGATCTTGCCCTCCGGCACCTCCAGACTGACACCACGCAGCACCAGGATCACGTCGTCGTAGACGACCTCGAGGTTCCGGACCGCGAGCATCACACCTCCTACCGGTGACCCGCGTCACACTCTGTCAGCAGAGCATTGATCACGCGACCGCTGGGACCAAGCAATGAGGCTTGATTCGTTATAAGTTCCTCGCGCTCCGGCGACCGAGTCGGAGTGTCGTGTCGTTGGGGTGACTACCGGCTACGCCCTGTGTTCAGTCGAGCAGCGTGGTCCCGTTGAACACGCCCAGCCGCTCTTGGTAGAGCTCCAGTCCGACCCCGTTCGGGTCACGGAAGTAGACGCTGTCCTCAACCCCGCGATCGGGCCCGAGGTAGGAGATGCCCGCGTCGTCGAGCTTCTTCTTGGCCGCGTCGAACATCTCGGCCGACACCGAGATCGCCAGGTGCTGCACCCCGCCGATCGTCTCGGCGAACGGCGGGTGGTCGTGGCCGGGGAAGTCGAAGAACCCGAGCAGGTTCCGGTTGCCAATGTCGAAGAAGAAGTGGCTCGACCCGGCGTAGTCACGGTTCTCCACCAGTTCGACCAACGGGAACCCGAGCAGGCCTTGGTAGAACTCGATGGTCTCCTCGACATCGCGGCAGATCAGCGCCAGGTGATGGATGCCGCGGACCGTCGTCGGCTGCCCAGGCCGCAGATACCGCTCGCGCAACGACTCTCGGCGGGCGCGGATCTCGTGGAGCTCCTGACCTTCCGGCTGCGGCATCGTGCTCCTTTCGCCGAACGGACCACCCACTTTATGGCCGTCATGGCCACGGCACACGTTGTGGCGGTTGATCGTCTTCTGGTCCGGGTATTTCCCTCTCAGCCGTCCAGGGCCTGCCATGATCGAAGAGGATCCGCCCCAGTGGCCGAAGAGCGCCGATGAAGCTCTACGCCGACCATCCCGCCCGCCGCGCGCGTCAGATGACCGCCGACCTGCTCGCCTTGCTGATCGTGTTCGCCACCGAGGTCCGGGAACGGGTGCTGCGGCTGCGGGCGCCAGGCGAGGGCCTGGTCGACGCGGGCGGCAGGTTGAGCGGCACGTTCGACTCCGCCGCCACCGCCGACGACGTGCCCCTGGGCCCGGACGGACACGACCTGCTCGCGCTGCGGGCTCTGGTCACCCAGCCGCTGTCCCGGCTGGCGTCGGCGGGCCCGGTCGGCGCGGGCCGGCGCACCGGCGACCCGGAGACGGTGGCGGGCCTCGCGACCCGCGAACTGCGCAAGCTGGGCCTGCACCCGCCCGCGAGCTGACGACGAGAAACTCGCCGCGTATCCGAAGAAGAGGTGCCACCCCCTGTCCACTGAAACCACAGCGGACAGGGGGTGGAAGAAGGGGTCCGAAATTGGCCTACCGGGTCTGCGCAGGCGGGATGTGGGCGACCGGTGTAGCGTTTGGGCAGCTGTCATGGTTCCGAAGTGCAGGTCGCCCGTGAGCGCGAGCCACGGGCGTTTTGTTGTTCAGAGTCGCTGAGGGCCACGGCGATCACCTTCGGTCCCGCATCGTGCGGGTGCCGACTTCTACTGCTTTGGAGAGAAAATGGCTACCGGAACCGTCAAGTGGTTCAACGCCGAAAAGGGCTTCGGCTTCATCGAGCAGGACGGCGGCGGTCCCGACGTCTTCGCCCACTACTCGAACATCGCCGCCCAGGGCTTCCGTGAGCTGCAGGAGGGCCAGAAGGTCTCCTTCGATATCACGCAGGGCCAGAAGGGCCCGCAGGCGGAGAACATCGTCCCCTCCTAGTCCTCGTGGCGGTCGCCGATCCTTCGGTGGCCGGTCAGCTGCGCAGGTGGGCACCCGGATGGGCGCTCACCTGCGCAGAGCTGTCTTGGCAACGGATTCCAGGGCACGCAGATACCAGAGTTGGCCGTCGCGGTTCGGGTGGTAGGAGTGGCCCAGGGGCGTCGTGAGCGGATGCACCCAAGGGTCCTCGCCGCAGATCCCGTGCCCGGCGAACGCTTCCCGAACGTCCACGAAGGTCAAGGCGCCCCCGGTCGCGGCGACGGCGGCCGCCGTCACCTCGGCCAGCGCATCAGCCCCGTCGTTCACCGCGGCCCGCTTGGCCGCGGACAACCCACCGGAACAGCTCCGCGACTCGAACAACCGCGGATAGCCCAGAACCACGACCTTCGCTTTCGGTGCGGCGGCCTCGATCCCCTGGAACAGCCGCTCGAACCGGCCGGGCAACTCCGAGCGGATCAGCTGGACCGCCCGCTCCACGGACTTCTCGCAGGCGCCGTCCGAACCCAGCGTGCACGTGGTCATCACCTTGGTGAAGTCGGCGTCCATCCCGCCCACGGTGAGCGTCACCAGTTCGGTCTCACCGGACAATGACCCCAGCTGCCGGTCCGCGACGTGCTGCGTGGTCGCCCCGGAGCACGCGGGGAAGGCGAATCTCGCGGGCGAATGCGAGTCTTTCCAGAGGTTCGGATGGGCGAAATCGCTGCGCCCACAACCGGTCTCGGCGTTCCCTCCACTCCCGACTCCGGCGGCATACGAGTCGCCCAGTGCGACGTACTCCGTGACCTCCGGTGCGGGAACCACAGCCAGGGCCAACATCAACGCGGCAGTGATACTCATGCCCGCAGTCGTAGCACTGTGGACAACCGCACTGGGATCGGTTAACCCGTTTGTGGTGCGCCCTCACCAAATCGGGCACCTGACTATGAGCCGCCGCGCCGGAAGGCCGCGCGGTAGTCCCTCGGGCGTCGTCCGGTGTGTTCGGCGAAGAGGGTGGCGAAGGTGCCGGGGTCCCGGTAGCCGACGGCGGCGGAGATGGCGGCGACGGTTCGGTCGGTGGTCTCGAGCAGGTGGCGGGCGCGGCGGACGCGTGCGGACCGCAGGTAGTCCAGCGGGCTTTGGCCCGCCTCCTCGGCGAAGCGCCGCAGCAGGGTCCGGGTGCTCACGGTGAAGGTGTCCGCCAGCGCGGCGAGGTCGTAGCGGGCGCTGAGGTTCTGGTCGAGGCGGCGCATGACCTGGTGGGAGAAGTCGCTGCCAGGCCGGGGGAGTAGCCGTGTGTCGACGTAGGGCGTCTGGGACGACCGTGCGTCGTCGACCAGGGCCACGCGTGCGGTTGTCCGGGCGACGTCGGCGCCGCTGTGTTCGCGGATCAGGTCGAGGGCGAAGTCGTACATCGCGCTGAACGCGGCGGTCGTCGTGACTCCTTTGTCGGTCACGACAAGGCGGTCCGCGCGGATGTCGGCGTCGGGGCAGCGTCGGGCCAGTTCGTCGGCGAACAGCCAGGAGGTGGTGGCCTGGCGGTGATCGAGCACGCCTGCTTCGGCGAGGAGGAACGCGCCGACGCAGATCGAGACGACGGCGTTGCCCGCGGCGGCGTGGGCGCGGATCGCCGCGAACTCGTTGGCCAGGCCGGTGAGCCGCACGTCGAGGTCGCGGTCGCGCCCGGGCTCGAATCCCGGCACGACAAGGACATCGACCTCGCGCAGCGGGGAGACACTCAACGCCACGCCGCCCGACGCCACGACGCGGCGGCGTGGCGAGACGATGGACACCTCGTATCCGGCGCGGTCCGGTCCGGCGACGTGCGTGGCCATGGTGAGGAGATCGGGCACGCCGAACACCTCGGAGGCGAAGCAGCCTGGATAGGCCAGGACGCCGACTCGCAGCATGTGGCGAGATTACCCCGATACGTGGCGATCTGGCCTATCCCGATCCCGCGGACGCCTGGTCCAGGCTGTGCGCATGACCGACTGCCTCGACGATGCAATCACCGACTTCTCCCGCCGCTCACTGGGGGTGGACGGCGTGACGAAGACGGTTCACGTCGCCGGATCAGGGCCTGCCGTGGTGCTGATGCCGGAGATGCCCGGCATCAGCCCCGATGTCCTGCGGCTCGCCCGGTGGGTGCGGGACGCGGGGTTCACCGTGTACGTGCCCTCGCTCTTCGGCGTCGACGGCGCCTATCCCACGGCCCAGGCAGGCGACAAAGTGGCGCGCCGCGCGTGCGTGAGCGCCGAGTTCCGTGCGTTCGCCGGTGGCGGGACCAGCCCGGTCACCGGGTGGTTGCGCGGCCTCGCGCGGCTGGCGCACGCCGAGTGCGGCGGCCCGGGAGTCGGCGCGATCGGGCTGTGCTTCACCGGCAACTTCGCCCTCACCATGGCGTTGGAGCCCGCCGTCATCGCGCCCGTGGTCAACCACCCGTCCCTGCCGTTGGACGACCCCGCCGGACTCGAACTCGACGAGGCGGACGCGCTCGCGATCCGCGACCGCGTCACCCGCGACGGACTGACGGTCCTCGCCTACCGCTTCGCGGGTGACCGCTGGTGCACCGCCGCGCGCTTCGCCGCCTACCAGGCACTCCTCGGCGACGCCTTCGACGGCCGCGTCCTGCCGGACGACGCCGCCAACACCGACCCGCCCCCGTTCTTCCGCGACGTGGTCGGCACCCCGCACAGCGTCGTCACCGCCCACCTCGTCGACGAGGCCGGACACCCCACACTGCGCGCCAGGGACGAAATCCTCGCCTTCCTGACCGCCCGCCTGATGCCAGGCCGCCGAGAGGTCTGATCAGGGGCAGGCCAGTTGGGAAAGGCCCGCCTTCCGGCCGGTGAGGACCAGCAGGATGGCGACAATCGGACCGCGGAACTCCGGTCCTCACCCGCGCGGCGATGTCCTTGCCGTGGACGACGATGTCCACCAGCGTCTCCAGGTGGGTGACGCCGAAGTTGTGGCGACGCGACCCGACCATGCCGCGGATGTCGGCGATCAGCCGCTCGGTGGGCTGCCGGGTCTGGAAGCACGCGCTTTCCCGGATCATGTGGTTGAGGCTGCCCGGGTGCCGCAGCGCGCCCCACCGCCCCTCGGCAGGCCACCACGAGGGTCGACCTGTACGTCGACCCGGTGCCCCCACACCTGGCTGGTCGCGCAGTCGTCCCACCAGGGCGTCATCGAGCGCCACCTGCAGCCGTGCGAGCGGGTCATGTCACTGTCATACGGCAGCATCGGGGCAGCCCAATCGCTCTATCGTCAAGTCCACTTTGGACGGATGCGCTGTGACGAACCCTCTCCACATGGGGGTGACGTTCCCTCGGCGGGCGACTCACGATGAGAGCCACGTTTCGTTCAAGTGACGCTGGAGGACACCGTGGGGCGCGCGACCGAGGTCTACCGGGCGGCGAGGGACCAACTGCTGGCCCTGGCGGGCAGGCACGAGCAGGCGGTGGCCGAGTTCGCCTGGCCCGACCTGGGCGGGCGGTTCAACTGGGCGGTCGACTGGTTCGACGCGATCGCGCGCGGCAACGACCGCCCCGCGCTGGTCATCGTCGAAGAGGACGGGCGGCGCGCGGAGGTCTGTTTCGACACCATGGCCCGGCGCTCCGACCAGGTCGCCGCGTGGCTGGCAGGCCACGGGGTGCGGCGTGGCGACGCGGTGATCCTCATGCTGGGCAACCAGGTCGAGCTGTGGGAGGCCATGCTCGGGGTGATGAAGCTCGGCGCGGTGATCATGCCGACGACCACCGCCGTCGGCCCCGCGGACCTGGTCGACCGGATCGCCCGCGGCCACGCCCGGCACGTCATCTGCAACACCGCCGACGCGCCCAAGTTCGACGAGGTGCCCGGCGACTACACCCGGATCTGCGTCGGCCGCACCCCCGAGGGCTGGCTCGACTTCGACGCCTCCCACGGCGTCGAGGCCACCCCCGCGGACCATCCCGGCACCGGGCCCGACGACCCGCTCCTGCTGTACTTCACCTCCGGCACCACCAGCAAGCCCAAACTGGTCGAGCACACCCAGGTCTCCTACCCGGTGGGGCATCTGTCCACGATGTACTGGATCGGGCTGCGGCCCGGCGACGTGCACCTCAACATCTCCTCGCCGGGCTGGGCCAAGCACGCCTGGTCCTGTTTCTTCGCGCCGTGGATCGCCGAGGCGACCGTGTTCGTCTACAACTACGGCCGATTCGACGCCGCCGAGTTGCTGGCGAACCTGCGTGCCGAGCGCGTCACCACCTTCTGCGCGCCGCCGACCGTGTGGCGGATGCTGATCAACGCCGACCTGTCCGGCGGCCCCGGCGACCTGCGCGAGATCATCGGCGCGGGTGAGCCGCTCAACCCCGAGGTCATCTCGCAGGTGCAGAAGCACTGGGGGCTGACCCTGCGCGACGGTTTCGGCCAGACCGAGATGACCGCCGCCATCGGCAACACCCCGGGCGCGCCGCTCAAGCCCGGGTCGATGGGCAGGCCGCTGCCCGGTGCGCCGATCACTCTGGTGAACCCGCTGACTGGAATGCCATCGGAGACCGGCGAAGGCGAGATCTGCTTCGACCTGTCCCGCCCGCACCTGTCGCTCATGACCGGATACCTGGGCGACGCGCTCCGCAACGCCGATGCGATGGCGGGCGGCTACTACCACACCGGCGACGTGGCCTCGATGGACGAGGACGGCTACATCACCTACATCGGGCGCACCGACGACGTGTTCAAGGCCTCGGACTACAAGATCAGCCCGTTCGAGTTGGAGAGTGTCCTCATCGAACACCCGGCGGTCGCGGAGGCCGCGGTCGTGCCCGCGCCCGACGAGGTGCGGTTGGCCGTGCCCAAGGCGTATGTGGTGCTGGCGCCCGGTTTCGAGCCGACCGGGGAGACCGCGTTCGCCATACTCAAGTACGCCCGCGACCACCTCGCCCCGTACCAGCGGGTGCGCAGGCTGGAGTTCTACGACCTGCCCAAGACGATCTCCGGCAAGATCCGCCGGGTCGAGCTGCGGGCCAGGGAGAACGCGCTCGCGCCGGGTGAGTCCGCCGAGTGGCGTGACGACCAGTTCACCGACCTCAAAGGGTGACTGCCGCGCTCAGCCCTGGGTGTCGGGGTCGTCCGCGGCGCCGAGCGCGTCGTCGACGCCGATCTCGCCGTCCGTGCGGACGTGGTCGTGAAGGCTCGCGTCTTCTGCCGCGTCCGGCGGGCGCGTCGTCGGTTCGCTCATGAGAACCCCTTGTGTGGTCAGTCGCCGAAGTCGGGTGGTCCGCTGACCCATTCCAGGGTCAGCATCGTCGCGCCGAGGGTCAGGTGCAGGACGTCGTCGGCGGTGTTGGTGGGCACGAGGTTGGCCGCGCTGTTGTCGGCGACGATGAGGCCGTAGACGCCGAGCAGCAGGTAGAGCACGCCGCCGCCGATGAGGAACGCCCTGGCCGACGCGGTGGCGCGGGCCATCACCAGCCCCGCCAAGCCGAACCCGAGGTGCACCAGGTTGTGCAGAGTGGACACCGCGAACAGGCCGAACAGCAGCCCTGGGTGCTCGTGGCCGGCGAACCCCATCGTCTCGTTGCCGGTGACCGTCGCCGGGACGAAACCGGCCACGCCCAGTGCGATGAAGACCAGACCGAAGAAGAACGCCGCTTCCCGGGCGAATCCTCGGGCCGCGGCCTCGTCGGCGGCCGGGATCTGGTGTGCGTGTGCCATCGCCGTCGCCTCCCTGACTCGTGACGTCACGGTGTGCCTCCATCGTCCGCCCGAAACGGACGCCGCGAAAGTTGGAACGCGTCACCGTTCGCGTTCGCCGGACACGGCGGCACCGGCCGGGGCAGACTCATGGCGTGGCTCAGGGGGTGGAGGCGCGGGCGCGCGGTGTCGTCGGTCAGCTTGTCGGGGTGTGGGTGGCGGCGATTGTCGGGTTGTTCCTGGCCGGGCACGTGGCGGTATTCGCGTGGCTGTTCCAGGTGCGGTCCTGGGTGGGTCCCGCGCTGATCGCGCTGGGGATGCTCTCGGTGCCGGTGTTGCTCGCGGGATCGGTGTGGTGGCGCGGTTCCAGCCTTACCGGGACGGTTCGCGGCAAGCTCATCTGGACCGTTGTCGTCATTCTTGTGGCTGTACCCGTGGCGGTGTTCATCGGGGCCGTGACCGAGGCACTTGAGCCGGGCGTCGACTTGGACTTCGCCGGGTTCATCGCCGTGTCAGCGGCGTTTCCGCTGGTCGCGGGCCTGATGGTGAACTGGGTCGCGGTCAGGTGGGCTTGCGGCGCGGTGCTGGCGGCCAGTGTCGTGGTCGGCCTGTGGGTGCCCACCGCGGTGCAGACCTGCGCCGAGGATGTCGCCGACGAGCCGACGTCCTGGCTCTCGCCGAACCCGCCGCCGTGCGACCGCGACGTGTGGCGGCACTTCCGGGAGTTCTGGTCCGACATCGTCGACTGACTGGTGCCGTCACTTCCACCAGGCGGTCTCGTTGACCGGGGTGGCGGGCGACCCCCGCCAACCGACATCGGAGGTGCGCATGTTCCGCCGACTCACCCTCATCGCCGCCATCACCGCCGCCGGGGCCATCACCATGGCCAACGGCCCCGCCACCGCTGACCCAGTTGTGCTGCCGGACATCGACGGCGGGCTGCTGTCGTGTACCCAGCTGGTTCCCCACGTGCTGTCCCTGGACAACACCCCGGTCCGCCTCGACCTGCGAATCCTGCTCGACGGCGCCTCCCAGAGCGAGGCACAGACCGCGGTCACGGCCATGCGCCGGGCCTACGAACCCATCGGCGTCACCATCGCCGACTCCTATCAGGCCGTGTCGTTCACCGGTGTGGACGCGAACGGACTCACCCAGCAGGCGAAGGACCTTTACGGCGGCGTCCGGCCCGCGGGCATCGACGTCGTGTACACGTTGACCACCAAGGACATTACTGCGGCGGGGGTCACCGGCAACAACGTGGCGGGGTTGGCCGACTGCATCGGCGGCGTCCGCTACGCCGACCGCGCCTTCGCCGTCGGTGAGGTGCACGGCGTGGGCACGCCGTTGCTGCCGATCCCGGTCAGCGACGGCACCGGCAAGATCATGGCGCACGAGGTCGGGCACCTGCTCGGCGGACACCACCACTACTCCAGCCCGGAGGGCCTGCTCGCCTCCGACCCGAGTGCGCTGACGCTGATGGGACCGACCCTGAGCCTGATCAGCCTGCGCTTCTCCACGCTGAACAGCCTGATGGTCAAGGGCCACGCCCAGCGCTACGCGGCTCCGTAGGCCTGATTCCCGCCTGGGAACGCGGCACTTCCCTGAACTCTCGGCAATGACACGCCCCACCGCGGAGCAGCCGATCACGGCGAGCGACGCGGAGGGCGGCACCGAGGCTCGCTGATCGGCGGGGAGTGACGCGGGGTAGGAGAGTGGAGGGGTGCGGAACGATTCGCGGTCGACAACCCACGAGGCGGAGCCTGCGCAGGGGCGGCGGGCCGGGCTGCTGATGCTCGCGGTGTTCGCCGGAGCCCAGCTGCTGTGGTTCGCGTCAGCCGTGGTGGTGTCGGTGGCTTTCTCGGTGGGGGAGGGTCCGCTCCCGCTCCCGGCTTTGGTGGCCCTGCTCGTGGTGCCCACGACGCTGGCCGCGTTGGCGGCGGTGGCGGGCACCGCGCTCGTCGGCGGTGGGGCACGGCGGGGGCGGGTCGCGCGCGAGCTGGTCTTTCGCCGGCGGTCGCGTGACGTCGGCTTGGGCGCCGCCATTGGGTTCGGCGGTTTGGTCGTCACGATTCCGGCCGCGGCGGTCTGGTCGTCCTGGGTCGGCGCGGATGACGCGACCTCGGCGGTCGGTGAGGCATTCGGGGGCCGGACGCTGGCCCCGGCGACGGCGATAGCGGTGTTCCTCTTCGTGTGGCTGCTCGCACCGCTCGGCGAGGAAGTGCTGTTCCGCGGTGTGCTGTGGCGCGCGTTGGAACACTGGCGGTGGAACCGGTGGGTGATCTTCGCGGTCACCGGTGTGCTGTTCTCCATCGCCCACCTGGAACTGCTGCGCACGCCGCTGCTGCTGGTCATCTCGATTCCGGTCGGCCTGGCCCGGATGTTCACCGGCAACCTGCTCACCAGCGTCGTCGCACACCAGGCCAACAACTTCCTGCCCGCGCTCGCGCTGCTGCTGATCACGACCGGGGGCCTGCCCGCGGTCCCCGGCGAATGAGAACACGTGGAGGTACGCGGATGAGTTCGAAACCGTGGTGGCTGATGACCGTGGCGCTGGCCGCGGCGCTCACGGCATGCGGCGAATCCCCGCCTGGCGGGCCGGTGTCGTCCTCGACGACCACCTCGATCACCTCTGCCCCGACGACTCCGTCGGAGCCCCTGATGACGCTTCGGGGTGTGGTGCAGGAGGGGGTGGAAGCGGGCTGCCGGGTGTTGACGACCGACAGCGGGCAGTACCTCCTGCTGGCGGGTGAGGGCGTGGTGGTGCCCATGGGCACGGAGGTGGTCGTCGAGGGCCGGCTCGCCACGGATCTGGTGAGCTACTGCCAGCAGGGGACTCCGTTCGCGGTGACCAAGGTCGAACCCGCGTGAGACTGTCTGTGCCTTGTGCGATGGTGCGACCGTGGTGGTGAACTTCGATGCCGAGCTGTGGGACTGGGACGCCCGCCGCGCGGACAGTTGGACTTTCGTGAGCCTGCCCGCCGACGCGTCCGAGGAGATCCGCGCCGTCACCGGTCCGCGGCGAGGCTTCGGCTCGGTGCGGGTTCGAGTCACCGTGGGCGCCACCACCTGGACCACATCGGTCTTCCCGGACAGCGGTCGCGGGGTGTACGTCCTGCCGGTCAAGCGAGCCGTGCGCCGCGCCGAGAAACTTGACGTCGGCGACGTCGCCGCGGTCTCCGTGGAACTGCTCGACGGCTGAGCTCCGCGTAGGGTCGCGACATGACCAGTGCCGACCTCGTGGTGGACGCGTTCGAGCGGATCGCCGAGGAGGTGCGCGCCGCCGTCGACGGGCTCAGCGTCGATCAACTCGCGCACCGGGTCGACGACGACGCGAACTCCATCGCCTGGCTCGTATGGCACCTGACCCGCATCCAGGACGACCACATCGCGGGGATCTCGGGGCTCGACCAGGTGTGGCTCGCGGACGGCTGGGCCAAGCGGTTCGGCCTGCCGTTCCCCGACGCCGACCACGGCTACGGGCACACCAGCGAGCAGGTCGCCGCGGTCCGGGTCGAGGCCGACCTTCTCGCCGGCTACCACGCCGCCGTGCACCGCCAGTGCGTCGACTGGGCCGCGGGCATCACCGACGCCGACCTCGATCGGGTCGTGGACCGCGCGTGGAACCCGCCGGTCACCCTCGGGGTGCGGGTGGTCAGCGTGATTTCCGACTGCCTGCAACACGCGGGCCAGGCCGCGTTCGTCCGCGGAATCGTGCTGAGCGGCTGATTCACAAGTCCTATTTGTAAACACAGTGAATATTGTGTCCGGTCACAACACTATGCGAAAAGTGTTGTAGTCGATTCCACTGTGTGCGGTGCACTTGCTCGGGCAGGCTTGTTCATTGATTGAACGCCGTTTCACGCTGCGAGGAGCCAGACCGTGCGCAAACACACCAGGTGGCTAGGTTCGGCGGCGGTGGCACTCAGCGCGGCACTTGTGGTGCCGTTCACCGGCGCGCGGCGCCCGCTCCGGTGGGTACCGCCTCTGCCGCGGCCGATCCGGGACCCGCGCCATGGGCGCAGGTTCCGCGCGACCAGGTCGCCGCGGAATGCGGGCTGGACCCGGCGCTGCTCGACCGGGCCGACGCGGCGCTGCCGAGCATCCCGTTCACCATCGTCCGACACGGGAAGCTGTGCTGGGTCAACCGTCCGGCCGATACCACCTCGACCTACCACGTCGCCTCGGTGACGAAGACCTTCGCCGCGACCCCTGTTCGGCATGATCGCCCAGCGCAGCAGCACCCTGGACGACACCGACCCGGTCCGCGAATGGCTGTCCACCTGGGAGGACGGGTCGATTAACGCGCAGGCCACGCTGGCGTACGTGCTGGCCATGACGTCGACCAAATCGAACCTGGCCACCGACCAGAAGGGCAGCTGGAGCTATGACGCGCTCGGCTGGCGGGAGATCAACCGGCTGATCACGGTGATGAACCGGGCGATCCAGCGCGAGCCCGCCGCCTATCCCGGTGTCACCAACGTCCAGCAGTTCGCGCAGCGCTACCTGTTCGACGTGCTCGGGATGCGTGGCTCCGACTGGGGCGGTTCCACTATCGCCTACAGCCTCAACAGCACCACCCAGGACCTGTCCCGGCTCGGCCTTCTGTTGATGCAGAAGGGAAGCTGGCAGGGCACGCAGCTGCTCGACGAGAAGTTCGTCTACCGGATGACCCACCCGGCGTTCGAGGACACCAACACCGGCTACGGCTACCTCATGCAGATGATGCCCACCAGGGATGGCGCTACTCATCCGGCACCAACGACACCGCGTGCTCGCCGTACAGCACCTGGCCGCGCCACCCGCACGCCCCGTTCAACGCGACCACGCACAACTACGGCGGCACCCCGTACACCGGTGAGCGCTACGACATCGGACTCGCCTGTGTGGCCGGGGCGGGCGGACAGCGGGTGTCACTGCACCGCGGCCTCGACCTGGTGATCACCGTCCGGGACGACAGCACCAACGAGGGCCACAAGCGGGTGTGGAACGCCATGCGGCCCGCGCTGGTCGCGCTCGACCCGCGGTACGCGGGCGACGAGGCCGGGTTCTGCGCCGCGTATCAGCGAAGCCAGCACGCCCCGGCGCTTCGCTTCCCCTGGTCGGCCAGCGCGAGCCAGTAGCCCACGAGCTGTGATCAGTCACAACGAACAGGCGCCAATTCATGGAACACGTCCAAGGCGCGCAATAGCTCTCCCTGCATTCGATCCGTCCGACCGATAGGAGCTATGACATGACAATCCGGCCGCAGCGCAAGAAATGGCTGATGGTGTCCGCGTTGACCGCGGGTCTGCTCGCCACGTCGCTGCCCGCCCTGGCGAGTTCCCTGGCGGGCGCGGCCGACGAGGTCGCCGCCGTGCCGTCGAGCCACTACGAGCAGCCCGGGCCGCATGGCGTCACCAAGGTGCAGGGCGGACCGAACTGCACGCTCTACTACCCGGGGAACATCGGCGCGAGCGGCATCCAGCACCCGATTATGGCCTGGGGCAACGGCACCGGCGCCACCCCGGATAGCTACGATGCTCAACTGCGCCACCTCGCCACCTGGGGTGTCGTGGTGGCGGCGGCGAACACGACCCAGGCGGGGTCCGGCCAGGAGATGCTCGCCTGCGGGAAGTTCGTCGTCGCCGAGGACCAGCGCGCGGGCAGCGTGTTCCACGGCAGGATCGACGAGACGAAGTTCGGCGCCGCCGGGCACTCACAGGGCGGTGGCGGCGCCATCGCGGCGGGCGCCGACCCGATCGTCACCACTACGATCCCGCTGCAACCCGGACCGCAGGGCACGGTGTCCAAGCTCCACGGACCGAGCCTGTTCATCGCGGGCCAGAACGACTGGATCGTGCCGTCGTTCTACGTCCGGTCCCGCTACTCGCAGGCCACGCAGATCCCGGCGATCTTCGCCGAGCTGCGCGGCTCGGACCACTTCTTCCCTGGTGACACCCGGATCCGGCTCATCGGGGTGCTGACCGCGTGGTCGCGGTTCCACTTGATGGGCGACGAACAGGCTCGTGGCATCTTCTTCGGCCCCACCGCCACCTGTGGAATCTGCAACGACAGCACGGCGTGGTCCGCGGTGGCGCGCAACAGCAAGGCGCTGGTCATTCCCGGCTGAGCGGCTCGCCTCGCCTGGTCAGCCCGTGCGTTTTAAAATGATTGACCCGCCGGGTTTCATGCGACACTATTGTTCCAACACCGACGAAGGAGATCGAGATGGCCAGCATGCGGAAGCGAGGAACGCGGCGCTGTTATAGCGACGCGGCCTGCGGCGCGCGCTTGTCGAATCTCCGGTCGGCCTGGTCCGAGTGGTCCGAAAAGTCGCAGCTGAGCAGGTCAGGCTCCCCGCCGATGACGTAGACAGTCATGTGAGGGAGCCGTCCATCGGGAAACCGATCGGGCGGCTTCTTTGTTTCCCATGCCCGAATTCGATCCCTTCCGCCGATGTTTATCGCGCCACTGGTGCATGCGCATTTTGACAAATCCACAGCGGAGCAGACATTCCTCGTCCACCTCGCGTCGAGGTCGGGCCAGGCATGGTGGAGACGGGCTGCGGAGCCCGACCCGGCTGTAACCCGGGCGCCCTTGAGGGCACAGGTGGTTCGACTCCACCCTCCACCACTACGCCGCGGACAGGGGTGCCCGCGGCGTTTCGGCGGCCGTGGTGAACTCGGCGGACACGTCGGTCTTCCAAACCGAAGCAGCGGGTTCGATGCCCGCCGGCCGCTCACCTGGAAAGCACCCCGGATGGCCGGCGGGGCTGTGGGGTAGGCCGCCGCACTTTCACTGCGGAGGACAGGGTTCGAGTCCCTGGCCGGCTGCGCATGACCACCGCGCGCGCCCGCCCGCGGTGGACCGTCGACAAGGAAAGTGTTGTCGGGCAAGGAGGATTGGCCGAGCGGTAAGGCAGCCGTCTCGAAAACGGTAGTCGGCGCGGGAGCGCCGCGCAGGTTCGATCCCTGCATCCTCCGCTGCCGCGGCGTTTCGCGGCGACGGGTCGTTAGCTCAATTGGTCAGAGCCGCCGACCCGGTGGTTTGTGTAAACTCGTGTAAAAATGTGTTAGATTGGTCGGGTGAAGCTGTCGGAGTGGGCACGCGAGCAGGGCGTGTCGTACCGCACCGCGCTGAACTGGTTCCACGCCGACACGCTGCCCGTTACCGCCCGACAGCTCCCTACTGGGACGATCCTGGTCGACTCGCCTGCCCGTGCCGAGGGTGCGGCGGTGGCGTACTGCCGGGTGTCCGGCGCTGAGCAGCGCCTGGATCTGGAACGTCAGGCCGGGCGGGTCGCGGAGGAATGCGGCGCGCGCGGCATCACGCTCGTGGCGACCGTGACCGAGATCGGTTCCGGGCTGGACGGCAATAGAGTCAAGCTGCGGAAACTGCTTGCCGACCCCACCGTGACCACGATCGTGGTCGAGCACCGTGACCGGCTGGCCCGCTTCGGCGTCGAACACCTCGAAGCCGCCCTGTCCGCGACTGGTCGCCGGATCATCGTGCTCAACCCCGACGAGGTCAAAGATGACCTGATGCGGGACATGGTGGAGGTGTTGACCTCCATGTGCGCCCGTCTCTACGGTGCCCGTTCGGCCCGTGAACGCGCCGACGCCGCCGTCAAGGCCGCTGCGGTGGCCAGGTGAAACCCGTGTTGCAGGCGTACCAGTTCGCGTTGGACCCAACCCCGGAGCAAGACGTGGCGCTGCGGTCGCACTGCGGCGGGCAGCGCTACGCGTTCAACTGGGGTCTCGCGCGGATCAAGGCCAACCTCGGCCAGCGCGACGCCGAGCGTTCCTACGGCATCCCGGACGCAGAGTTGACCCCGTCGGTGAACTGGTCGGCCTACAGCCTGCGCAAGGAGTGGAACGAGGCCAAGGGCGAGGTCGCCCCCTGGTGGGGCGAGAATTCCAAGGAGGCGTATTCGTCCGGTCTGGCGAACCTTGCGGCCGCCCTGGGGAACTGGTCGGACTCCCGCACGGGCAAGCGCCGCGGCCCGAAGGTCCGGTTCCCAAGGTTCAAGGGCAAGCGGGTCGGGTTGTCGTGCCGGATCACCACCGGCGCGTTCGGGCTGGTCGACGTCGATCGCCGGCATGTGAAACTCCCGCGTGTCGGCGTCGTGCGCACGCACGAGTCCACCCGGAAGCTGGCCCGGCGTGTCGAGCGAGGCACCGCCAGGATCCGGTCGGTGACGGTGTCGCATCGGCGTGGCCGGTGGTTCGTGTCGTTCTCCGTCGAGATCGAGCGCACCGATCCCACCCCGTCCCGGCCGGACACCGCTGTCGGCGTGGACCTCGGCATCAAAGCTCTCGCCGTGTTGTCGACCGGCGAGGTCGTCGCCAACCCCAGACACCTCGACGTCGCCCTGCGGGAACTGCGCCGGTCGCAACGCCAAGCCGCTCGTCGTCAGGGACCCGACAGGCGCACCAAGACCACGCCGTCGCAGCGCTGGCGGGCAACCCAGACCCGCATCGCGAGACTGCACACCACTGTCGCGAATCTCAGGCGGGACGGGTTGCACAAGCTGTCGACTCGGTTGGTCCGCACGTTCGGCGCGATCGTGCTGGAAGACCTCAACGTAGCTGCCATGACCAAGAACCGCAGACTGGCCCGCCACCTCGCCGGAGTCGGCATGGCCGAACTACGGCGGCAGATCGAGTACAAGGCCAACTGGTCAGGTGTGCACGTGCACGTCGCCGACCGCTGGTACCCCAGCTCCAAGACGTGTTCGGACTGTGGCGCGGTGAAAGCCAAACTACGCCTGTCCGACCGTACCTACACCTGCGACCAGTGCGGATTCACGCTGGATCGTGATCTCAACGCCGCCCGTAACCTCGCTGCGCTGCTCAGCGTGGCCACCGGCGGCGATGGCGGCGAGTTGCGCCGTGACAGCCCGATGGAAACCCACGTAAGACCCGCACCGCGCGGGCAACGGGTACCGCCACGGGAAGACCCCCAGGGTCAACGCCCGTACCGCAAGGAACGGGCTCAGGACACGGTTTCACACGCCTCCTGAACGGTTCAAGTCCCCGGCGACCCACCCACCACCAACCAGTGCCACGCCCCTGTGGTCCAACGGACAAGACACCGGCGTCCGAAGCCGGGGACGCAGGTTCGACTCCTGCTGGGGGCACGTTCGTCAATCCCCTGAGGTGCACCAGGCAGCACACCCGGCTGTTAACCGGGAGGACCAGGTTCGAGTCCTGGTAGGGGAGCGTTTCGACCGCCGCCGCTGCTCGGCGGCACCGCGCGTGGCTCGGCAGCCACCTGGGACTCATAACCCCGGGACACCTGGATCGACACCAGGGCGCGCGACGATTCTCCGGCATCGAGCCGGTCTTGGCCTACGTCACGACGGTCGTGGGGCGGCCTGCAAAGCCGTCGACACCGGGTTCGACTCCCGGGTGGGCCACCGATTTAGCCTGGATCCGTGGACTGATTGGCTGGTTGTTCGGCGTGCCGACAGAGAAAGTGCCTGCCGTGCAAGGAAAATCAGGGTTGTCGACGCCCTGAAACGTTCCCCTGACGGAAGGCACTTTCAGTGCAACTATCTCACGTTTGGTCCCAGGACGCTCCGCGGTTCGATGATGACAACCTCGTGTCGTGCGCGGGTCTGGTGCCGGTGATGGCCCTGGCCGAGCAGGCCGGCCTGTCCGAACTGGTGGCCGGCAAGGTCGCGTTCACCGCCACGACGGTGCCCTCGGCCGGAGCCAACCCCGCGGGCAAACTCACCGCGATCGTGGCGGGCATGGCCGCCGGCGCGGACAGCATCGACGACCTCAACATCATCGCGCTGGTGGGATGCCGCGACTGTTCGACCAGGTGTACGCCCCGGTCACGCTGGGCCAGTTTCTGCGCGAGTTCACCCACGGCCACAGCCTGCAGGTAGCGTCGGTCGCGCGGGCGCATCTGGTCAACCTTGTCACCACGACCGGGCTGCTGCCCGGCATCGGACAGCAGGCGTATGTGGACATCGACTCGCTGCTGCGCCCCGTGTTCGGGCACGCCAAACAGGGCGCCGGATTCGGGCACACCAAGATCTCCGGCAAGCAGGTGCTGCGCCGGGGTTTGTCCCCGCTGGTCACCACCATCTCCACCGACCACGCCGCGCCGGTAGTGGCCGGGATCCGGCTGCGCGCCGGCAAAACCGGCTCCGGCAAGAACGCCGCCTCGATGGTGGCCGAGGCGATCCGAACCGCCCACACCGCCGGAGCGACCGGCGAAATCCTGGTGCGCGGGGACTCGGCCTACGGCACCAGCACAGTGGTCAACGCCTGCGTCACGGCAGGGGCGCGGTTCTCGGTCGTGCTGACCCAAAACCGCGCCGTGCAACGGGCCATCGCCTCCATCGACGAGCATGCCTGGACACCCGTGCGCTATCCCGGCGCGGTCCTCGACCCCGATACCGGCGAGCCGATGCCGAGGGCGACCTAATGGATCAGTACTCCACGGCACGACACGAACGCGCCCCGTCGAGCACCGACAGCAAACAGGGCGGTACGGTGAGCGCTGGAAGCATCGGCGAATCTCCCGACAACGGGCGGTTATAAGGAACGCCGATGCTTCCGCCATGTCCGGCCAGTGTC
>NZ_JBOHGC010000434.1:0-22398 GCF_050699995.1 Actinokineospora sp. | reverse complement strand
AGGCGGTCCCGACTCCGCTGGACCCCGCGCGTCATCCCGCGGCGGCTTTGATGTCGCCCAGAGTCTTGCGCCAGGCCTCATTCGGGTCGGTGCCCTGTTCGACGCTGTTCAGGGCGGCGGCGAAGATGTTGCCGATGACGCCGCTCTCCGGGCCGGTCACCTGCGCGGGCGCCTTCGCCAGCGAGTCCGGGAAGATGGTCCCGGCGGGCGCGTTGCTGAAGAACGGCGACGTGAACCCCGCGACCTCCTTGTCCTTCCAGGTGCTCTGCTGGCTCGGGAAGTTGCCGATCGCCTTGAACAGCTTGACGCTCTGCTCGGGCGCGGTCAGCCACTTCGCCAACTCGACAGCGGCCTTGGTGTTCTTGCCCTGGCTGGGAACCGTGACGTAGGAGCCGCCCCAGTTGCCGGAGCCGCCGGGGATCTTCGCGATGTCCCACTTTCCGCTGGTCTCCGCCGCGTTGCCCTGGATGTAGCCCATCATCCAGGCGGGGCAGGTGATCGTGGCGAACTGGCCGCGCTGGAAGCCGGTGTTCCACTCGGGGGCGAACTCCGGCAACGCCGCCGACTGGCCCGCCTGGATCGCCTTGACCGTCAGGTCCCACGCCTCGCGCACGGCCGGGTTGTTCTCGGCGATGAGCTTGCCCTCGGCGTCATAGAAGGTTTCCTTCTCGTTGCCCAGGATGCCGGTGAAGACGTGCCCGCCCGCGTCGAACCACTTCACACCTTGCGGTGCCTTGGCGCCGAAGCGGGTCCCGGTGGCGACGTAGTCCTCCCAGGTCGGCCACAGCGCCGACACCGCCGCCCGGTCGGTCGGCAGGCCCGCCGCGGCGAACAGGTCCGTGCGGTAGCACATGGCGAGCCCGCCGACGTCGGTCGGCAGCCCGATCAGCGCCTTGCCGTCGGGTGTGGACGCCCGGGCGATGACCGCGTCCGTCCACTGTGAACTGTCGACGCCGTGGTCGCGGAAGTTGACGAATTTGTCCGGCTGGCCGATGTACCCGGCGACCTGCCCGACCTCGATGACCTCGATGTCGGCGGCGCCGCTGCCCGCGGTGAGGCGGGCCTGGATGTTCTGGTGGTGGGTGCCGAAGTCGCTGCGGTTCTCCACGATCGTGACGCCGGGATGGGTCCGCTCATACTCGTAGTAGATGGACCTGTCGTTCGGTAAGGAGAAGTTGTCACCGAAGACGTTGACCGTGAGGGTGACGGGACCGGACTGGGCGGGCTCGCCACTGTCGCCGCACGCCGTGAGCGCCAGAGCGCCCACGGCGAGCGTCGCGACAACGGCCACGCTCGGCCGCCGTGCGTTGTGCATGGTGTCTCCTGTTACTGCTGGATGGGGATTCCGTCGGTGCCGCACACATAGCCGGCCTTGATGCAGTTGTCGACCCGGCGCCGCAGCTCGCCGGGATCCCAGGCGTTGAGGAAGTCGCCGTGGAAGGTGTAGCCCGGCGCGGTGGTCACGTTGACGCCGTTACGGTTTCCCGCAAGGGAAAGCCCGCCGCCGCTGACCGGGTAGGTGATCAGGAACTCCAGCCTGGGCACCACGACCGGGTGGCTGCCCGGGCAGACTCCCGCGACCGCGAACGCCATGTGGTCGCGGTGGTTGGGGGAGTCCAGCCGGGACCCGTCCCAGCAGGTCGGGAAGTCGAGGTAGTTCTCCAACTTCGACCCGGCAGGGCAGGACCGGAAGTCCCGGCTGGACTCCGGATACCCGACACACGACCACCGTGCGGCGGGATTCTGGGCCGCACTGGTGGCCAGCGCGTTGCCGATCACATAGCGCAGCCCCTGCGGATGGGCGACGGCGCGGGTGTGGTCGGTGATGCCCTGGTAGTAGATCGTCACGCGCTCCGGCGCGACCGGTGTCCCGTTCTGGTAGAGGGTCGGCACCCAGTAGGCGGACTTGTCCGAAACCGGGTCGCAGTTGGTTCCGCCCAGTCGCAGCGATTGCAGCGTCGAATGGGCGTCGGTGGTGGTGTTCCCGAAGAACTCGTGGATGTGGGAGACACCGGACCGGCCGGGGAAGACGATCGGGTCGTCCCCGCGCCGGTGGCTGCTGCGGCACTCGGCCCGGAACTCCGAACCCCGCACCGGAGCCGCCTGCTGCGCCACCATCGCGGCCGCCTGGTCGTCACTCGGCGCACCGCTATGGCCCTCGTGTCCGCTGTGTTCACCATGGTCGATGGTCTCGGCGTTGCCGATCACCGCTGTGGTCAGGCATGCGGCGATCGCGAGGCCGACGGTCAGCTTGAGCAGTCGGGTGGCCATGGCTCACTTCCCGAAGGTGAACCAGTTCAGGTTGACGAAGTCAGCGGGCTGGCCGCTGGCGAACGTCACGTACACGTCGTGGACCCCGGTGACACCGCTGATGTTGGCCGGTATCGTCCGCCAGCTCTGCCAGCCGCCGGTGTTGGCGACGGCGAAACTGCCGATGGGTGGGTTGCTCCGGCTGTCCAGCCGGACTTCGACCAGCCCGCTCACCCCGCCCGCGGCGCCCGAAGCGGCCCGCGCCACGAACTGCGTCGCCGGTGACCCGGAGCCGAAGTCGATCCCCCGGTACAGCGCCCAGTCTCCGTTGCCGATGCCGCCGAGATGCCCGCCGCCGCCGGTGTCCTGGGCGGTGCCGACGTTCATGCCCGACTGCTGCTGGAACGCCTCCGCCTGGATCGTGCTGTAGGCGTTGCCCCCACCCGGCGGGGGAGTCGTGGTCGTCGGGGGAGTGGTGGTGGTCGTGGTGGGCGGCGCGCCGCCACTGGTCCACACCGCGACGTAGTCGACGACCATCGGGTGACCGGGAACCGTTGCTCCGGTCGGTGTGGCGTGTCCCGCGACGCCGTCCGGGAAGGCGCCGCCGATCGCGACGTTGAGCAGGATGAAGTAGCCCGCGTGCGTGGTCATGTTCCGCCAGGTGTCGGCGGGCAGCTGGTTCTGGCTCACCGAGTGGAACTGCTGGCCGTCGACATACCAGCGCAGCTGGTTCGGCGAGACGCTCTGGTCCCACTCGAACCGGTAGGTGTGGAACGCCGACTGGCAGGACGCACCAGGACACACCCGGCTCGCGCCGAGGCCGTTGGTCTCGTTGCACGGACCGCCGGGGTTGACTCCACAGTGGAGCACGCCCCACACGGAGTTGATCCCGTTGACGTTCTCCATGATGTCGAACTCGCCGATGCCCGGCCAGTTCCAGTAGTTCCCGCGGTAGGGCGAGCCCAGCGCCCAGAACGCGGGCCAGTACCCGAGGGCGGCTTGGCCGGTCACGTCGGGCATCTGCACGCGGCCCTCGATGCGCAGGATCCCGCCCGCGGGCGCCTTGAAGTCGCCGCGGTGGGTCTCCAGGCGGGCCGACGTCCAGTTTCCGGCGGCGTCCCGCCGTGGCGTGATGCGCAGGTTCCCGGCGCCGTCGAGGCTGACGTTGTTGGGGTTGTTGGTGTGCGCGGCGATCTCACCGGTGCCCCAGTTGCCCGGGCCGCCCGGGTAGCCGTGGCCGAGATCGAAGATCCAGTTCGCCGAGGACGGCAGCTGTCCGGCGGCGCCGTTGAAGTCGTCGCTCCACTGCAGCGTCCACCCGGCAGGGGTCGGGGGGACGGCGGCCTGGGCGGAGACGGTCAGGGGGACCACGACGGCCAGCGCGGCGACGGCGGCGCCGAGCGCGAAGCGGCCGCGGCGGGGTGGCGAGAGGGAGAAGACGGGCATGGGCGGTGACCTCCAGTCACGGGCAGGGAAACCCATGTTGCGGTGCACAACAAATCTTGCCGAGTCTGATGAAAGCGCTCTCACAACCGAATGTCAACGGCTCGACACGCATCCGTAAACCGAATCGGGTAGACGGGAGGGCTTGTGAAACAAAGAGGCAAATTTGTAACATCGACACATGGATGCCACCGAACTGCCGGGACCGGGCTCGCTGCACTGGCGCTATGGCGGTGACCGGCGCGGCTATCTGCTGCTGGTCCGGGCCGGTTTGCTGCAGCTGATGCACCCGGGGCTCGGGGCCGGGGTCGAGCAGCACTCGGACTTCTTCAACGAGCCCTGGCAGCGGGTCCTGCGGTCGGTGCCGCAGATCCAGGGGACGACGTTCGACTGGCCGGAAGGCGGCGCCACCGCACGCGAGATCCGGGATTACCACACCGAGATCAAAGGCGTGGACCAGCAGGGCAGGCGCTATCACGCGCTCGATCCCGAGGTGTACTTCTGGGCGCACGCGACGATCTTCGACGCGCTGTTCCAGTCGATCGACATGTTCGGCAAGCCGCTGAGTGAGGCGGACAAGCACCGGCTCTACGCCGAGGGCTGCGAGATCTACCGCGCCTACGGCGTCAGCGACCGGGTCATGCCGCCGGACTGGCCGTCGTTCCAGGAGTACTTCGACCGGATGTGCCGGGAGCGGCTGGAGATCACCCCGGCGGCCCAGGCGCTCATCGATTTCAGCAAGAACCCTCCCAAGGAGTTCCCGCTGGTGCCGGCGCCGATCTACCGGCTGCTGCGCAAGCCCAGCGGCAAGGTCCTGTGGTGGCTGTCGGTGGGCACGCTGCCCGCACCCGTCCGTGAGCACATCGGCGAGCCGTGGACCGACGCCGACCAGCGCAGGTTCGACCGGGTCCGCCGGATGGTCAGCTCGGGCTGGTCGGCCCTGCCCTCGCCGCTGCGCCACACAGCGCGGGCGCGGCAGGGGTATCGGCGGACCGGGTCCGGCCCGGAGGTCGCCAGTAGGCTCACGGTGTGAGATCGCCGGACTCCGCCAGCCTGCTCGACCTCGTCACCGCCGCGGCCGACACCGACGCGGTGGGCGAGACGATCCTCGACGCCGCCCTCGCCGAGATGCTCGACTTCGGGTTGCGCCGCACCAACGTCGAGGTCGTCGCCAAGCGCGCGGGAGTCTCCCGGGCGACGGTGTACCGCCGGTTCGTGACGAAGGACGCGCTGGTCCAGGCCGTGCTGGTCCGCGAGAGCCGTCGGTTCTACACCGAGATCGCCGAGGCCGTCGCGGCTCTGCCGACGGTTGCCGAACGGCTCGTCGAGGGCTTCGTGGTCGGCGTGCGCCACGCCCGCACCGAGCCGCTGATGAACCGGCTGCTGGCCACCGACCCGGACGCGCTGTTGCCGTACCTCACCACCCACGGTTACGCGGTGGTCGCCGCGTCCCGGGATTTCCTGGTGTGGCAAGGCGAACAGGTCGCTGGCAAGCTCCAGCCGGTCGAGAACCGTGACCCGGCGGGGGTCGCGGAGATCTTCGTGCGGCTCGCGATCTCCTTCACCCTGACCCCGCGGACCTGCATCCCGTTCGACTCCGACGAGGACGTCCGGCGGTTCGCTACCAGCTACCTCGCGGTGCTCATGCGCGAGTCCGACGCCTGAGCCCATCCGCAGCCGCGTCGGCGGGCTTGGTCAGGAACCGAAGCGCATGGTGAAGTCGAGTAGGGCGAAGCTGGCGAAAGGCTGCCTGCCGTCGAGGTAGCCGAGGGGGCCGGTGGGGTCGATCTTCCAGCTCGACCGGGCGGCCGCCAGGCGGCCGCTCGCCTTGACCGGGCTCTTCTTCGGGCCCGCCTGAACGACCGAGAAGCTCGCGGGCAGCCGGAACGGCAGCCGCCCCAAGACGCGGTACTCGGCCTCGGCGATCGGTCCCTCGGCCGACCGGGCGCTCGCGGTGACCCGTGAACCATGGGTCAGGCCGAACTCGGCCAGGCCCTTGGGGATGTTCCACAGCGCCCGCCCACCCGCGACCGACACCGGGCTGTCCACCCAGATGTGCGTGATCGTGGCCGCCAGGCCGTCCCGGACCGGGACGGTCGCCATGATCTCGCGGTAGCTCAGCACCCCGCCCTCCTGGTAGTCCACCCAGGCGGTCACCACGAAACCGTTGCCGCCGACCACGATCGGACGGACTCCGGCGGGCAGCTCGGGCAGCGCGGACACCGGCAGCCGCCACGCCGACAAGTACGCCTGGCCGACCATGGTCCACGGTTCCGGCGGGTAACTCTCCACAATGGACTCCTAAACCAGTCGCAGGGCGCCGGGGGCGGTCGCCGGGACGGTGGGGCGGACCGGAGGCACCGGGTCGACGCGGCGGTAGGTCGAGCCGAGTTCAGGCCGCGGGTCAGGATCGCCCTTGTTGGGCCAGAACGACATCGCCCGCTCGGCTTGGGCGGTGATCGTGAGCGACGGGTTGACGCCCAGGTTGGCCGTCACCGCCGAGCCGTCGGCCACATGCAGGCCGGGGTGCCCGTAGATCCGCTGGTAGGGGTCGACGACGCCGGTGGCCGGGGAGTCGCCGATGACGCAGCCGCCGATGTAGTGGGCGGTCGACGGGATGTTGACGAGGTCCATATAGGTCCCGAGCGCGTCACCGTCGATCTTCTCGGCGTAGTGGCGGTTCGCCTCGTGGCCGATCGGGATCCAGGTCGGGTTCGGGTCACCGCCGCCCTGGCGCGTGGATAGGTGTCTGCCGAACAGGCCGCGCTTGCGGAACGACGTCAGCGAGTTGTCCAGTGACTGCATCACCAGCAGGATCACCGACCGCTCCGAGGCCTTGTGGAAACGCAGGGAACGCAGGAAGCGCACCGGGTGCAGCAGCACCATCAGCACGAACCGGAGCAGCCGCATCCGGCCACCGTCGACCATGGGCGCGGCGAGCGCGAACATGGCGTTCTGCCCGACGCCGTAATGGCAGACCTCGATGTGGGTGTCCGGGCGCGGGTGGATCGACGACGTGATCGCGATGCCCTGGGCGAAGTCGTCGCGGGTGCGGCTGGACGCGGTGAGGATGGCCTCGGAGTTGGTGCGGGTCAGTTCGCCCAGGCGGTCGGAGATCCGGGGCAGCGTGCCGCTGTCCTTCATGGCGTGCAGCAGTTTCTGCGTGCCCAGCGCGGCGGCGGAGAAGACCACCTGTTCGGCGGTGAACGTCCGGCGCTGCTTGCGGAGCAGCCTGCCCGAGCGGACCGTGCTGATCTCGTACCCGCCGTCGATCGGCTTGACTTCGGTCACCGTGGTCATCGGGTGGACCTCCGCGCCGCCCTGTTCGGCGAGGTAGAGGTAGTTCGTCGTCGTGGTGTTCTTCGCGCCGACCGGGCACCCGGTGAAGCACCGGGCGCAGTGTGTGCAGCCCGTGCGCTCCGGCCCGGCGCCGCCGAAGTACGGGTCGGCGAACCGCTTGCCCTCCTCGCCGAAGAACACGCCGACCTGCGTCGGGTGGAACGTGTCGAGGACGTTCATCTCCACGGCCACCTGCCGCAGCACGTCGTCGGCCGGGGTCATCCTCGGGTTGGTCGCCACGCCCAGCATCCGCTTGGCCTGGTCGTAGTACGGCGCGAGTTCGCTCTTCCAGTCGGTGATGTGCGACCACGACCGGTCGGTGTAGAAGTTCTCCAGCGGCTCGTACAGCGTGTTGCCGTAGATCAGCGAGCCGCCGCCCACACCGGAGGCGCTGAAGATCGCGCACTTGCCGACCACACTGACCCGCTGGGCTCCGGTGAGACCCAGCCGGGGCGCCCAGATGGAGTCGCGCAGGTGCCAGTTGGACTTCGGGAAGTCCTGCGGCTCCCACCGCCTGCCCGATTCCAGGACCGCGACCCGGTATCCCTTCTCGGTCAGCCGCAGCGCGCTGACGCTGCCGCCGAACCCGGACCCGATGACCACGACGTCGTAGTCGAAAGAGGGCATCCGTACCTGCTTTCCTCGGCTCACGCCGATTCCCACGCCGTGTGGTGGTAGTCGTCCGGGTTCAGTGTGCGGGTGGCCAGCCGGTACGCGCTCACCGTCCCGGGCCAGTTGTTGGTGATCCGCCCGGCCGCGGTGCGGTACCAGCTCGAACAGGTCGTCCACACCGAACGGGCCAGCCGGGCCTGGATCTTGCGGTCGTACCGGTCGGCGACGTCGGCGCGAACCTCCAAAGAGGACCGCCCGTCGAGCCGGAGCACCGCCTGGCGGATGTAGCGCGCCTGCGACTCCAGGATGTAGACGATCGAGCCGACCCCGAGATTCGTGTTCGGCCCGTACATGATGAACAGGTTGGGGAACCCGGGCACCGCCATCCCGAGATAGGCGTGCGCGCCCGCGCTCCACGTGTCGGCCAGCTTCTGGCCGTCGGCGCCGTGGATGGCCATCGGCGCGAGGAACTCGGTCGCCTTGAAGCCGGTGCCGTAGACGATCACGTCGGCCTCGTGGACGACCCCGTCCGCGGTCCGGACCCCCTCGGGGATAATCTCGGTGATCGCCGTGGTCTCGACCGACACGTTCGGCTGGGCCAGCGCGGGCAGGTAGTCGCCGGAGAACAGGCCACGCTTGCAGCCGGGTTCGTGGTCGGGGGCGAGCTTGGCGCGCAGCACCGGGTCCGGCACCTGCCTGCGGAGCTGGAACCGGGCCAGCGCCGCGACCGCGCGCCCCATCGGCTTGGCGTCCACCAGCGCCAGCGACAGCACCTCGCAGAGCAGCCAGAACGCGAACCGTTCCACCTTCTGGGTGACCGGGAGCGCGCGGAACATGGCGTGGTGCCACGGCCGGTACTCGACCTGGGGGCGCGGCAGGATCCACGGCGCCGACCGCTGGAACACCGTCAGGTGGGCCGCCTTGGGCTGGATCTCCGGGACGAACTGCACCGCGCTGGCGCCGTTGCCGATCACGGCGACCCGCTTGCCCGTGAGGTCCACCGAGTGGTCCCAGGTCGCCGAGTGGAACGCCGGTCCGCCGAAGGACTCGACCCCGGGAATGTTGGGCATGGCGGGCCGGGAGAGTTGCCCGGTCGCGGGGACGAGGACGTCGGCGGTGATCTGCTCGCCCTTGGCGGTGTCGAGCAGCCAGCGGCCCTGGTCGAAGGTGGCGGCGGTGACCTCGACGCCGAAGCGGACGTGCGGGCCCAAGCCGTACTTGTCCACGACCCGCTTGAGGTAGGCGTGGATGTCGGGCTGTCGGGAGAAGCGCGACGGCCAGGCCGCGTTGGGCTCGTAGGAGAACGAGTAGTAGGGCGAGGGGATGTCGCAGGCCGCGCCCGGATAGGTGTTCTCCCGCCAGACGCCGCCGACCTCCGTGCCCTTCTCCAGGATGGTGAACGAGTCGATGCCCGCCCGCTTGAGCTCGATCGCCATGCCGATCCCGCCGAACCCGGTGCCGATGATCACGACCTGTTGCTGCGTCATGTCCTCACGTTAGGGCTGGTCGCCGCTCTCGGCTAAGAGAACCGCGGCCGGAAAGTCGAGATTTTCGGCCATTCGGGCGTCCGCTGATCCATACTTTCGGCCATGGTGGAACTCGGGCGGCCGGTCGTCGCCGAATGGACCTTCCCGCGCGCGGCGGGCAGCGTGCTGCTGATGATCCGGTTCGCCGAGGAGCACGGCGTCGCGCCTGCCGACCTGCTGCGCGGTAGCGCCCTCACCGAATCGGGACTCGCCCGACCGGACGCGCAGCTCGAGGCCCACCAGGAACTCGCGGTCGTCCGCAACCTCGTCCGCCTGCTCGGCAGGCGCCCGGCGCTCGGCGTGGAGGTCGGGTTCCGGTACCGGGTCACCACGTTCGGGATCTTCGGGTTCGCCTGCGTCAGCAGCCCCACGGTCCGGGACATGATCGCGTTCGCGCTGCGCTACTGGGACCTCAGCTTCGCCTTCTGCATCCCGGTCGTGCACGTCGACGGCGACGAGATCCGCTGGGAGCTGCGCGACGACCGCGTCCCCGCCGACGTACGCGCCTTCCTGGTCCAGCGGGACATGTCGGCGATGTACAAGGTGATGGCCGACCTGCTCTCGGAGCCGATCCGGCTGCGCTGGCTGGACCTGCGCTTCCCCGAGCCGCCGGACTGGCCCGACGACGCGTTCGGCCTGCACCCGACGTTCGACGCGCCCGCCAACCTCGCCGCCGTCGACCTCAACCTCGACCAGCCGCTGCCCCAGGGCGACGAGCACACCGTCGCACTGTGTGAGGCGCAGTGCCGTGACCTGGTGGCCCGCAACCGGGCCCGCACCGGCATCGCCCGCGAGGTTCGTGACCGCCTCATCAAGGTCGGCGGCGCGGCCACCATGGACGAGGTGGCCCACGCGCTGGCCGTCAGCCCCCGCACCCTGCGCCGCAAGCTCGACGACGCGGGCACCAGCTACCGCGCGCTGCTCGACGAGGTCCGCGAGACCCTCGCCGAGGAGATGCTCGCGACCGGCGCCCTGTCGGTCCACGACGTGGCCCTGCGCCTCGGATACGCGGAGGCGTCGAGCTTCATCTACGCGTTCAAGCGGTGGAAGGGCACGACCCCGGCGGCGTTCCTACGGCGGTAACTGCAGCGGTAATCGTGCAGCGGTGGATTCTGCGACGCGCTGTGATCGGCGTCATACTCCCAGTGGGAGGTGGTCATGACCACGAACGAGGAAATCCCAGCGGAACGCTCCGTCGAGGCCACGGCCGAGTTCCTCGGTCTCGATCCCGGCGAACTGGACTACATCACGTCGGAGCTCTTGGGGGAGCCCACGGTCGACTTGGATCCCGACTTGGCGGAGGACGACGATGCGGAGATCCGGGCGCTGGTGACTCCGCCGAACCGGATCTCGTACCTGAGCCACTTCGCGTACATGGGGTTCGACGGCAACCGGACGGTGTGGGGCGTGTACGCGAACTGCCAGTACACCACCAGGTACCACATGTGGAGCGACCAGGTCAATCGCTGGGAGAACGCCGGCACTGCCGCACTCCCAACGGGTCCTACGTGCCGCGGTACAAGGTGTGGTGGCACACCGCGTGACGGCGGGCTGAATGGCTCGTTATCCGTTCGGCATCGTCGCCGGACGGATCGGAGTCGTCATGGGGTCTCAGCTCACGCGTGTCCTGGCGGCGGTGTTCGCCGCCGCGGTCGCGACGGTGGTGGCCGCGCCGGTGTCGCAGGCCGCGCCGACCGTCGTGAACGGCTGCATCGCGGGCGTGCCCGATCCGGGGACGACGGTGCCGGTGCGGATTTGCTACACGATCTTCCGGCCAGAGGGCGCGCACAGCGCGCACCGGGTGCCGGTGGTCTTCCACAGCCACGGGTGGGGCGGCAGCCGGGCCACCGCGCCTGAGGGTTTCGCCGACTTCCTGGGCGCGGGCTTCGGTGTGCTGAGCTTCGACCAGCGCGGGTTCGGCGAAAGCGGGGGAGTCGCCCAGCTGGAGAACCCCGACCTCGAAGGCCAGGACGTGCAGCGACTCGTCGACGTGGTCGCCGGGCTGGACTGGGTCAAGACCCAGCGGCCGGGTGACCCGGTGATCGGCGCGATCGGCGGTTCCTACGGCGGCGGCTACCAGTTCGTCGGCGCGTTCAGTGAACTCCGCGACCGCGGCGCCACCCGGTTCGACGCGCTCGCCCCCGAGATCACCTGGCACGACCTCGGTGAAAGCCTTGCGCCGCAAGGGGTTCCGCGAACGCTGTGGGCGCTGCTGCTCTACGCGGCGGGGACGCCGTCCGCGGCGAACCCCCAGGCCGCGACGGTCGGCCTCGTCGAAGCGGCCGTGACCGGCAACTGGCCGCCGAGCCTGGCGGCGTTCGTCGCGAAGAACGGTCCCGCCTGGCACGTGTCCCAGGGCCGCAAACTCGACATTCCAGTCCTGTTCGGACAGGGCGAGACCGACAACCTGTTCCCGCTCGACCAAGGCCTGAAGAACTTCCAGCGGGCACTGACCCCGAGCGCGCGGGCCCGCAGCATCATGGTCGGCTACAACGGCGGGCACACGCTGCCCAGCGTGCTGCCCATGGGCGCGCCTGACGCCGCCGAGTTCCTCGCCGCCACGGCCGAAGGCGGTCTGCCCACCGACGACCCGTGCTCGAAGAAGCTGAACGACAGCGACTTCCGGGCGCTGTCACTGCGGTTCTTCCAAGAGGAGCTGTAGGGCAAGTCGACCGGGCTCGGCGGGCGCGGGCGCTACCACCTCGCCACCCTGGGCGGCCGGTGCCTCACACTCACCGACACCGCCGCCACGACTTCGGTGCGGCTGGGCACGGTCGTGAACACGGTCGGTCTCGGCGTTCCGCTGCACTATCCGATCGCCGCCGGCCCGATCACCATCGCGGGCACCCCGACCCTCGACGCCAAGGTCACGTCGCTCTCGCTGGACAGCAGGCTGATGCTCGCGCTGTCCGTGGGCACCTCACCGCTTGACGCGCGGATCGTGCAGAACAACATGCTCCCGCTGCGGGAACCCGGCATCGTGCTGGGCAAGACGCGGACCGGCGTGGAGCTGCCGTCGATCGCCATCGACGTCCCGGCGGGCCAACACCTCTACCTGACGGTGTCGCCGCTGTCGGACATGTCGTTCGGGCACGGCAGCCGTCTGCCGGGCGCGATGGCGCTCAGCGACGTGGTGGTCAACCTGCCCGTGCGGTGACCGGCCCGAAGTTCGGAAACTGAAGCTGAAGGGGCCTGCCCACCAGACGCCGAGCGGGGGCGGGATCAGCAGAGCAGGGCGGGCAGGTCGGCGACGCTGGGCAGCAGGTGCGTGTGCCGGACGGCGCCGAGGGTGGTGGCGTCCAGGCCACCGCTCAGCACGCCGACGACCATGGCGGCGCCCGCGTTGTTGCCCGCTTCGAGGTCCCGGACCGTGTCGCCCGCGGTGAGCACGCGGCGCACGTCCCGAACCCCGGTCAGCTCCATCGCCCGGAAGATCATGTACGGCGCGGGCCTGCCCGCCGCGACGTCGTCCGCGCAGACGACCGCGTCGACGATGGTGTTGTCCACGCCGACCATGGCGAGCAGCGAATCGGTGATGCCGCGGTCGAAGCCGGTCGTCAGCGCGACCTTGATCCCGTTCGCCCGAAGCTTGGTGAGCGCCTCGCCGACGCCGGGCAGCAGGTGTGGCGACACGGCGGTGTAGGCCGCGGCCAAGCGGGAGCGGAAGTCAGCCAACGTGACGTCCACAGTGGACTCATGGGGGACCATGCCCGCGATCGCCTCACGCTTGTCGGCCCCCATCCACCGCTGGATGTCGGCCTCGGTCGGGGATCCGCCCGCCGCGCGCACGGCTTCCTCAAGCGCGACATACACGGCCGAGTATTCCTCGACGGTGGTGCCCGCGATGTCCAGTACGACTAGCTCGATCACGAAGCTGACTTCTTCCGCTCGGTGGCCGGGCGCCAGCTGCGCACGAGCGCGGGCTGGGCGGCCTGTTGGGAGTTCTCTATGGTGAAACTGATCATGTCCGGCCGGTAGCGGTCGTCGGAGTACTCGATCTCCTCGCCCGCGGATCCGCGGGCGAGGCGGCGTTCGCGCAGCAGGGGAGCGCCCAGCGCGACGTCGAGCAGGTCGCTGTCGGTCTGGTCCGCGGCGACCGCGTCGATCATGTGGTGGGCGACGGTGATGTCGACGCCCTGGCCCGCGAGGTAGGCGTAGATCGAGCCGGAGTCGCAGTCGAAGTCGAACAGCAGCCGCCCGGCCGACTCGACGAACGTGGAGCGCTCGACCATGGTCGGCTTGCCGTCGATCAGGCGCAGCCGCACGAGTTGCACGACCGGGGTGCCCTCGTCGATGTGCAGCGGGTCGGCGACCTCCGCGGGCGCGGGCCGCAGGGCGACCTCCATCGTCTGCTGGCCCGCGGTGCGCCCGAGGCCGTCGACCCAGCGGGAGAACGACAGGAACGTGTCGAACGGCTGGCTCAGCACCTGCCTGCGCACGACCGGCGGCTTGCCCCGGCCGCCGCCGATCAGCCCTTCCGCGCGCAGCGTCGCCAGCGCCTGGCGAACCGGTCCGCGCGAGGCGTCCCAGAGGGCGCAGAGTTGCGATTCCGACGGCACCTGTGTGCCGACCGCGAGCTCGCCGGTGGCGATCTGCCTGCGCACCTCGGCCGCGATCTGTTCGTGCAGCGGTGTCCCCATGTACTTGAACATACATGCTCCTGCCGCGCCGTCAAACTGCCGGTGGCTCACATTTCCGCTGGTCAACACGCTGTTGAACGAAAAATGAACAGGACATGCGTATGCGCACTCGGGCATTGACACCGGCAATCCGCTTCTTCCATCGTTCTTATCATGACAAGTCACTTCGGCCGAGCGGACCTCGTGGTCGTCGGCGCCGGGATCGTCGGCCTGGCGCACGCCTACGCGGCGGTGGAACGCGGTCTGACGGTCGCAGTCGTCGAGCGCGACGACCGGGCGACCGGGGCGTCCGTGCGCAACTTCGGGCACGGCTGTGTCACCGCGCAGGACGGCCAGGCGCTCGACTACGCCCTCGCCGCGCGGGCCTCCTGGCTGCGTCTGGCCAAGGAATCCGGCATGTGGGCGCGCGAGGAGGGCGCGGTCGTGCTCGCCCGTGGCGACGACGAATACGCGGTCCTCGAAGAGTTCCACGCGATCCGCGACGACCAGGTCGTCCTCCTCGACGCCGCCGCGGTGGCCGAGCGCGTGCCGGTAGGCCCCGGCGTGGTGGGCGGCGCGCTGCTGCCGCTGGACATCCGGGTCGACCCGCGCGAAGCGGTCCACGCGATCGCCGCCTGGCTCGCCGAGCGCGGCGTGGTCTTCCACTGGGGCGCCACGGTGCACACGATCGAGCCCAGCGCCGTCGGCACCAGCCGGGGCACGGTCCTCGCGGACAAGGTCGTCGTCGCGGTCGGCCACGACGTCGACCGGCACTTCCCCGAGCTGGCCGCTGAGGCCGAGGTCCGCCGGTGCGCGCTACGGATGCTGCGCGTGGCCGACCCGCGCGGCCGCGCCATCGACCCGGCGGTGCTCACCGGCTTCTCCATGCTGCGCTACGCCGCCTTCGCCGCCTGCCCGACCCTGCCCGCGCTGCGCGACCGCCTGAGCGGCGACCGGCCGGAACTGGTCGGCATGGGCATGAACCTGATGTACACCCAAGCCCCCGATGGCGACCTGATCATCGGCGACACCCACCACTACGCCCGCACCCTCGACCCGTTCGACCCCGAGGACCTCGACGACGCGGTCCTCACCGAGACAGCCGACCTCCTCGGCGTGCCGCACCTGACCGTGCGGCAGCGGTGGCGCGGCGTCTATGCCTCCGCGCCCGCGCCGTTCCTGATCGCCACCCCCGCCGAAGGGGTCCGGGTCGTCTCGGTCACCTCCGGCATCGGCATGACCACCGCCTTGGGCCTGGCCCCTGGCGTGCTCGACGACCTGCTCTGAACCCTGTTCCCCCGCAAGGAGTTTCGTGATGCGCGTACGTACTCGACTGACCGCCGCGGCGGCCACGGCGATGCTGTCCCTGACCATGGCCGCCTGTGGCGCGGCCGAACCCGCCGCCGAGGCGGGCGCCTGCCCCAACGGCAAGGTCCGCTTCGGTGTGGAGCCCTATGAGGACCCGGCGAAGCTGACCCCGGCGTATGAGGTGCTGGCCAAGGCCCTGGAGAGCAAGCTGGGCTGCCCGGTGGAGCTCAAGATCGTCGACGACTACTCCGCCGAGGTCCTCGCCATGCGCAACGGCCGGCTCGAGCTGGCCCAGTTCGGCCCGCTCGGCTACGTCTTCGCCAGCAGCAAGGCCAACGCGCAGGCGGTGGCGTCCTTCGCCGACGGCACCGGCAAGCTGACCACCTACACCGGCGGCATCTGGGTCCCCGCGGACTCGCCGATCAAGTCGATCAACGACCTCGTCGGCAAGACGCTGGCGCTGTCGAGCCCCGGCTCCACCTCCGGTGACGCACTGCCGCGCTACGCGCTGAAGAAGGCGGGCATCGCCGACGACGCGGTGAAGATCGACTACGCCGGTGGGCACCCGGAGGCGCTGCTGGCGCTGAAGAACGCCAAGGTCGACGCGGCCGAGATCAACAGCCAGCAGCTGGCCACCGCGACGGCCGCGGGCACCTTCGACAAGTCCAAGTTCCGCCAGGTCTGGACCTCGGAGCCGATCCCGAACGACCCGATCACCATGCGCGGCGACCTCGACAAGGCGTTCCAGGACAAGGTCCGCAAGGCACTGCTCGAACTGAGCCCCTCGGATGTCGCCAAGGTCAGCGCGTTCCTCGACGTCGACCCGCCCGGCCCGCTCGTCGCGGTCACCAAGGAGACCTACCAGCCGCTGTTCGACCTGGCGAGCGCCCTGGGGCTGTCCGAAGATGACGTCTGATCCCAGGCTCGCCATCCGGGGGCTGCACAAGTCGTTCAACGGCAGGTCAGTGCTCTCCGGGGTCGACCTCGACGTGCACGGCGGCGAGTTCGTCGCCGTGCTCGGGGCCAACGGCTCCGGCAAGTCCACCGCGCTGCGCTGCGTGGTGGGCCTGCAGACCCCGGACTCCGGCGAGATCCGCCTCGGCGGCCAGGACGTGATCGGCCTGAGCGGCAAGGACCTGGCCCGCAGCCGGGCCCAGGCGGCGATGGTGTTCCAGCAGATCCACCTGGTGCGCAGGCGAAGCGCGCTGGACAACGTGTGCTCGGGCGCGCTGGGCAGGTTCCCGGCGGCCCGGTCGCTCACCCCGGCGCTGTTCCCCCGCGAACTGCGGGAGGAAGCCATGTCGTGCCTGGACAGGGTCGGCCTGGCCGACCGGGCGGCTGAACCCGCGGGCAAGCTCTCGGGCGGCCAGCAGCAGCGGGTGGCCATCGCCCGCGCCCTGTGCCAGCGGGCGAGCGTGGTGCTGGCCGACGAGCCGGTGTCGGCGCTGGACCCGAGCGCGGCGGAGCAGGTCGTGGCCCTGCTGGCGGAGTTGGCGGGGGAGGGGCTGGCGGTGGCGACGGTGCTGCACCAGCCGGACCTGGCCCGGGCGCATGCCCACCGGATTGTCGGGCTGCTGCACGGAAAAGTCGTCCTGGACGCCGCACCCGACCAGATCAGCACATCCGATGTGGACGCGCTATACGAGCCGGAGAGAGAACCGCGATGAGTGCCCCCGTCCTCGAACGGACCAAGGCTCCGGCGCCGCCCCGGCGGGCCCGGCCCTCACTGCTCGTCGTGGGGATCGTGGTCGGTGTTGTCGCGGTGCATGTGCTTGCCTGGCGGGACACCGAGTTCTCGCCCGCCGCCCTGGTGCGGGGTTGGCGCGGGATGGCCGACTTCCTCAGCGAGGCGCTCCCACCCGACTTCACCTGGGACAAGGTGCTGCGCCCCAGCATCGAGGCCGCGCTGGTCACCCTCTACATCGGACTGCTCGGCACCACCTTCTCCATCCCGTTCGCGCTCGTCCTGGCGTTCCTCGGCTCCCGGGCGACCACGTCGTACACGGCGGTCTACCAGGCCGCCCGCTCCATCCTGTCGTTCCTGCGCTCCGTCCCGGACGTGGTGTTCGCCCTGATCTTCGTCACCGCGGTCGGTCTCGGACCGTTCGCCGGTGTGCTCGCCCTGGTGTTCCACAACACCGGCGTCATGGGCAAGCTCTGGGCCGAGGCCATGGAGGAGACCGACCTCGGCCCCCGCGACGCGCTGCGGATCAACGGCGCGTCGGGGCTTCAGGTCGCCGCCAACGCGGTGCTGCCCACCGTGTTGCCCCAGTTCGTCGGGCTGCTGCTCTACCGGTTCGACGTGAACGTCCGGTCCTCACTCGTCCTCGGCCTGGTCGGCGCGGGTGGGATCGGATTCCTGATCAACCAGTCCATCAAGTTGTTCAGGTTCGACCTGATGGTCACGCACATCCTCGTGGTGCTTGTCCTCGTGGTCGCAGTGGATCAGTTATCCGCCGTCATCCGGCGCCGCATCGGCGCCTAAGTCCGGAAAGGACTAACTCACGATGAGTACGTCTCGTCGTCGTATCCCCACCCTGTTAGGCGCGGCCGCGCTGGCCGCGACATTCGCCATAGTCGTGCCCACCGCGAACTCCGCCGCCGCCCTGCGCCCCAAGAAGGTCGTCGTCTTCGGCATCGACGGCCTGATGTTCGACAAGATCGCCCCCGTCAACGCCCCCACCCTCGACGCCCTGATCGCGAACGGCCGGTCGAGCAAGACCACGCTGTACGCCAACCCGATGGCGCCGACCCTGTCCGGCCCGGGCTGGGCCACCATCGCCACCGGTGTCTGGCCCGACAGGCACAAGGTGACCAGCAACAACTGGGGCACCTCGACGAACCTCGCGCAGTACCCCGACTTCCTGACCAGGCTGGAGAGCGCCAGCAGCGCGCTGTCCACCTACGCCATCGCCGACTGGTCCCCGCTGACGAGCGACAGCGTGGGCAAGGCGATCTTCAGCAGCGCCATCGACAAGCGCGAGACCGTGAGCGACTCGCCGGGCTACGCCGCGGCCGACGCGACGATCGCCACCAAGGCCGCGACCCACCTGAAGGACACCGGGCCGGACGCCTCGTTCGTCTACTTCGGCGAGGTCGACATCGCGGGCCACAGCTGCGGCGCCACCGGCAGCTGCTACGCCACGGCGATCGAGCACACCGACAAGCACATGGGCACGGTCATCAACGCCATCAAGGCGCGTCCGACCTACGCCGACGAGGACTGGACGTTCATCGTCTCCACCGACCACGGCCACACCAACGCGGGCGGCCACGGCGGCAGCAGCGTCGCCGAGCGGTCGTCGTTCATCATCCAGAGCGGACCGGGCGTCCCCGCCGGGACGTTCACGGTGAAGCCGAAGAACGTCGACATCGCCGCCACGGTCCTCGGCATCCACGGCGTCAGCGCCGCCCTGGACGGCCAGGTCCTGGGCACCGCGTCCACCGACCCGTTCGAGGGCGTCACCCTCAAGCCGAGGGTCGACGAGACCGGCATCCCCTCCGGCGTGCTGGGCTGGACTAACAGCGTGCCCAGCGGCTGGGGCATCGACAGCACCGGCATGGGCACCGGCGGCATGACCGAGTGGCGGGGATGGTCGCTGACCAACGACGACTTCTGGACCCGGACCCAGGCCGACCAGCAGCGTGAGTCCAACGTCCGGGCCCGCGGCGTCTTCGCGGTCGCCGACTCCGACGAGTGGTCCGACAAGGCAACCAGCGGCACGTTCAACTCGGCCCTCGTCTCCGCGCCCTACGCCGTGACCGCGGGCCGCACCGCGACCATCGGGTTCGGTTCGCACTACCTGAAGGAAGGCTCGGAGACGACCACCGTCTCGGTCTCCTTCAACGGCGGCGCCGAGACGCAGATCCTCAAGTACACGGGCAACGCCGTGGCCAAGGTGGAGCGGCTCACCGTGACCATCCCGTCCGGCGCGACCTCGATGGTCGTCCGGTGGCGCCTCGCCAACGGCGCCAACAACTGGTACTGGGCGGTCGACAACCCGTCCGTGTCGGTCAGCTGATCCGAGAACGCCCGGTGCCCCGCGGTGACGACCGCGGGGCACCGGGCGTGTGCTTATTCGGGCGGCGTCGTCAACAGCTTCGCCAGCGTCGCGGTGAACCGCTCCGCGTCCACCCCGCCCGGCGTCGACCCGAAGTACTCCACGGTGAGGAAATACCCGATCATCGCCGACATCATCACGATCGCCCCCGCCGCGGGGTCCTCGGTGACGGGGGCGGCGGGCGTCTGCAGGAACAGGTCGGCGATGCCGAGTTCCACCCCGCGGTCGACCATCAGCTGCTGAACCCGCGCGGCCATGTCCGGCGCCCGGTCCCGCTCCCAGATCAAGATCGCGATCAGCGGTTTGAGCTCGCGCAGGAAGTCGAGATCCTCGTAGAGCTGACGGGCCAGCGTCTCGCTGATCGGCCCGTCCACTTGAGACACCTGAACGGCGGGATTCTTCCGCACCCGCTCGACTTCGCGCTCCACGACGGCGAGCAGTAGCTCGTTCTTGTCCTTGAAGTGCCGGTAGAAACTCCCGCTCCCCGGAGACAGGCCCGCGCCTGCCTCGATGGCGGTGACTGCGGTCGCCACGGTGCCGTTCTGTTCGAACAGCTTCAAGGCGACGTCCATGATCCGATCCCGGGTCCCGGTGGCCATGGCCGTAAGAGTACTCTTGCGTAAAGTAAGAGTATTCTTGCATACTCGGCGCCAGTTCCGATCAGGTCTGAGCATCCGATGTCAGGAGCACACCATGGGAAGACTCGCCGTCCGCCTCGGTTCGGCGGTCTCCGCCGTGGTGTGCGCTGTGGCGGGCGTGGCCGCCGTCGCGCAGGGGGCGGCGGCGGCCACGGCCGCGCCGGTGACCATCCCGGCTCTGCAGCGCTGGACTCCTGGAACGGGCGCGTTCACGTTCGGCATGGACAGCCGGGTCGTGGCCCGAACAGGGGACCAGCGCCAAGCCGCGGCCGTGCTGGCCGCCGATCTCCGGGCGCTCACCGGCGTCCCGATCTCCTCCTGGGTGGGCGTCCAGATCCGACCCGGCGACATCGAGTTGCGGATCGGCCCGGCCGAAGGCGGTTCCGAGGGGTACCGCGTGGTGGTCGGCGCCTCCCTGGTGGTGCAGGGCGGCACCCATGCCGGGGTGTTCAACGGGACGAGGACCGTCCTGCAGTGGCTGCGCCAGGGGTGGACCGTGCCGGCGGGGACCGCGGCCGACTGGCCCGTCTACCCGGAGCGCGGTCTGCTCGTCGACGTCGGCCGCCAGTTCTTCTCCGTCGAGTGGCTGCGGGCGCGCATCCGCGAACTGAGCTACCTCAAGCTCAACCTGCTGCACCTGCACCTGTCCGACCGCTTCGGCTTCCGGCTGGCCGGCGAGACCCACCCGGAGATCGTCTCGCCGCAGCACTACACCAAGCGGGAGATCGCCGACCTGATCGCCTACGCGGCGAGCTACGGCGTGCGGATCATGCCGGAGATCGACTTCCCTGGGCACGCCGACGCGATCCTGGTGAGCCACCCGGAGCTGAAGCTGGTCAGCCGCACCGGAGTCGTCGACCACGGCGCGATCGACCTGTCCAAACCCGCGGCCTACGACCTCATCGCAGACGTGATGGGGGAGTTCCTGCCGCTGTTCCCGGACCCGCAGTGGCATGTCGGCGCGGACGAGTACGTCACGAACTACGACGACTACCCTCAGCTGGCCGCGTACGCCAAAGTCCACTATGGAGCGAATGCCACCGGCAAGGACACCTACTACGGTTTCATCAACTGGGCCAACGGGATCGTCCGCGCGGCGGGCAAGACCGCCCGGATCGCCAACGACGGTCTGAAGCCGGGTGGCGCGACCATCGCCGTGGACTCCGACATCATCGTCGACCACTGGTCGCAGAACGGGTTCGCCGGTTTCCCGTGGTCCGGCGACGCCTACACCGGCAAGCAGTTGATCGCGGCGGGGCACCGGGTGGTGAACGCCTCGTTCACCCCGACCTACTACACGACCGGCGGCCCGGCCGCGATGTTCAACGCGCCCCCGTCGGCCATGTACGACCTCTGGCACCCCGACGTGTTCGTCGACGGCTCCCGGCTCGACTCGACCGAACGCGCGGCCAACCTCGGATCCAAGGTCAGCCTGTGGTGCGACGACCCGAACGCGGCGACCGAGGCCGAACTCGCGACCGTGTTGCACCCCCGCCTCCGGGTGCTCGCCCAGCTCACCTGGGGATCCCCGAAACCTTTGCTGTACTCGGCTTTCCTGCCTGTGATGCACACGGTCGGCGCTGCCCCGGCCTGACCGTCCGGTTGTCCTGTGAGGAGTCCGATGCGTAGCCGACACCCGATCCGCCGCTCCGTGATCGCCGCGACCGTCCTGGTCCTGACCACGGGCGTGGCGACCGCGGAAGCGACACCGACCTACCGTGAATACGTCGCCCTCGGCGACTCGTACGCCGCCATCGCCTCGGTGTTCACCGTGCACGGCACCCCCGGCTGCTTCCGTTCCACCGACAACTACGCGGGCAATGTGGCCAAGGCCCTGGGCGCCCGGCTCGACGACCGCAGCTGCGGCTCCGCCACGACGGCGCACATGACCACGCCGCAGTCGACCCCGATGTTCGGCACCAACCCGCCCCAGTTCGACGGCCTCACCACGTCCACCGACCTGGTCACGGTGACGATCGGCGGCAACGACTTCGGGTTCGAGAGCTTCATCGCCACCTGTGGGTTGCTGGCCGCGACCGACCCGCTCGGCAACCCCTGCGAGCGGTACAACAACTCGACCGGCACCGACAAGCTCGTGGCCAAGATCGACGAGGTCGCACCGAAGATCGCGGCGGTGCTCGACGGCATCCAGGCGCGCGCGCCTCGGGCGAAGATCGTCGTGGTCGGCTACCTGCCGGTGCTGCCGCCCACGACCGGGTGTTTCCCACTGACCCCGATGGCGGTCGGCGACATCGCATATATGCACGGGATCCAGCTCAAGCTCAACGCGATGCTGTCCGCCCAGGCCGCGGCGCACCACGCCACAGCGGTCGACCTGACCGGGGTCCGCGGGCACGACGTGTGCCAGCTGCCATGGAACCGGTGGGTGGAGCCGGTGCTTCCCGCGGCGCCCACCACGCCGTTCCACCCAAACCAGTCGGGCCAACGAGGTGCCGCGAACCTGGTCCTGGCCGCCCTAGCCTCGACCAGTCATCCGATGTGATTCAAACTGATCTGTGCATGGAGGAAGTGCCTGTCCTGTAAGGGAAACTTGGGCTTGCGAAGGTCCAAAGTTCTCTCGAGAGGAAGGCACTCCCTTGGT
>NZ_JBOHGC010000433.1:0-45996 GCF_050699995.1 Actinokineospora sp. | reverse complement strand
CCTGGGTGAAGAACTGCGTCGGCATCGGCCTGTCCGCCGGGTTCGTCGAGCCGCTGGAGTCCACCGGCATCTTCTTCATCCAGAACGGCATCGAGCAGCTCGTCAAGCACTTCCCGGGCGACGACTGGGACGAAGGCCTGCGCCGCTCGTACAACAGCCACATCGGCAAGATGATGGACGGTGTGCGGGAGTTCCTGGTGCTGCACTACTACGCCGCCAAGCGGCAGGACAACCAGTACTGGAAGGACACCAAGACCCGCCCGCTGCCCGACGGCCTGGCCGAGCGGATCGAGCAGTGGCAGTCGAAGCTGCCGGACCCGGAGTCGATCTTCCCGTACTACCACGGCTTCGAGCCGTACTCGTACCAGGCGATGCTGATCGGCCTGGGCGGCCTGCCCCTGCGGCCGCCGCCCGCGCTGGCCCTGATGGGTTTCGGGAGCTGATGGCCACCTTCCCGACCGGGGTCACGGTGGTGACGGCGCTGGCCCCGGACGGGCGCCCATGGGGCATGACGTGCTCCTCGGTGTGCAGCGTGACCCTGCGGCCCGACGTTGCTGATCTGCCTGCGGGCCGGGTGCAGTGGGAACGCGGCTACGCCGGCCCGCACCTGACGGCGGACGCGCATGCCATCGCCGACTGCCAGGTGGTCCGCACCGTCGAGATGGGCGACCACCTGGTCCTGTTCGGCGAGGTGTTCGGCGTGCAACACCGGCAGCCGCGCTCTCCGCTGCTCTATGGCCTGCGCAGCTACTCGGCCTGGCCCACCGACCAACTCTGAGACCGGGCAGCACGCCCATCAGCGGCGTCTACCAGGTGGGATCGATCGCCACCGGGCTGAGATCTCCCTAGACTCGCGGCGCAAATGTCCGGACATCATGGGAGGCCCGCCAGTGAGCCTGCAATTGGGTGACACCGCGCCTGACTTCACCGCCGACAGCACGGCCGGGGCGATCGAGTTCCACGCCTGGAAGAGCGGCAGCTGGGCCGTGCTGTTCAGCCACCCGGCCGACTTCACGCCGGTCTGCACCACCGAACTGGGCCGCGTCGCCCAGCTCAAGCAGGAGTGGGCCGCCCGCGACGCCAAGCCCATCGCGCTGTCGGTGGACTCCGTCGAGGACCACAACAAGTGGGTTCCCGACATCGACGAGGTCAACAAGACCACCGTCGATTACCCGATCGTGGCGGACCCGGACAAGAAGGTCGCGAACCTCTTCGGGATGATCCACCCGAACGCGGGCGACACCTCGTCGGTGCGGTCGGTCTTCATCATCGACCCGGCCGACAAGATCCGCCTCACCCTCACCTACCCGAAGAGCGTCGGCCGCAACTTCGACGAGATTCTGCGCTGCCTCGACGCCCTGCGCCTCACCGACCGCGCCACTGTCGCGACCCCGGTGGACTGGCGCGAAGGCGACCGGGTGATCGTCCCGCCGACCGTGTCCACCGAGGACGCCAAGGCGAAGTTCGGCGACGTCGACGAGGTCAAGCCGTACCTGCGCTTCATCCCCCAGCCCGCGGGCTGAGCTGTCGAACACGAACCGGGCCCCGCCGATCCGGCGGCGCCCGGTTCGGTTTCTAGCGGTTGTTCGAGAACAGCAGGCGGTTGGGCGGCCGTGCCACCGGTGATCACCGTGGAGACGATGGCGGCACCGGGGGCGTAGAGGTCGACGCAGGCACCCGTGCTGGGGAACGAGGCGCCGACCAGTCGAGACTTTCCGGCGGTCACCGTGTAGGCGGGGCCGCTTCGGCGATCGAAGACCACGCACGCAGCCACGGCACCCCGAACTCGGGTTGCCTCCAGGGATCAAAAGCCAAAGACCGCTAGGCAACCCCGTCCGTGGTGGGGGTGCGGTCGGGCTGTTCTTGCTTGTCCGGTTGGTATCCGCCCTTAAGCCCGCGGTGGCTGGGCCACCGCGGGCTTGTTCAGGTTCGACGGGACTGGTGTCAGCCCAGGACGGTCAGGTTGAAGGTTCCCGATGCGGCGGCCGTGGCCGTGGCGGTTTCCGGGTAGAACACTCGAAGAGTGTAGGTGGCCGCGATGCTGAACGACACGGTCAGGCGGAAGCTGTAGTTCGGCCTGCACGATCCGGTGGAGACGTCCACCCAGGCACCCGCCACCAATCGCTGGACGACGATCAGTTCCAGTGAGCGGGCGTTGTTCGTCGGCAGGTCGAGTTTGCCGTCGATGCGGGCGTCGGTGTTGACCTTCACCTTGGTGTCGAGGAGTTTGGCGTTGACCTTTGCCTTCACCTTGTCCGCTGTGGCGTCGTGCTCGGCGGTGGTGGGTGCGGCCGGGGTGGCCGCGGCGGTCCCGGTCGTCGGCACGAGCATGGCGCAACACAACATGAGCGCGGTGAGAAGGCGCGTGATGGGGGCGTGTTTCGTCATGTCTCAAGTGGACCGCACACCAATGCGGACCGCGCTGTGAGTCCCCCACCGGCACCGGGACAAACACCCGGCCGGGTGAAGGTCGCTCTCATCTCCCACGGAGCGTGTCGTGACCCTTCACCCCGCCGCGACCTTGCGGCCCTCTTCGTCGCAGGGGATTCGTTCCTGGCCGTACGCCTTCACGAAGTCCTCGGTGATGTCGTCCGCGGTGAGCGACATCGGTTCCGAGCTGACCGTGATCACGCCGGCGAACGGCCGGTCGACATCGCGGATGAGCAGCAGGGACAACGTGAGTAGGGCGGTCAGCACCGTCAGGGTGACGACCTCGGCACGGTTTCTGCGCCGTGGCAACGAGAAGGCGAACGCCGCCACCATAATCATCAGGGTGACCAGCATGAACAAGTAGACGACGTCTGGGATCGCCGGTGTGGACTCCGCAAGCCGTTGCTGGCGGCCGCTCGAACGTTCCTTGTCGGCCTCGACGAGCATCTCGAAGGGTGCGCTGTCGGTGTCCATCTCCTTGAAGGCGGCCCGCAAATCCGTTGTCCACACGCTGGCCTCGGCCGACGACTTCCCCTCCGCCATCGCGGGCCACTCCAGTGACCGGACCGCGCGGGCGTAGCAGACTGCGTCGGCCTGGATGCGTTCCCGGTTGGCGGCGGGCGCGTACTCGGCCACTTCGAAGAGGTGGTCGACCATGTTCGCCTCGACGCGGGCCGAGTCCTCCGCCTCACCGAACGACTCGGACGCGGCGACCAGCACGAACGCGAGCACCAAGACTGCCAGCGTCTCCAGTGGGCTCAGCAGGTCGCGGACCGTGGTGCCCTCCGCGTCCGGGCCGACCACCCGGTCACGGACGAACCTGTTGGCCAACAACCCCGCGACAAGCGCGAGGAGTACCGCGACAACGGTGACAACCACGATCCAGCCCTCCGGCGATCGACCTCATCTGCGCCTCGCGACCAGGATCGTGGTTGCCCACCGGGAAAGCAGCTCAAGTCACCCGATCTCTACGTCCTTTCGCCGAATCGAGTAGTCCGGGCACGGACGGTCAGCGGACCGCGAGCGCGACGAAGCGGGTGGCCTCGCCCGGCCAGAAGTTGTCGTCGCTGACGACGAGCAGGGTGCGTTCGCCGGTGGGCAGCCGCGGACCCCAGGCCATCGCCTCGAAGTTGTCCAACTGGGGCAGCGCAAGGTCGTCGAAGTCCAGCACAAGACGCTTGCGCACGGGCGTGATGTCCGCCCCGGCCAGCGACTCCACGTCCTCGACATCCGTCGCCCGCCGGGTGTCCATTTCGAACAGTTTGACGTTGTAGCCGAATCCGTTGGCATAGCCGCGTTCGAGCACCAGGTAGCGGTGCGGGTCGGTGGGGTGGGCCAGGATCTCCGGGATTCCCGAGTCGGCGAACGAGCCCGCCGGGACCGGTGCGGCGAACAGCGGCTCCTGCGGGTAGGCGTACTGCGACAACACCTTGCCCCCGCGAGTGTGCACGGTGACGCGCGACAGCCCGCCCTTCTCGGGTGTGGGCACCGGTCCGTCCTGCATCAGCGGCGACTCCATCGCGCTGGTCAGCAGCGCGCCGCCCGCGCTGAACGTGATGGCCTCCAGCGCGAGGTTGCGCCGCGGGCCCCACTGCTCGGTGCTGAACGCATAGTTCTCGGGCAGCGGAAGGCTTCCCTGGTAGGACCCGTCGCGGCCGGCCCGCTGGATGGACGGCTGGATCAGTGCGTCGGTGGGTGTCGGCACCGACCGGGGGCGGTTGCCTTCCTGGCTCCACCAGTAATCGCCGGTCAGCGGGTCGATTCGGATGTCCTCCGGGTCCACCGTGGTGCCATCCCCGGTCGAAGCGGGCGGGTAGACCGCGCCGTCGGGGCGCAGCAAGGGTTTCGTGCCGGTGAACCGCACGCCGTGCACGCCAGCGCCGTCGAGATCGATGTCGGCGGTGTAGAATCGGGCGGGCTGCCGGTCGGACCGGTCGTCGCAGATCATCACCCACTCGCCGGTGCGCGGATCACGGTCGAGCCCGGACAGACCGCCCACGGTGGTGCCCTCGAACTCCAGGAACTGGGGGACCACGTGGTGCCCGAGGAAGCGGACTTCAATCGGGGCATGGGTTACCGCCGGTGCGGCCGTGGCGACACCGGACGCGGCGAACAGTCCTGCGGCGGCGAGCGCGAGGACGCGGAGCGAAGATCGAATGCGCATGCCTCGACTCTGCCGTACGGACGGCCCGGAGACGACTCACCAACCGGTCATCCAGTGATCCGTTCGAGTGATCACGAAGCTACTCATCGTGGTTTCGCCCGGCGCTCATCGGCGGGGACACATGGGCGCTGGAGGTGCTCGGCAACCCGGTGAACAACGACGGCGCCGTGTTCCCCGTGCATCAGGACCTGTTGCTGCGCTTCGGCATCCGCATCGGCGAGTCGATCGTGCTCGACGGGCCCGCGCGGGACCGGCTCTACGAGTTCGTCTACCTGGTCGCCCCGCAGTTCGCCGAAGGAGCCACCTGCGGCAACACCCCGCACGCCGCACTCGGCTGCCCTAGGCGGTGACGCCCGAGCCGTAGGCGAACTCACCGCCGACGACGGTCGCGACGACTTCCACGGCGGAGATCCGCGGGGCGGTGCGGGGATCGTCGGCCAGGACCGTGAAGTCGGCCAGCTTGCCCGGTGTGACGCTGCCCAGGTCGTCTTCCAGCCTGCACGCGTACGCGCCGCCGAGGGTGTACGCGGCGAGCGCGTCGTCGACGGTGATCTCCTCGCCGGGGCCGATGTGCCCGCCGCCCACCGACTGGCGCTCGACCATGAACTCGATGGCGCGCAGCGGCGCGCCGTCGGCGACCGGCCGGTCGGAGCTGCCCGCGATCGTGATGCCGTGGTCGAGGAACGAGCGTCCCCGGTACATCCAGGGCGCGCGTTCCGGGCCCATGATCGTGGCGTAGTCGTCGCCGTAGGCCCAGAGGAACGTCGGCTGCAGCACCGGCACCAGGCCGAGTTCGGCGATCCGGGACAGCTGGTCGGGGCGGACGAGCCCGCAGTGCTCGATGCGGTGGCGCGCGTCCGGCCGCGGATGACGTGACTGGGCCTCGGCGATGGTGTCGAGCGCGAAGTCGACCGCCCGGTCGCCGATGGCGTGCACGGCGAGCTGCCAGCCCGCCGCGTGGCCGTCGAGGATGGCGGCGCGCTCGTCGAGGAGGACACCGGTGTTGTCGGTGCCCACATACGGTTCGGTCAGCGCCGCCGTGCGCGCCATCATCCCGCCGTCGGTCCACACCTTGAGCGCGCCGATGGAGAGCCGGTCACCGCCGAAACCGCTGCGCAGCCCCAGGTCGATCGACCGGGTGATGCCGTCGTCGGCGTGCGCGCCGACCGGGTGCAGGACGTCGGCCGACACCATCAGCTGCACGCGGATGGGCAGGTTCGCGCGCTGGTAGGCGGCGACCTCGACGGGGCTGCCCGCGAGCAGCCCGGCGCCGACACCGGCCTCCGCGCAGGTGGTGATGCCCTCGGAGAGCACCTGCCGGGCGCTGTGGTGGAGGTCTTCGCAGATCTCGTCGAGGGAGTACGGCAGCCGCAGGGCGCGGGCCGCGGACTGGTCGGTCTCGGTGAGCCACCCGTCGCTGACGATGCCCGGCAGCTGCTTGAGCACCGCGGAATTGACCACGCACGCGTGGCCGGAGGCATCCTGCACGTAGACGTCGCGGTCGGCGCTGACGGTGTCGAGGTCGGCGGCCGTCACCGGCCGGTCCAGCGTCCGCCGGTCGTAACCGGACCCCTCGATCCACCCCTCCCCCGCCGCACCCCGCAACGCGTCGAGCACCTGTTCGGCTGTGCGACAGGCGGACACGTCGATGGTGCGCCGCGCCCGCCCCGCCCAGGTCAGGTGGGTGTGGGCGTCGATGAAGCCGGGCAGCACGGTGGCCCCGTCGAGATCGACCGTGCGCCTTGCGGGCAGGTCGGCGACGTCGTCGTCGAGCCCGACGATCCGCCCGCGCCACACGCCGACAGTGCTCGCGGCCGGGCGGTTCGGGTCCATCGTGAGGATTCGGCCGCGGGTCAGCCTGACGTCGAGGATCACGGTTTTCAGTCTCCCATCGGCGGCGACCTACGTACCCGCATCCGTGGTTATGCGGACGCGGAGACACACCCGAACGGGTCAGAGTTGTGTGGTCCAGCTCACACGACCACCGGAGTCCTCCATGAACCTCACACCAATGCACCTGCGGATGCTCGCCGCCGTCCGCGACCACGAGATCACTTGGCGCGGGAACATCGGCGTGTCCGGCGGATTCGCGACCGCGGGCGAGAGCCGGTTCCAGCCCGGGCACGAGTTGGTCGCGCTGTACGAGCTGACCCGCGCCTGCCTGATCGAAGTCGATCGCCCTACCGGTAGGGTGTTCCTGAGTGCTTCCGGGATCGCCGCGCTGGGTGGCTTCACCCAGCGAAAGGTGTCGTGACCGCCGGTCCTAGCGCCGGACGACGTGGAGGGCGACGCTGCGGAGTTTTTCGCACGTCTCCTCCAGCTCCCGTTCCGGGCGGGACTGTTCGACGATGCCCGCGCCCGCGCGCAGCCACGTCTTCCCCGCACGCTGGAAGATGGTGCGCAGCACCAAAGCCGCGTCCAGGGCACCGGACTGGTCGACCGTCAGCACGGCTCCGCTGTACAGGCCGCGCGGGTGGGTCTCGTGGCGCTGGATGACCGGGTAGGCGGCCTTCTTCGGGATGCCGGACGCGGTGACCGCCGGGAACAGGGTGATGAAGGCCTGCCACGGGTTTCGCCCCGCCGCCAGCTGTCCGGACACCGAGGAAGCCAGGTGCTGCACGCTTCCCCGCTCCTTGATCGCCATGTAGTCGTCGACCACGACGCTGCCCGGTTCGCACAGTTCGGTGAGTTCCTCCCACGACACCTTCACCGAGATGGCGTGTTCGAAGATCTCCTTGGTGTCGCTCAACAGGTCCGCGCGCAGGTCCGTGTTGTCGGCGTCCAGAATGGACAGTTCGCGGGTGCCTGCCAGCGGCTGCGTGGTGACCCAGCCGGCCTCGTCCACCTCGGCGACGATCTCCGGGCTGAAACCGGTGGCGCGCAAGCCTCCCATGCTGATCAGGAACGAGCGGGCCGGGGTGTTGCGCTGCCTGCCGACGACGTAGGTGCCGACCAGGTCCACCGGGTGGTCGACCTCCACCACGCGGGACAGGATCACCTTCTGCAGCCTGCGGTCCTTGATGTCCTCGACCGCCGCCGCGACGGACTTTCGGTAGGCGTCGGCGTTGGAGTGCTCGACGGCGACCGGGCTGGGCTCGTAGTCGCGCACGGGCGCGGGGGTGACGAGCAGCGCGCGGATCTTGTCGAGGAGGTCGGTGCTGGTGCTGCGAATGCGCGCGCGGCCCTCGGCGATGCGGACCTCGGTGTGCGGCACGACCAGGTGCAGCAGGGTCTCGTCGTCCGGGATCAGCTCGGGCATGCCCGCGTGGGCGTAGGCCAGTTCGAACGCGGCCCAGCCGTAGGCGCGCCAGCCGTCGATCGCCAGCCGGTCGAGGAGTTCGGCGACCCGGTCGACCGGGGAATCCGTCCAGCGCAGCGAGGTGCGGGGGCCGTCGACCAACTCCAGGACCGCCTCGGACGGCGTCAGGGTGATCTCGGCCAGCGCGCCGAGGGCGACCGCCCAGGCGCCGGGACGCTCGTAGACGACGTGGGTGTCGGAGATGCCGGACTCGACCAACCGGGTGCTCACCAGCAGCGGGTCGCCGGGCGCGTCGACCTCGATCTCGTGGTACGACAGGCGGCCGGTGAACTGCTCGTCGAGCAGCAGGGCTTCGGTTGACACCGTGACTCCCAAGGGTTCGGGGTGAATACCGGCGGTCATCGGCCGTCCGCCAGCTTGGCCGCGATGTCGGCCATCAGGTCCTTCTTGCTGACCTTGCCGACCCCGGTTCCCGGGAACGCGTCGACGACTTCGAGCCGGTCGGGCAGCTTGTAGTCGGCCAGACCGCGCGAGCGCAGGAAGGCGACCAGGTCGGGCAGGGTCGGCGCGTCGCCGCGCGGCAGCACGTAGACGCAGGTCCGTTCGCCGAGCACGTCGTCGGGCATGCCGACGAGGGCGGCGTCGCGGACGGCCGGGTGGGCGAGGAGGTGGTTCTCCACCTCCTCGGCGGAGATCTTCTCCCCGCCGCGGTTGATGATGTCCTTCACGCGTCCCTCGACGACGAGGTGGCCGGTCTCGGTGACCCGGACCAAGTCGCCGGTTCGGTAGAAGCCGTCGGCGGTGAACGCGCGGGTGTTGTAGGCGGCGGCCCGGTAGTAGCCCCGCAGCGTGTAGGGGCCTCGGGTGTGCAACTCGCCCAGTTCGCCGGGGGCGACCTCGTTGCCGTCGGGATCGACGACGCGGATCTCGTCGGCGGGCGACATCGGGCGGCCCTGCGTGCCCACCACGACCTCGTCGGGATCGTCGAGGCCGGTGTAGCAGAGCAGTCCCTCAGCCATGCCGAACACCTGCTGCACCTGGCAGTCCAAAGTGGACCGGACCCGGGCGGCGGCTTCGGGCTTGAACTTGGCGCCACCCACCTGGAGCACCCGCAGGCTGGACAGGTCGCGGCCCGCCCACTTCACCGCCTCCATCCACAGCAGCGCGAGCGGCGGCACCAGCGCGGTGACGGTGACCCGCTCGCGCTCGATGAGCGGGAACGTGTCCGGCGGTGCCGGACTCGGCGCCAGCACGACGGTTCCGCCCACGCAGAACGTGCCGAGCATGCCCGGGCAGCCGAAGGGGAAGTTGTGCGCGACCGGCAAAGCGGCCAGATAGACGGTGTTCTCGTCGAAGCCGCACACCCGGGCGCTGGCCTCGATGTTGTACGCGTAATCGTTGTGCGTGCGGGGAATCAGCTTCGGCAGCCCGGTGGTCCCGCCGGAAAGCAGGAACAACGCGACCTCGGATGCGGGCCCGGTGCTGGGGAGGTCCCCCACCTCCCCAGCACCGGTTTCCAGCGGCTCGAACTCGGCCGGGTCTCCCGCAACCAGGACGTGCTTGAGCGCGGGCGCCGCGCGCAGGGCTTCGCGGGCGAGGTCGCGGTAGTCGAATCCGGCTTGCCGGTCGGCCACCACGTACGCGACCGCGTCGCTGGTCTGGCACAGATAGGTGATCTCGCCGGCGCGGTGCGCGGGCAGTGCCAGCACCGGCTGGGCGCCGAGCCGGAACAGCGCGAAGCACAGCACGACGAACTCCGCCTTGTTCGGCAGCTGCACCACGACCCGGTCGCCGCGGCCGATGCCGAGCCCGTGCAGGCGGGCGGCCAGGCCGCCCACCTTCCGCGCGAGTTCGGCATAGGTCCAGCGCCGGTCGCCGTCGACCACGGCGGTGCGGTCGGCGTAGTCCGCCGCCCACTGCCGCAGCAGGTCGTCGAGCGTGCGGTCGCGCCAGTAGCCGTCCCGCCGGTAGCCCTCGGCGACGTCCGCGGGCCACTCGGTCAGGTCCGGTCCGAGATCACTGGTCATCGTCGATATCCCCCGGTCTCGACTAGGAGACGACGTCGGAGCGCGAGCTCTTGACCTTCTCGGCCAGCTCCTTGAGCACCGTGGTGTATTCCTTGTAGCTCGACGGGGTCTCCGCGCGCCAGTTGCCGACCTGGTTCGCCTTGACCGCCGCGATCTCGTTCCAGGTGGGGAACTTCGCCGACAGCTCGGCCTGGGTCAAGCCCAACGTGCGCGCGTCTTCGAGGACGAGGTCGGCCGGATAGAGCCCGGCCTGTTCCCAACTCAGCATCTCGAAGCCGAAGGCCGGGTCGGGCTTGCCGGGGGCGACGGCGTCGACGCCGAGTTCCTTGAAGAGGATGGCGTCACCGTGCCACTTCGGGTCCGCGACCCAGTAGCCCTCCTGCTGGCCGATCACCATGGCGACCTTGAGGCCGGCGTTCCCCTTGGCGGCCGCGGTGACGTCCGCGGAGGCCTTGTCGAACTCGCCCTTGGCCTCCTTGACCGCGGGTGCGTCGAGGTCGGCGCCGAGCGACTTCGCCAGCTCGCCGAACTTCTTGATCGACTCGGCCGCGGACTTGCCGTCGAGCCGGATGCCGACGATCGGGGCCAGCTTCTCGATCTTCGGCTTCGCCTCTTCCGGGACGTACCAGAGCGCCGGGCCGTACATGATCGTCACGACCAGGTCGGGCTGGAGCTTGGTGTACTCCTCGAGGTTGAACTCGCCGAACTCGGCGCCCACGGACTTGACCGAGTTCAGGTCGACGCTGCCGACCTGCGGGTCCGGGGTGCCGTCGGGCTTGCGCTGCGGGCCGAACACGCCGACCGGCTTCACGCCGAAGTCCCACAGGGCCGCGGCGGCGTGCACCTGGGCGACGATGCGCTTGGGCTTGGAAGGCAGCGACACCTTGGTGCCGCGGTCGTCGGTGAACTCCCACGGGCCGGTCGCGGCCTCGGATGCCTGGCCGGCCGGTTTGCTGCTGTCGGCCGAAGCACAGGCGGCCAGGGTGCCGACGAGCGCGGCGGCCAGCAGCGTGGCCGCGAGCCGGACGGCTCGGCGGGGGCGGGTGGAATTCATCGGTGTCCTTCCGATCGCGGATCAACCATCAGCGAAAATCGAAGGTGAGCTTAGCCTAAGCTAACTTCTACGCCAGGGTCCTTCTCGGTGCTCCCGCTCACACCATCAGAGTCCTGAGTGGCCAATGTCGCGTCGCGCAGTTCCGGTGAGGTCGACGCCAGCGCCGCGACGCCGCTGACGCACAGCGCACCGGCGCCGATGATCGCCACGGCCGGTCCGAACAGGCCCGCGGCGAACCCGGAAGTGGTGCTGCCCAACGAATAGCTGGTGCTCGCCTGCGCCAACCACAGACTGTTGACCCGACCCTGCAGGTGGTCCGGGGTGTTGTGCATCAGCAGTGCGCGACGCAGGATCTCCGACACCGAGTCGACGCCGCCGATGATCGCCAGGAACACCATCGCGGGCACGAGGTGCGGACTGAGGCCGAAGCCGATGTAGGCCACACCCATCAGCAGGACGGCGATGATCAGCGCGCGACCGCTGCGCCGAACCCGGCTGGTCCATCCCGAACTCACCGAGGCCAGCAGCGCGCCGGCGGCGGGCGCGGCGGCCAGGAAGCCGATCATCTCGGGACCGCCGTGGAACACCTCGGCGACCAACTGCGGGAAGAGTGTCTGCGGAACGCCGAAACCGGTGGCGCACAAGTCGATGATCAACACACCGCGGATGAGCTTGTTGTGCCGGACGAAGCGGAACCCCTCGGCGATCGAGGCAAAGACGCCTTCCTTCTCGCCATCCGCGGTGGATTCGCCCGACCCCGGAGGCAGTGCGGGCAGCGTGGTGAGCAGGACCGTGCTGATCAGGATTGCCACCGCCGCCGCCGCGTACGTGCCGGGGAGTCCGGCGCCCGCGATGATGACGCCGCCGAGCGCGGGACCGGCGATCAGGCCGAGCTGCGAGGTCACCACGATCAAGCCGCTGCCCGCGGCGAGGTGTTCCGGTGCGACCAGCGCCGGGGTGACCGCGGACAGCGCCGTCTCGCCGATGCCCTCCACACCCGCACCGACGATCACGATGAGGTAAATGAAGAGCAGTTCGTGCGAGGACGCAACCGCCGCGTTGATCGCGAACGCGCTGAACGCCAGCACCACGGTCGCGCTGCTGAGCAGGATGAGCTTGCGCCGGTCCATCCGGTCGGCGAGCACGCCGCCTGCGATGAAGCCGAGCAGCATGGTCATCCCGAGGGTCAGGCTGATCAGTCCGACCTGGAGCGACGATTCGGTGAGCCGGTAGACCTGGACCGGCGCGGCCACCGCGATGAACCCCGCGCCGAGCAGCACGACGGTCCGGCAGATCAACAGGAGTCGAAAATCTCGGCTGACCCTGGCAGGCGTCACGTCGACGACAAGTTGCCCCAGGCGCATCAGTGTTGACCCCTCTTTGGACGTGATCCGGCTATCAGAAGTTAGGCTAGCCTAACGAAACTCGATCACCTAGGCTCTCACGATGACTGAGGTAAGACTTACCTAACTTGCTGTCGAGGGTCAACAGAGAGGCGTGACATCACGTGGCTGGTGCGCGGTCAGCGTCGGGGGCACAGTCGGGGGCAGCTTCGGGGGCAGCAGCGTCGTCGCATCGGATGGAGTTGCTGCGGCGAAGGCTTGCCGCACAAGGACTCTCCTCCGACGGACGCGCTGAGGCGATCACCGCGGGGCAGGCCGCGGGACCCGCACCGCTGTCCTCGGCGCAGCGGCGCATGTGGTTCATGCAGCAGCTGCAGCCGCACAGCGCGGCCAACAACCTCTGCGTCGGCATCCGGCTGCGCGGTCCGCTCGACACCGCCGCGTTCCACCGCGCCCTGACCGCGACGATCGCCCGGCACGAGGTTCTGCGCACGACATACGGGGTCGACGCGGACGGCGCTCCGATCCAGACCGTCCACGACCAGCCGGTACCGGTCGCGCTGATGGACTGCGGCGCGTTTCCCGCGCAGGAGCGCGAGTCCATGATCGACGATCTGGCCCGCGGCATCGGGTCGCGCGCGTTCGACCTTACGGCCGAACCGCCACTGTGGATGTCACTGATCCGAATGGACGCACAGGAACACGTCCTGCTGCTCGTCGCCCACCACATCGCGTGGGACGACTCCAGTTGGATGCTGCTGCTGCGCGAGGTGGCCGAGCGCTACACCGAAAGCACCAACCAGCCTCCGCTGAAGCTGTCCTACGCCGACTACTCCGTCTGGGAGCAGAAGCGGGACTACGGCCAGGCACTCGAGTACTGGCGCGGCAGGCTCGATCCCGCCCCAGAGCCGCTGGCCCTGCCGACCGACTTCCCCCGTGCCGCAGTGCAGTCCGAGTCCGGCGGCCGCCGGAGTCGGCCGCTGCCCGCCGACCTCGCCGAGGCGTTGCCCGCCGTGTGCGGCCGCGAGGGTGTCACCCCGTTCATGTTGCTGCTGGCCGCGTACACCGCCGTGCTGCACCGATACAGCGGCGCGGAGGACATCTGCGTCGGCTCCCCGGTGGTCAACCGGGACCGGCCGGAACTGGCGGGCCTGATCGGCAACTTCGGCAACATGATCGCGCTGCGCACCGATGTCGCGGGCGAGCCGACGTTCCGCGAACTGCTCCGCCGCGTCCGCGAGACGTGCACGGGAGCGTACCCGCACCAGGAACTCCCGTTCCACACCCTGGTGGAGCGCCTGCACCCGCCGCGCACACCGGGCCGGTCGGTGCTGTTCGACACGATGTTCTCGCTGCGCACACCGATCCTGCGCGGCTTCGAGCTGCCGGGCATCGAGATCAGTGAGCGCCCGGTGTTCAACGGGACAGCCCAGTTCGACCTCGCGCTGGCCGCCGTTCTCGGCGACGACCCGGTGCTGGAGGTCACCTACCGCACCGAGCTGTTCGCCGAGTCCACTGTGGACCGCTTACTGGGCCACGTCGAGACCGTGCTGCGCGCGGCGCTCGCCGATCCCGACCGCGTGGTGTCGGAACTGCCACTGCTCACCGAGGCCGAGGCCGAACGGCTGCTCACCCAGGACACCGCCGTGGCCGTCCCAGCGAAAACCGTCGCCGAGTTGGTCGCCGAGCAGACCACCCGCACGCCGAAGGCGACGGCGGTGTCGTGCGGCGGCGAGTCCCTGACCTACCGGGAACTCAACTCGCTGGCGAACCGCTTGGCGCACAAGCTGATCGCCGAGGGCGCCGGGCCGGAGCGGTTCGTCGCGGTGGCGCTGCCCCGCTCGGTGGACCTGGTCGTCGCGCTGCTGGCCGTGCTCAAATCCGGTGCCGCGTACCTGCCGATCGACCCGGACTTCCCGCGCCACCGCATCGACGCGATGCTCGCCGACGCCGAGCCTGCCCTGGTGCTCGACGACCTCACCGCCATCCGCGACACCGCCGCGTACCTTGACTCCGACCCGGGCGTCACCGTCCGGGCGGACAACCCGGCGTACGTCATCTACACCTCCGGCTCCACGGGCAAGCCCAAGGGCGTCGTCGTCCCGCACGGCGCGCTGACCAACTTCCTGCTCGACATGACCGGCAGGTTCGCCTTCGGCCCAGGGCAGCGGCTGCTCGCCGTCACCACCGTGTCGTTCGACATCGCCGCGCTGGAGCTCTACGCGCCGCTGATCAGCGGCGCCGCCGTGGAACTCGCCCCGCGCGAGGCCGTGCTGGACCCGCGCGTGCTCGGTGACCTCATCACCAGCAGCGGCGCCACCGTCATGCAGGCCACCCCATCGCTGTGGCGGTCCCTTGTGGACACCAGCCGCAAGCCGTTGCGTGGCCTGCGGATGCTCGTCGGCGGCGAGGCACTGCCCACCGACCTGGCCGACCGCATGCGCGGGGTCGCCTCCGACGTCACCAACCTCTACGGACCGACGGAGACCACCATCTGGTCCACTGTCGCCAAGGTGGGCGACCGTCCGCCGGTGATCGGCGCGCCGATCGCGAACACCCAGGTCTACGTCCTCGACGCACACCTGCGTCCGGTGCCGATGGGCGTGGCGGGCGACCTTTACCTCGCGGGTGACGGCTTGGCCCGCGGCTACCGCGGGCGGCCGGATCTCACGGCGGAGCGGTTCGTGGCCGACCCGTTCGGCGCGCCGGGCAGCAGGCTCTACCGCACCGGCGACGTCGCCAAGTGGACCGCCTCCGGCGAACTGGACTTCCTTGGCCGCGGCGACCACCAGGTCAAGATTCGCGGGTTCCGGATCGAACTGGGTGAGATCGAGACCGTGCTGGCCGGGTGCCCCGGCGTGGCGCGCTCGGTCGTGGTGGCCCATCCGGACAGGCAGCGCCTGGTCGGGTACGTCATCAAATCTGAGGACAGTCCGTCGGGGGGCGACGTGTCGACCGAGGCGGTGCGTGAGCACCTGCGGTCCCGGCTGCCGGACTACATGGTCCCGTCGGCGTTCGTCAGCCTCACCGAGTTCCCGGTCACCCCCAACGGAAAGCTCGACCGGGCCGCGCTGCCCGCCCCCGAGCCGACCACGGCCGCCGCGGGTCGTCCGCCGCGCACGCCGCGCGAAGAGGTGCTGTGCGGGCTGTTCGCCGAGATCCTCGGCGTCGACTCGGTCGGCATCGACGACGACTTCTTCGCCATGGGCGGGCATTCCCTCCTGGTCACGAGGCTCGCCCTGCGGATCGAGGCCACCCTGGGCATGCCGGTGGCGATCAAGCAGGTCTTCGACGACCCGACCGTCGCCCGGCTCGCGGAGCGCCTCGGCGACGGCGGCACCCGGCGGATCCCGCTGCGGCCCGCGGTCCGGCGCGACCGGATTCCACTGTCGCACGCCCAGCGGCGGCTGTGGTTCCTGCAGCAGTGGGACGGGCCTGCCACGACCTACAACCTGCCAGTGGTGCTGCGCCTGACCGGCGAATTGGACACCGACGCGCTGTCCGCCGCGATCAGCGATGTCGTCGCCCGGCACGAAAGTCTGCGCACTCTGCTGTCCGAAGTGGATGGTGAACCGCGCCAGGTGGTCGTCCCCGCCGAGCAGGCGCGGGTCCCGTTGGGCACGTCGGTCAGCGACGCCGACCGGATCGACGACGACCTGGCCGCGACCGTCCGACACCGCTTCGACCTCACCACCGAACTTCCCCTGCGGGCGCACCTGTTCACCCTGGGCGCGACCGAGCACGTCCTGCTTCTGCTGGCCCACCACGTGGCCGGTGACGAGTGGTCGGTGGACCCGCTGACCCGCGACCTGGCCGCCGCGTACGACGCGCGACGCGCGGGCCAGGCCCCGGCGTGGAATCCGCTTCCCGTGCAGTACGCCGACTACACACTCTGGCAGCGTGAGCTGCTCGGCGAGTCCGACGACCCGCACAGCGTCGTCTCCCGCCAAGGCGCCTACTGGACCAAGACCCTGGCCGGACTGCCGCAGCAGCTCCCGCTGCCCACCGACCGCCCCCGGCCGCCCGTCGCGGGCAACGCGGGCGGGTTCGCCACCTTCGACCTGCCGCCGGAGCTGCACCGCGAACTGCGGGCACTGGCCCAGCGGACCGGCACGACCGCGTTCATGGTGCTGCAGGCCGCTTTCGCCGCGCTGCTGACCCGACTGGGCGCGGGCACCGACATCCCGATCGGCACCCCGGTCGCCGCCCGCCCGGACGAGGCCCTCGGCGACGCCGTGGGGTTCTTCGTCAACACCGTGGTCCTGCGCACGGACACCGCGGGCGACCCGACGTTCACCGAGCTGCTGCGCCGCGTGCGTGAGGTCGACCTGGCCGCGTTCGACCACGCCGACGTCCCGTTCGAGCACCTCGTGGAAACGCTCAACCCGGTCCGCTCCACCTCCGCGCACCCGCTGTTCCAGGTCGCGCTGGGCTACCAGCGCCGCTCCGGCGCCGGACCGTCGATGGACGGCCTGGGCACGTCGGTCGAGCTGGTGACCACCGGCACGGCCAAGTTCGACCTGACCGTCGTGGTCACCGAGACCGACGGTGTCGACGGGCTGGCCGCGGGCATCGAATACCGGGCCGACCTGTTCGACCCGGCCACCGCGCGCACCCTCGGCGAACGGCTGGTCCGGCTGCTCACCGGGGTGCTCGCCGCCCCCGACCGCCGCATCGGCGCCGTGGACATCCTGGCCGAGGACGAGCGCGCCACGATCCTTTCCGAGTGGGGCGACGGCGGCCCGTCCGCCGAACCGTCCACGCTGCCCGCGTTGTTCGCCGAGCAGGTCCGCCTGCGCGGCGACGCGACGGCCGTGGAGTTCGAGGACGACTCACTGAGCTACACCGAACTCGACGCGGCCGCCAACCGGCTGGCCCGCGAACTGCTCGCCCAAGGCGCGGGCCCGGAGCGCATTGTCGCCGTCGCGCTGCCGCGGTCGCTCGACTTGATCATCGCGCTGCTCGCGGTCGGCAAGTCCGGCTCGGCGTACCTGGCGCTCGACCCCGACTACCCGGCGGACCGGCTGTCCTACATGGTCGCCGACGCCCACCCGGTCTGCGCGGTCACGACCCCCGACATCGCCGGACGGCTGCCCGAGCTGGCGGCCTTGCCTTGTGTGGCACCGGATAGCGGTTCCGACGCGCGCGAGGTGACCGACGCCGACCGGCCGTGCCCGCTCGGCCCGGACAACGCCGCGTACGTCATCTACACGTCCGGCTCCACGGGCCGCCCCAAGGGCGTGGTGGTCCCGCACGAGGGTGTCGCCAAGCTGGTCGCCACCCAGCGCGACCGGCTCGGCTTCGGCCCCGAGCACGCGGTCACGATGTTCTCCTCCCCCAGCTTCGACCTGGCGTTCTGGGAACTCGTCGTCGGTCTGCTCTCCGGCGGAAGGCTGGTCGTGTTCCCGGCCGACCGGCGCGTGCCCGGCCCCGCGCTGGCCGACTACATTCGCGACCACAACGTCACCCACACGTTCCTGCCGCCGTCGGTGCTGTCCGTGCTGCCCGAGGACGTCAACCTGCCGACCGGAATCCACCTGCTGGTGGGCACCGAGGCCGTGTCGGCCGAGTTGGTGCGCCGCTGGGCGCCGGGCAGACGGATGGTCAACTGCTACGGGCCGACGGAGACCACCGTCAATGCGACGCTCGGCGAGTGCGACCTCGACGCGATCGCCGCGGCGGCGTCGGTGCCGATCGGCAGGCCCGACCCCGGGATGTTCGGCTACGTGCTCGACGTCGGTCTGCGGCCGGTGCCCGTCGGCGCCGTCGGTGAGCTCTACCTGGCGGGCCACGGTGTCGCCCGCGGCTACCACGGCCAAGGCGCGCTGACCTCGCAGCGGTTCGTGGCCAATCCGTTTGGTGCCCCCGGTTCCCGGATGTACCGCACGGGCGACCTGGCGCGGTGGACCCCCGACGGCCGCATCGACTTCCTCGGCCGCGCCGACGACCAGGTCAAGATCCGCGGGTTCCGCATCGAGCCCGGCGAGATCGCCGCCGTCCTGGTCGGCCACCCGGATGTCGCCGCCGCCGTGGTCATCGCCCGCGAGGACCGCCCCGGCGACAAGCGACTGGTGGCGTACCTCTCGGCCGAGCCCGGCTCCACGCCGGAGGCCTCGCACCTGCGCAGGCACCTCGGCGCGGTGCTGCCGGACTACATGGTGCCCGCCGCGTTCGTGGTGCTGGACAAACTGCCGACACTGCCCAACGGCAAGATCGACCGTGGTGCCCTGCCCGCCCCCGACTACTCGGTGCCTGCCGGACGCGGCCCGCGCTCGCCGCGCGAAGAGGTGCTGTGCGAGGCGTTCGCCGACGTGCTCGGGGTCGAGCGGGTCGGGATCGACGACGACTTCTTCGCCCTGGGCGGCCATTCGCTGCTCGCCACGAAGCTTGTGAGCCGGGTTCGCGCCGCCCTGGGCACGGAACTGCCACTGCGGACGCTGTTCGAGACACCGACCGTCGCCCAGCTCGCCGAGGTCACCGGGGGTGCTGTCCGGCCGCCGCTGGTCGCGCGCGGCGAAGGCTTGGCCCCGCTGTCGTTCGCCCAGCAGCGGCAGTGGTTCCTGCACCAGCTCGAAGGCCCCAGCCCGACCTACAACATCGCCGCCGCGTTCCGGCTCTCCGGCCCGCTCGACGTCGGCGCGCTTCGGTCCGCGCTGGCCGACGTCGCCGAACGGCACGAGGTGCTGCGCACCCTGTTCGGTGAGTCCGGCGGCCACGCGGAACGCGTCGTGCTGACCTCCGTCCGACCCGCCCTCGATCTCATTGACACTACCGCCGGCGCCGACTCCGTCGAATCCACCGAGTCCACTGTGGACGCGATGCTGACTTCGGCGGCGCGCAGGCCGTTCGACCTGGCCGCGGAGATTCCGCTGCGGGCGAGCCTGTTCACCCTGGGCGCCGACGACCACGTACTGCTGCTGCTGGTGCACCACATCGCGGGAGACGGTGCGTCGATCGAGGTGCTGACCCGCGACCTGTCCGTGGCCTACGCCGCCCGCCTCGCCGGACACGATCCTGAGTGGATACCGCTGCCGGTCGGGTACACCGATTACGCGCTGTGGCAGCGGGAACTGCTCGGCGACGCCGATGACCCGCGCAGCGAGCAGTCCCGGCAGACCGCCTTTTGGACCGACACCCTGGCCGACGCGCCGACCGAACTGGCGCTGCCCACCGACCGGCCACGGCCCGCGGTGGCGAGCCATGAAGGTGACCTGATCGAGTTCCGGCTCGACACCGACGCCGCCCGCGCGGTGCGGGCGCTGGCGAAGGCCACCGGGGTCAGCCCGTTCATGGTCTTGCACGCCGGTCTCGCCGCCCTGCTGACCCGCCTGGGCGCGGGCACCGACCTGCCGATCGGCACCCCGGTCGCCGGTCGCACCGACGAGGCGCTGCGGGACCTGGTCGGGTTCTTCGTCAACACTCTGGTTCTGCGTGCCGACACCTCCGGCGATCCGACGTTCACCGAGTTGCTCGGCCGGGTCCGGGCCGCCGACCTCGCCGCGTTCGACCACGCGGACCTGCCGTTCGAGCGGCTCGTGGAGCTGCTCAGCCCGCGGCGCTCGCAGGCCCGGCACCCGCTGTTCCAGGTCATGCTGGTGCACAACGACGCCGCCGCGGCGAGTCCCCAGCTGACCGGGGTCGACGCGCGACCGGTCGTGGTCGACAGCGGTGTCGCGAAGATGGACCTGACCGTCACCGTGGTCGAGGGGCTGGCGGGCGAGGCCATCGAGGGCTTCGTCGAATACAGCACCGACCTGTTCGACCGGGACACCGCCGAGGCCATCGCCGACCGCTACGTCCGGCTGCTCACCGACCTGGTGCGCGACCCCGCGACCCGCATCGGCGGCGCGGACATCCTGACCGCCGACGAGCGGCACGCCGTGGTGGACGGGTTGAACGACACCGCCCACCCGGTGCCCGCGACGACCCTGCCGGAGCTCTTCGCGGCTCAGGCGGCGCGCACCCCGGACGCCACCGCCGCGGTGTTCGAGGGCAGGCGCGTGAGCTACGCCGACGTGGACGCGGCGGCGAACCGCTTGGCGCACCTGCTGATCGAGCGAGGTGTCGGCCCGGAGCGGGTCGTCGCGGTCGCGGTTCCCCGGTCGGTGGAGCTGATCGTCGCGCTGTACGCGGTGCACAAGGCGGGTGGCGCGTACCTGCCGATCGACCCGGACTACCCGGCCGACCGGATCGCGTACATGCTCGCCGACGCCGACCCGGCCGTCGTGATCACCACGGCCGACCTCGCGCACGTCCTGCCCGAGGTCGACGCCCCCGTGGTGCTCGACGACGCCGACATCGTCGGGTCCGTGCAGTCCTACCCGGACAGTGCGCCTGCCGTGGCGGTGGACCCCAGGTGCGCCGCGTACCTGATCTACACCTCCGGCTCGACCGGCAGGCCGAAGGGGGTCGTGGTCTCCCACGCCGCCATCGTCAACCGGCTGCTCTGGATGCAGGACACCTATCAGCTGACCGAGTCCGACCGGGTCCTGCAGAAGACGCCGTCGAGCTTCGACGTGTCCGTGTGGGAGTTCTTCTGGCCGCTGCTGACCGGTGCGACGCTGGTGGTCGCCGCGCCCGAGGGCCACAAGGACCCGGAATACCTCGCCGGACTCATCCAGTCCGAGGGCGTCACGACCGTCCACTTCGTCCCCACGATGCTGCGCGCGTTCCTGGCCGAGCCGACTGCGGCGGACTGCTCGTCGCTGGCCCGGGTCGTGTGCAGCGGCGAGGCACTGCCCGCCGACGCGGTGGCGCTCTGCGCGGAAGTCCTGCCCAGCGCCGGCCTGCACAACCTCTACGGGCCAACCGAAGCCGCGGTCGATGTGACGGCGTGGGCGTGCACCGTGCCGTCTGCTGTGGTCCCGATCGGCAGGCCGGTCTGGAACACCGGACTGCGCATCCTCGACTCAGGACTACGCCCGGTCGCACCGGGAGTCGCCGGTGAGCTGTACCTGACCGGCGTCCAGCTGGCCCGCGGCTACCTGGGCAGGCCCGGGCTGACCGCGGCGCGGTTCGTGCCGGATCCGTTCGGGGAACCGGGATCGCGGATGTACCGCACCGGCGACCTGGCCCGCTGGAACCGCGATGGCGCCGTCGAGTACCTCGGCCGGGTCGACAGCCAGGTCAAGCTGCGCGGCTTCCGCATCGAGCTCGGCGAGATCGAGCAGGCCCTGCTCGGGCACCCCGGCATCAGCCAGTCCGCGGTCGTCGTGCGCGACGACCGGCTCATCGGCTATGTCGTCGGCGAGACCGCGGGCCTGCGCGAACACGCGGCGCGGCTGCTGCCCGAGCACATGGTGCCCGCCGCGTTCGTCGCTCTCGACGCGCTGCCGATCAGCCCCAGCGGCAAGCTCGACCGGGCGAAGCTGCCCGCACCCGACTTCGCCGCCCAGACCGGGGATGACGAAGCCGAGACACCGCGCGAGCAGTTGCTCTGCGAGCTGTTCGCCGACTTGCTCGGCCTGCCCAAGGTGGGCGCGCACGACGGGTTCTTCGGCCTCGGCGGCGACAGCATCCTGTCGATCCAGCTGGTGAGCCGGGCCAGGGCCGCGGGCCTGGGCATCACCCCGCGCGACGTGTTCGCCCACCAGACCCCGGCAGCGCTGGCCCAGTCCGCCTCGGTGGTGGACAGCGCCGACCGCTACACCGAACCCGCCGGGTACGGCGTCGGCCGGGTGCCCGCGACTCCGGTGGCGCTGTGGCTGCGTGAGCGCGGCGGCCCGATCGAGAAGTTCAGCCAGTCGCTGCTGCTGCGCACGCCAGACGACCTCGACGAAGCCGGGCTCCGCACGGCGCTGCAAGCGGTCCTGGACGGGCACGACGCGCTGCGGGCCCGACTCGACACCGACTGGTCGCTCGACATCGACGAACCCGGATCGGTTGTCGCCGAGGAGATCCTGACTCGAGTCGACGTGTCCACTATGGACGAGATCGCGACGACCGCGCTGATCGAGGCCGAAACCGCGGCGGCGATCGGCAGGCTGCGCCCGACCGAGGGCGTCATGGTCCAGGCGGTCTGGTTCGACGCCGGACCCGGCCCCCGGGGCAGGCTGCTGCTGGTCATCCACCACCTCGTGGTGGACGGCGTGTCCTGGCGGGTCCTTCAGCCCGACCTGGTCGACGCCTGGCGCGGCGCGAAGCTGCCCGAGGTGGGCACGTCGGTGCGCCGCTGGGCCGAGCGCTCCCACCAGGAGGCGACGCGTCCCGCCGATCTCGCGGCCTGGGCCGCGGTCCTCGACGGCCCGACGCCCACCCTGGCCGACCGGCCGCTCGACCCCGCCGTCGACACCGCGTCCACAGTGGAGCGGTTGACGCTGCGGCTGGCGACCGAGCCGACAACGGCGCTGCTGACCCGGCTGCCGGAGCTGTTCCACACCGGAGTGACCGAGATCCTGCTCACCGGGCTCGGTCTCGCGCTGGCCGATTGCCTGGGCCACACGGAGTTCCTGGTCGACCTCGAAGGCCACGGCCGCGACGACGACCGGCTCGACCTGTCCCGCACGGTCGGCTGGTTCACCAGCGTCTACCCGGCCCGCCTCGACGTGTCCGGGATCGACCTGCCCAACGCCGCCGTCGGCGGGCGGGCCGCGGGCGAGGCGATCAAGCGGGTCAAGCAGCGGCTCGCCGAGCTGCCCGAGGACACCACCGGGTTCGGCAGGCTGCGCTACCTCAACCCGGACACAGCCGCGTACCTCGCGGAGCTGCCCAAGCCCCAGCTGCTGTTCAACTACCTCGGCAGGCTCGCCGCCGATCCGGCGCCGACCGCGGACTGGGCCGTCGACCTGCGCCCGCTGCCCGCCGGGGTCGACGACCGCGCGGGCGTGGCGTATCCGGTGGAGCTCAACGTGGTCACGCTCGACCAAGCCGACGGGCCGGTGCTGTCGGCCACCTGGTCGTGGCCTGCCGCGGTGGTGTCGGAGGCGGTCGTGGCCCGGTTCGCCGAACGCTGGTTCGGCTACCTGGAGGCGTTGGCGGCCCACGCCGACGCACCGGACGCGGGCGGGCACACCCCGGCCGACCTGACCCTGGTCTCGTTGAGCCAGGACGAGATCGACGAGTTCGAGGCGGATTTCCTTTGAGCACCACGAATAAATCGGGTCTTGCGGACATCCTGCCGCTCTCGCCGCTGCAGGAAGGGCTGCTCGTCCAGTCCCAGCTGGAGGAGCCGGGGTCGGACGTCTACGTCGTCCAGACGATCCTGACCCTCGACGGCGCCCTCGACGGCAAGGCGCTGCGGGATGCCGCTCAGGCACTGCTGACGCGGCACCCGAACCTGCGTGCCGCGTTCCGCTACCGGGCCAACGGAACCCCGGTCTCCCTCATCCCGCACTCGGCCGAACCCGTGTGGCGCGAGGAGAACCTGACCGGAACCGCCGCCGAACGGGAAGCCACCGTCGCCCGAGTGGCGGCGGAGGAGAGCGGTGAGCCGTTCGACCTCGGACAGCCGAAGCTGATCCGCTTCGCCCTGCTCGCCGAGGCCCCGGACCGGCACCGACTGGTGATCACCAATCACCACATCGTGCTCGACGGCTGGTCCATGCCGCTGCTCGTCTCCGAGCTGTTCGCCCTCTACGCCGGGACCCCGCTGCCCGCGGCGACGCCATACCGGGACTACCTGGCCTGGCTCACCCGCCAGGACCAGGGCGCCGCCGAGTCGGCTTGGCGCAACGCGATGGCGGGCCTGGACGGCCCGACGCGGGTCGCCCCGGAGGCGGGTCCGATCGCGGTCGCCCCACGCACGCTCAAGGTCGAGCTGTCGGCGGAGCGCACGGCCGGGCTGACCGCGTTCGCCCGAGTTCGGGGCCTGACCCTGAACACGGTCGTCGCCGGGGCGTGGGGGTTGCTGCTCAACACCCTGACCGGCCGCGACGACATCGTCTTCGGCACCACCGTGTCCGGCCGCCCGCACGACCTCCCCGGCGTCGAGTCGATGATCGGCTTGTTCATCAACACCGTCCCCGTGCGGCTGCGGCTGCGCCCGGACGAGACGTTCGCCGACCTGCTCACCCGGGTGCAGGGCGAGCAGGCGGACCTGTTGGCACACCAGCACTTAGGCCTCTCAGCCATCCAGAAGCTCGCCGGCGGCGGGGACCTGTTCGACACCCTCGCCGTCTTCGAGAACTACCCGTTCGACGCTGACGGCGTGTTCGAGCCCGCACCCGGCCTGAAGCTGGTCGACGTCGCGGGCGGCGACGCCACGCACTACCCGCTCACCCTCACCGTCCTGCCCGGCGAGCGACTGCGCTTCGACCTCGGCTACCGCCCCGACGTGTGCGCCGAACCCGAGGTCCACGCCATCGCCAGGCGGCTGGAGCGGTTCGTCGACGCCCTCCTGGCCGACCCGGACCAGCCGGTCAGCCGACTCGACGCCCTCGGCGCGAACGAGCGGCACCTGCTCCTGGAGGAGTGGAACGACACCGCAGGCGACACCGCCGGTCCACTGCTGCCGGAGCTCTTCGCCGACCAGGCGCACCGCACCCCGACGGCGACCGCGCTGGTGGCCGGACCGGTCCGCTGGACCTTCGCCGAGGTCGACCGGCGGGCCAACCAGTTGGCGAACCTGCTGGTGGAAGCCGGTGTCGGACCCGAGAAGCTGGTCGCCCTGCTGCTGCCGCGCTCGGCGGATCTCATCGTCGCACTGCTCGCGGTGCACAAGGCGGGTGGCGCGTACGTGCCGATCGACCCCGGCCTGCCCACCGAGCGCATCAGCTTCCTGCTCGGCACGGCCCGCCCGGCGTTCGTGCTGAACGAACTCACCCTGACGCGCGCGCACCAGTACCCCGACTCCGCTCCCCCGCTCACCCTCGACCCGGCGAACCCCGCGTACCTGCTCTACACCTCTGGTTCCACGGGGACCCCGCGCGGCGTGGTGATCGAGCACCGGTCGCTGGCCAACCTCTACCGCGACCACGCCCGCACCCTGTTCTCCCCGCACGCCGGCGAAGTCGGCGGACGGCTGCGGGTCGCGCTGACCGCCGCGCTGTCATTCGACACGTCGTGGGAGGGCCTGCTGGCGTTGGCAGCAGGCCACGAGTTACACCTGATCGACGACGACACCCGCCGCGACCCGCGCGCTCTCGTGGACTATGTCGCGAGCGAGCGGGTCGACCTGCTCGACCTGACCCCGTCGTTCGCCCAGGAAGTCGTCGCGGCCGGACTGCTCACCGACACCCGCCATCGGCCACGAGTGCTCATGCTCGGCGGCGAGGCGACCAGAACCGCGCTGTGGAACGAGGTACGCGACGCGCCGGACACCGTGGGCTACAACTACTACGGGCCGACCGAGTGCACTGTGGACACTCTGGCGTGCGCACTGGCCGACGCGGACACCCCGGTCGTCGGAAGGCCGCTGACGAACACCCGCGCCTACGTCCTCGACGGCTGGCTGCGCCCGGTCCCGCCGGGCACGGTCGGCGAGTTGTACCTGGCCGGGGCGCCGTTGGCCCGCGGCTACGCCGACCTTCCCGGGCACACCGCCCAGCGGTTCGTCGCCGACCCGTTCGGGCAACCAGGACAACGCATGTACCGCACCGGCGACCTCGCCCGGTGGGACGAGAACGGCATGCTCGACTACGTCGGGCGGGCCGACGACCAGGTCAAGATCCGCGGTTTCCGCATCGAGCCCGGCGAGATCGAAGCCGCCCTCGACGCCCATCCGAGCGTCGCCCGATCCGCCGTCGTCGCCCGAGGCGCGCGGCTGGTCGGCTACCTCGTCCCCAATGCGACGGTCGACACCGGCATCAACACCGACACGGTGCGCGCGCACCTCGCGGCGCGGCTGCCCGACTACATGGTCCCGGCGACCTTCGTCGTGCTCGACGCGCTTCCGTTGACCGCCAACGGGAAGCTCGACAGCGCCGCGCTACCCGACCCGAAGTTCACCGCCCGTGAGCTGGCCGAGCCGACTACCGACGCCGAGCGGATCCTGTGCGAGGTGTTCGCCGAAGTCCTCGGCATGCCCGCGGTGTGCGTGGAGGACAACTTCTTCACCCTCGGCGGCGACAGCATCCTGTCCATCCAGGTCGTCAGCCGGGCCCGGGCCGCCGGTCTGCTGATCCGGCCGCGCGACGTCTTCGGGCAGCGCACGCCCCGTGCGCTGGCCGCCGTCGCCCGCTCGGCCGACGCTCCGGAGACACAGCGCGCCGAGGACCCCGACGCGGGCATCGGCGCGGTCCCGCTGACCCCGATCATGCACGCGCTGCTCGCTGTGCCCGGCTCGATCGACCAGGTGCACCAGTCGGTCGTGCTGCACACGCCCGCCGACCTGACGCTGTCCACGCTGATCACCGCAGCGACCGCGCTGCTCGACCGGCACGACCTGCTGCGCGCCACGCTGCGCCGCGACATCGTCGGCCAGTGGACCATGGACGTCCCGCCGCGCGGTGTGCAGCCCGCGGTGTCGCGAGTGGACGCCACCGGGTCGGACCTGGACGCGCTGGTCGCCAAGGTCGCCGCGGAGCAGGCCGCGCTGTTGGCTCCGGCGAACGGCGTGATGGTCCGGTTCATGTGGTTCGACCGCGGACCCGAGCGCGACGGCAGGCTGCTCGTGCTCGCCCACCATCTCGTCGTCGACGGGGTGTCCTGGCGCATCCTCGTGCCGGAACTGGCCGCCGCGTGCGGACATGGCACGGCTGTGCGGCAGCCGACGACGTCCTTCCGCCGCTGGGCGCGGCTGCTCAACACGCAGGCGAGCGCGCCTGCCGTGCTGGCCTATCTGCCGCACTGGCGGCAAACGCTTGCGCAGCCCGAGGACCCGATCGGCTCGCGGCCGCTCGATCCCGCCCGCGACACCCTGGACACCGCCGGTCTTCTCACCCGGACCTTGCCCGCAACGCTCACCGCTGAGCTCCTCGGCGAGACCGCGAACCGCTACCGCGCCTCGGTTTCCGAACTGCTGCTCGCCGCGCTCGCGATCACCGGCGGGCGGTCGTCGCTGCTGGTCGACCTCGAAGGGCACGGCCGCGAGGAAGAGTTCGTCGCCGAGCCGGTCGACCTGTCCCAGTCTGTCGGCTGGTTCACCAGCCAGTACCCGGTCCGGCTCGACGCGGCGGGCGACCCGGGCCAGGTTGTCCGTCAGGTCAAGGAATCGCTGCGCGCGGTGCCGCACAACGGCCTGAGCTACGGCGTGCTGCGCCACCTGAACCCGGAGACCGCGCCCGCGCTGGCCGACCTCGCCAAGCCGCAGGTCGAGTTCAACTACCTGGGCAGGCTCGGTGGCGCGGAGACCGGCCCGTTCGCCCCCGCCGACACGGATGCGCTGTTCGGCGGCGCGTCCGCGGGCTCCGCGCCCCTGTCACACGCGCTGGCGGTCAACGCCGCGGTCCGCGACACGGCCGACGGCCCGGAGCTGCTCGCGCACTGGACCTGGGCGTCCGGCGTGCTCAGCGAAGCCGAGGCGGCCGACCTCGCCGACAGGTGGATCGCCGCGCTCGACACGCTGGTGCACACCGAAGCCGGTGCGCTGACCCCGTCGGATGTCCCGCTCGTCTCCCTGACCCAGGACCGACTCGACACGCTCGGCCCGGCCGCGGACGTGCTGCCGGTGACGCCGCTGCAGGCGGGCCTGCTGTTCCACTCGATGGCCGCGGACGAGTCCGACGCCATCGACGTCTACACCGTGCAGGACCTCATCGACCTGGCGGGCCCGCTCGACCTGGACCGGCTGCGGGGCGCGGCCGAGGGGCTGCTGACCCGGCATCCCAACCTGCGCGCGGGTTTCCATCAGGCCGGTCAGCTCGTGCAGGTCGTCCCGGTCGCCGCCGACCTGCCGTGGCACGAGATCGACCTGTCGCACCTCGACCCGGCGGCCCAGCAGGACGAGTCCAACCGGCTCGCCGCGCGGGAGCGCGACCGCCGCTTCGACGTCACCGCGCCGCCGCTGCTGCGGTTCCTGGTGCTGCGCCTGGGTTCCGAACAGCACCGGATCGTGTTCACCTGCCACCATGTCCTGCTCGACGGCTGGTCCACTCAGCTGCTCGCGCAGGACCTGTTCGGGCTCTACCAAGGCGGGCCGATGCCCGCCCCCACCCCGTACCGCGACTACCTGGCGTGGCTCGACGCGCAGGACACCGACGCGGGCCGCGAAGCGTGGCGCAAGGCGCTCGCCGGGCTCGAACAGCCGACCCGTCTGGTCGCCAAGACCGTGCGTGGCGGCTCCACCGAGCGGACGCGGGTCAGCACGCGGCTCTCGGCTTCGCTGACCGCGCGGCTCGCGGAGGTGGCACGGACGACCGGCGTCACCCAGAACACCGTGCTGCAGGCCGCTTGGGGCCTCGTGCTCGCCCAGCTCACCGGGCGCGACGACGTGGTGTTCGGCCAGACCGTGTCCGGCAGGCCCGCCGAGCTGCCCGGCGCGGAGGCCATGGTGGGACTGATGATCAACACCGTTCCGGTGCGGATCGCCTTGCGGGCAGCCGAAACCGTCGCAGGTCTGCTCGGCCGGATCGCCGACGAGCAGGCCGCACTCATGGCGCACCACCACGTGGGCCTGACCGACATCCAGCGTGCCGCCGGTTCCGGGCAGCTGTTCGACTCGCTGGTGGTGTTCGAGAACTTCCCGGTCGACGAGCAGACCCGCATCGAACCCGCGCCGGGCCTGCGGGTCACCGCCGCGGAGGGCATCGACGCCACGCACTACCCACTGACCCTGGCCGTGCTGCCCGGCGCCGAGCTGGACCTGCACCTGGAATACCACCCCGAGTGCTTCGACCGCGACGGCACCCAGCGGGTCCTCGACCGGTTCCTCCGGGTCCTCGACGGGCTGCTCGCCGACCCGTCGATCCGGGTCGCCGCAGTGGATCCGCTAACCGACGACGAGCGCGACCGGGTGCTGCGGACGTGGAACGACACCGCGCTCGACGTGCCGCCCGCGGCCACGCTGCCCAGCCTGTTCGCCGACGCGGTCGCCCGCGACCCCCACGGCAGCGCGCTGGTGTGCGGAGGCACCGGGCTGACCTTCGCCGAGCTGGACGCGGCGGCCAACCGGCTCGCCAACGCCCTTGTCGCCCAAGGGGTCGGGCCGGAGCGGATCGTCGCGCTGCTGCTCCCCCGGACGCCCGAGTTCGTGGTGGCGATGCTGGCGGTGCTCAAGGCGGGCGGGGCGTACCTGCCGATCGACCCGGCCTACCCGGCCGCGCGGATCACCGCCACCATCGCCGACGCCGACCCGCACCTGGTGATCAGCATGGCGGCCGTCGCCGACATTCTCGGTGACACGCCTCGGATGCTGCTCGACGAACAGACCTTCGAAGGCTTCCCGGACACCGCGCCCGAGGTCGGGCTCGATCGCCGGCACCCGGCGTACGTGATCTACACGTCCGGCTCGACCGGCGTGCCCAAGGGTGTCGTGGTCACGCATGCCAGCGTGGTCAACCTGTTCCACAGCCACCGGGAGACGCTCTACCAGCCGACCGTGGCCGCGGCGGGCGGGCGGACGCTGCGGGTCGGGCACACCTGGTCGTTCGCGTTCGACGCGTCCTGGCAGCCGCAGCTGTGGCTGCTCGACGGGCACGCCCTGCACATCGTCACCGAGGAGACGCTGCGCGACCCGGCCATGCTGACCGAGCAGGTCCGCGCGGAGCGGCTCGACTTCATCGAGGTCAGCCCGTCGCTGGCGGTCGCGCTCGCCGACGCGGGCCTGATCAGTGCCGGCGAATGCCCGCTGCTGGCCCTCGGTGTCGGCGGCGAAGCCGTGCCGCCCGCGTTCTGGCGGACGATGCGGTCGCTGCGGAACACTGAGTGCCACAACCTGTACGGCCCGACGGAGACAACCGTGGACGCGCTCGCCGCGCGCGCGGCGGACAGCGACACCCCGCTGGTCGGCACGCCGACCGCGAACACCAGCGCGTATGTCCTCGACGCGGCCCTGCGGCCGGTCGCGCCGGGTGTCGCCGGCGAGCTGTACCTCGGCGGCGCGGGCCTGGCGCGCGGCTACCTGCGCCGGGAGAGTCTGACCGCCGAGCGGTTCGTCGCCGACCCGTTCGGCCCGACCGGGTCGCGGATGTACCGCACCGGGGACCTGGTGCGGTGGACCGAGAACGGCAAGATCGACTATCTGGGCCGGGTCGACGAGCAGGTCAAGGTGCGTGGCTTCCGGGTCGAGCTGGGCGAGATCGCCGCGGCCCTGGCCACGCACCCCGACGTCGCGCAGGCCGTGGTCACCCAAATGTCGGGCAAGCTGGTCGCACATGTCGTCTCGTCCACAGTGGACACGCCGATGGGGTTGCGTGAACACCTCGGCGAGCGGCTGCCCGACTACATGGTTCCGGCCGCGTTCGTCGTGCTTGACGCGTTGCCGCTGACCCCGCACGGCAAGGTCGACCGGGCCGCGCTGCCCGCGCCGGAACTCGCCACCACCGTGGGCCGGGAACCGCGCACGCTCACCGAGAAGATCCTCTGCGGACTGTTCGCCGACGTCCTGGAAGTCCCGTCGGTCGCGGTCGACGACGACTTCTTCGCCCTGGGCGGGCACTCGCTGCTGATCGTCGCGCTGCGCACCCGCGTCACCGAGGAATTCGGCAGACCGGTCCCGGTCGCCCACCTGTTCGCCCACCCGACACCCGAATTGCTAGCCACCACCATCGAAAGGAACGACACGTGACCAACCCGTTCGAGAACCCCGACGGCACGTACCTGGCGCTGGTCAACGACGAGGGCCAGCACTCGCTGTGGCCCGAGTTCGCCGACGTCCCCGCAGGCTGGACGGTCGCGTTCGGCCCGGAAACCCGGCAGGCCTGCCTGGACCACATCAGCGCGAACTGGACCGACATGCGGCCCAAGAGCCTGATCGAGGCGATGGGCGAATGAACACCGCCGAACTGGCGGACACGCCCCTCGAACGGTCGGTCGACGGGCGCCCGCTTTACACGTTGTACCCGGCCCGCCGGGGCGAGGACCCAGGTCCGCTGCCGGAAGGCGCCGGACTGGTGCTGTCCCGGTTCGCGGTCATCCACCGCGAGGGCACGGCCCTGCTCGTCGAGTCGCCGCGCGCGTGGTGTGACGTGCGGGTGCACGACCCGGCCGTGCTGACTGTCATCGGTGCGCTGTCCACGCCGCTGCGGTTCTCGGCGCTGCCGGAGGTCCTGCCCGCGGCGGCGACCGAGCAGCTGATCGCCGACCTGTGGCGGGCGCGGCTGGTCGTCGCGTACGGCGCGGAGGAGGAGACCGAGCTGCGGCTGCGCCAGTGGAGCCCGTTCGAACTGTGGCTGCACAACCGAAGCAGGCTCGGCGAGGCCGGTGGCTTCAACGCGTCGTGGGGCCTCACCGCCTGGGCCGACGGCACGTTCCGCCCGCTGCCCGCGCGCCCCGAGCCCTACCCGGGCACGCCGATCGACCTGTTCCGGCCGGACCTGGACGCGTTGCGCCGCGACGATCCCAGCCTGACCACCGTGCTCGAAGACCGGCGCTCGATCCGCGAGCACGACGACAGCAACCCGCTGACGGTCGACCAACTCGGCGAGTTCCTGTTCCGCTGCATGCGAGTGCGCGGCACCAACCTGCTCGACGGCATCGAGCACGTCGACCGCCCGTACCCCTCCGGCGGCGCGTTGCACGAGCTGGAGATCTACCCGGTCATCCGGCGGGTCGACGGCCTGGAGTCCGGGATGTACCACTACGACGGGCACACCCACCGGCTTCAGCCGGTGTGCGGCGAGAACGACGCGACCAAGACGCTGATCATGGCGGCCGAACTGGCCGCCGGCGCCAAGGACCCGCAGGTGGTCTTCGTCGTCGCCGCCCGCTTCGGCAGGCTGCTGTGGAAGTACGAGGCGATGGGCTACGCGGCGATCCTGAAGGACGTCGGCGTGCTGTACCACGTCATGTACTCCGTCGCCACGGCCATGGGCCTGGCCGCGTGCGCGATCGGCGGCGGCCACGCGGACGTGTTCACCGCGGCGACCGGCCGGGACTACTTCACCGAGGGCGCCGTCGGCGAGTTCATGCTCGGCAGCGCGGCACAGGAAAACGGAGCAGCAGCAGGTGTTTGAGGCATTCCCGACGGTCGAGCCCGCGCCGAACGCGCGGTTCGAGCCGTTCCCCGTCACCGACCAGCAGCACGCCTACCTCGTCGGCCGGACCGGTGAGTTCGAGCTGGGCAACGTGTCAACCCACGCGTACTACGAGTACGAGGGCGAACTCGACCTGGACCGGTTCACCCGTGCCTGGCAGCGGGTCGTCGAGCGGCACGACATGCTGCGCGCGGTCCTGCTGCCCGAGCGCGAGCAGCAGGTGATCCTCTCCGACGTGCCGCCGTTCGCGCCCGAGGTCGTCGACCTGCGCGGACTGGGCGAGGACGAGGTGTCCGCGCGGCTGACGTCGCTGCGGGACCGGATGTCGCACGAGGTGCGGCCCGCCGACCGGTACCCGCTGTTCGGTGTCGTCGTCAGCAGGCTCGACGACGCGCGGGCCCGGGTGCACATCAGCTTCGACGGGCTCACCCTCGACTACCTGAGCTGGCAGCTGCTCGTCGCCGACCTGACCCGGTTCTACGCCGACCCGGACCTGCGGCTCGACCCGCTCGACCTGACCTTCCGCGACTACGTGCACACCCAGCGGGCGCTGAAGGACACCGACTCCTACCGCCGCGCCGAGGAGTACTGGCGCGGCCGGGTCGAGGACCTGCCGGAGTCGCCGCGGCTGCCGATCGGCACCGACCCCAAGAGCATCTCCCATCCGCGCTGGACCAGCCGCGCGGGCACGCTCGACGCCGAGCCGTGGCGCGCCCTCAAGGCGCTGGCCGGGCAGGCCGGGCTCACCCCGACCGCGCTCGTGCTCGCCACGTTCGCCGAGGTGCTCGCGGTGTGGTCCGAGGAGCCGCGCTTCACCATCAACGTGCCGCGGATGAACCGCCTGCCGCTGCACCCGCAGGCCAACGAGATCCTCGGTGAGTTCGCCTCCTTCTCGCTGCTGGCCGTCGAGCACGACGGTTCGGCTCCGTTCACCCAGCGGGCCAAGGCCGTGCAGCGCCGGCTGTGGACCGACCTCGCGCACCAGCAGGTCAGCGGCGTGCAGGTGCTGCGCGAGCTGAGCCGGGTTCGCGGCGGGCTGCGCGGCGCGGCCATGCCCGTGGTGCTGACCAGCACCCTCGGCTTCGACGCCGGGCCCGCTCCCCTGCTCGGCGGTCGGATCGAGCGGGTGTTCGCGATCTCGCAGACCCCGCAGGTGTACCTCGACGTGCAGATCGAGGAGTCCCCCTCCGGCGCGATGACCTACAACTGGGACAGCGTCGACGAGATCTTCCCGGCGGGCCTGATCGCCGACGCGTTCGCCGCGTTCGGCGCGCTCCTTTCGCGACTGGCCACCGACCCGGACAGCTGGTCTGCGACCGACTTCGCCCTCGCCGCTTCGGCTCCGCTCTCCGGCGCGGAGCGACCGGTGCCCGAGGTGTTGGTGCAGCGGCTTTTCCTGGACCAGGTGGAGCAGCGGCCCGACGACGTCGCCGTGATCACCTCCGCCTGCTCGCTGACCTACCGGGAGGTGCGGTCGCGCGCCCGGCAGGTCGCCCACTGGCTGTGCGAGCACGGCGCGTGCACCGAGACCCCGGTGGCGGTCGTGCTGGACAAGGGCTGGGAGCAAGTGGTGGCGGCCTACGGCTCGCTGTTCGCGGGCTCGCCCTACCTGCCGGTCGACCCGGCGCTGCCGCCCGCGCGGATCACCAGTCTGCTCGACGCGGCCGGTGTTTCCCTGGTGCTGACACGAAGCGGGCTCTACGAGTCCCTTGTGGACAATGTTGGGGCACGTCAGGTGCTGTGCGTCGACGACGCGGGCGACCTGCCGGACACACCGCTCGATGCCGTCCAGACCCCGTCGGACCTGGCCTATGTGCTGTTCACCTCCGGCTCCACCGGAACGCCGAAGGGCGCGATGATCGAGCACGCGGGCATGGTCAACTGCCTGCGCGACACCATCGACACGTTCGGCATCGGGCCGGGCGACCGCGCGTTGGCCGTGACGGCGCTGCACCACGACATGTCGACGTTCGATGTCTTCGGCGTACTGGGCGCGGGTGGCGCGATCGTTATCCCGGACGCGGTCCGCGCGCGCGACGCCGAGCACTGGGCCGACCTGATCGCCGAACACGGCGTCACCCTGTGGAACTCGGTGCCCGCCATGATGGAGATGCTCCTGGAGACCGGCCCGGTGCCGTCGTCGCTGCGGCTGGCTTTCCTCGGCGGCGACTGGATTCCGCTGCGACTGGCCGCCGAGGTGTCGGCGAGCCTGCGGCTGGTGTCGATGGGCGGGCCGACCGAGACGACGCTGTGGAACATCTGGCACCCGGTCGAGGAGTTCGACGAATCCTGGCGCAGCGTCCCGTACGGCGCGCCGATCGCGAACACGCGCTACCACATCCTCGACCCGTGGCGTCGCACTCGGCCCGCGGGCGTGGCCGGTGAGCTGTACTGCGCCGGCCCGGGCGTGGCCCGGGGCTATCTCGGCGACCCGGACCGCACCGCGCAGTCCTTTGTGGAGCACGACGGGGAACGGCTCTACCGCACCGGCGACCGCGGGCGGCTGCTGCCGGGCGGGGTCATCGAGTTCGCCGGGCGCGGCGACAGCCAGGTGAAGATCCGCGGGCAGCGCATCGAACTCGGGGAGATCGAGGCCGCCCTGGCGGCGGTCCCCGGCGTGCGTGACGCCGTCGTCACCGCCGTGCCGCACGCGGACCGGCCCGGGTACCGCGCGCTCGCCGGCCACGTCGTCGGCGAGTCGCTCGACCCCGAGGAGATCCGCCGCGCACTGTCGGCGCGGCTCCCCGCGCACATGGTGCCCGCGACGGTGACCGTGCACGACCGGTTCCCGTTGACCCGCAACGGAAAGATCGACCGGACCGGGCTCGCGTCAGCCGCCGCGGAGCCGGTGGACGCCGTGGTCGATGGCGACGTGAGCCCGCTCGAAGAGGTCATCGCCGAGGTGTGGGCCGACGTCCTGGAAGTCGAGCGGGTGGGTGTCACCGACGACTTCTTCGCCCTGGGCGGGGATTCGCTGCTCGCCACCCGCATCGTCGCCCGGCTGCGCGAGGCCCTGGACACACCGGGCCTCGGCCTGCTGTCGGTGCTGTCCACGGTGACCGTGCGCCAGCTCGCCGCCGCGATGGCCGCCGACCAGGAACAGCCGGGCCGGATCGAGCAGGTCGCCGAGCTGTACCTGGAGATCTCGCGGATGCCCGAGGAGGACGTCGAGGCGGAGCTGATGCGCCGATGACGATCTTCCGCGGCGACTGGATCCGCTGCTACAGACCGAGGCCGTACGCGACCCGGCGGCTGATCTGCCTCCCGCACGCGGCGGGTGGCGCCGGCTTCTACCGCCAATGGGTGGACACGCTGCCCGCCGACGTCGAGCTGTGGGCCGTGCAGTACCCGGGGCGTGAGGACCGCTTCACCGAGCCGTGCGTGCCCGAAATGGACACCCTGGCCGACCTGATCGCCGACGCGCTGGCACCGGTGCTCGACCTGCCGACGGCGGTGTTCGGGCACAGCATGGGCGCGGCCGTCGGCTACGAGGTCACTCGCCGGCTGCTGGGCCGCGGGGCCGCGGTGGAACGGCTGTTCGTCTCCGCCCGGCCGTCACCGTCGCACCAGCGGGCCACCCGGACCGAGGTGTACCTGCGCGACGACGACGGGATCGTCGGGGAACTGGCGACACTGCGCGGTTCGGGCATCGCCGTGCTCGACCAGCCGGAGCTGCGCCAACTCGTGCTTCCCATGGTCCGCAACGACTTCCGGCTGATCGAGACGTACCGTCCGGCGCCCGCCGACCCGCTGCCCATCCCGATCCTCGCGCTCGCGGGTGCCGACGACCCGCGGATGACGGTTGCGCAGGCAGCGGACTGGGCCGAGGCCACCGACGCCGGGTTCGGCCTGGAAGTGTTCCCCGGCGGGCACTTCTACCTGGAGCCGCACCGCGCCCAGGTGATCGACACCGTGATCAGACACCTGAACACCCCCACCAGCAAGGAGAAAGCCATGACGACCCCGGATGAGCTGACCGTGGACGGAATCCGCGCGTCGGTCGCGGAAATGCTGGCCATCGACGTGGACCGGGTCGGCCCCGAGGACAACCTGCTCATGCTGGGCGTCGACTCGATCAAGCTGATGGGCCTGGCCAGCCGCTGGCAGCGCCATGGCGTCGAGGTGCCGTTCGTGGAGCTCGCCGAGAACCCGACGGCCGCGCATTGGGCGAAGCTGCTTGGCGGAGCGCGGACGGCCTAGTAAGCCCGCGCGGCCTTCTACTAAAGTATGGCTAACCTAACACGACGCGGACCGGACGGGAGCCCTGTGGATCAGACCGTTCGCACCGTGACCACCGGCGTCCGTCGCGGCACCCGTCCGGTGATCCTGCTCCTGGCCACCCTCCTGCTCGCGGGACTGTGCGTCGCGTCGCTGGCGATCGGGAGCAAGACCATCCCGTTCGGCGAGGTGTTCAGCGTCCTGTTCGACCCGCACGGCGGTGAGACGGAAGCCATCGTGCGCGGGCTGCGGCTGCCGCGAACCCTGCTGGGCCTGTTCGCGGGCGCGGCACTGGGACTGTCCGGCGCGCTCATCCAGGGCCTGACCCGCAACCCGCTGGCGGACCCGGGCATCCTCGGCGTCAGCGCGGGCGCGGGCTTCGCCGTGGCGGTGGCGGTCGCGGCGTTCGGGCTGTCGTCGTTCTACTCCTACGTGTGGTTCGCCTTCGCCGGGGCCGCCATCGCCAGCGTCGTCGTCTACGCCCTGGGCAGCCACGGCCGCGGCGGCGCGACCCCGGTGAAGCTGGCGCTGGCCGGGGTGGCGATGCTGGCGCTGCTGACCTCGCTGACCAGCGGAGTGCTGCTGCTCGACCCGAACGCGCTGTACGTGTACCGCTCGTGGGCGGTCGGTTCACTGACCGGGCAGGACACCGCGGTGGTCGCCCAGATGGTGCCGTTCCTGGTGGTCGGGGCGGCGTTGGCGGTGTCGGTGGCGCCCGCGTTGAACAGCCTCGCACTGGGCGATGACGTGGCGTCCTCGTTGGGGCGCAGGCTCGGGCTGATCCGGCTCGGCGGGGTTGTCGCGGTCACGCTGCTGGCCGGGACGGTGTCGGCGGTGGTCGGGCCGATCGTGTTCATCGGGTTGGTGATCCCACATGTGGCGCGGGCGATCACCGGGTCGGACTACCGGTGGATCTTGCCGTACACAATGGTCCTGGCGCCGTGTCTGGTGCTGGCCGCCGACATCCTGGGACGGGTCGTGGCGCGGCCCGGGGAGATCGGCGTCGGCGTGATCACCGCTTTCCTCGGGGCGCCGTTCTTCATCGCGCTGATCCGGCGTCGTCGACTCGCGGAGTTGTGATGGCCCTCGTCGAACTCACCCGCCAGCCGGGCCGGATCGCCGTCCGCCTCGGCCCCACTTCGGCGATCATCCGACCGCGGATGCTCGGCGTCTGCCTGGGACTGCTTCTCGCCTCGGCACTCCTGTTCGCGGTCGAACTGTCCTTCGGCGACTACCCCATCCCCCTGCCCGACGTCGTCCAGGCGCTCTTCGGCGTCGGGGACCGCGCGACGCTCTTCGTCATCGAGGAGCTGCGTCTTCCCCGTGCCCTGGTCGGCCTCCTCGCGGGCTGCGCCTTCGGGGTCTCCGGCGCCCTCTTCCAGACCCTCACCCGCAACCCGCTGGCCAGCCCGGACATGATCGGCCTGAGCGCCGGCTCCGCGACCGCCGTGGTCGCGGGGATCGTCCTCGGGTTCGGCTCCGGACTGGGCACCCAGGCCCTCGGGTTGCTCGGCGGCATCGCCACCGCCGTGCTGATCTACGGGCTGGCCTGGAAGGGCGGCACCACCGGCTACCGCATCGTCCTCGTCGGCATCGGCGTCTCCTGGATGTGCACCAGCCTCACCAGCTACCTGCTGGTCAAGGCCGACATGTGGCAGGCCCAGCAGGTCCTGCGCTGGATCATCGGCAGCCTCAACGGCGCCGACTGGGTGCACGTCACCCCGCTGGCCTGGGCGACCGTCACGCTCGGGATCGCCGTGCTCCTGCTCTCCCGGTGGCTGCGCCTCCTGCAGCTGGGCACCGACGTCGCCACGGCGCTCGGGGTGCCGGTGCGGTTCGCGCAGCCCGCGCTGATCGTCACCGCCGCGGCGCTGGTCTCCTTCGCCACCGCCGCCACCGGGCCGATCGTCTTCGTCGCACTCACCGCCCCGCAGATCGCCCAGCGGCTGACCGGCAGCGCCTGGCCGCCGCTGGTGGCGTCCGGGCTGACCGGGTCGTTCCTGGTCCTGGGGTCCGATCTCATCGCCCAGCGCGTCATTCCCGGCACCCTGCTGCCCATCGGCGTGGTGACCGGCGCGCTCGGCGGACTGTTCCTGTTGTGGCTGTTGACCCGCGCGAACCGGGTCGGGTCTGGAGGCTGACCGAATGCGACCCGAGATCGCGCCGACACTGCGGGCCGAGGGGCTCGCGGTGTCCTATGGCGACCGCTCCATCATCACCGACCTCGACCTGACGGTCCCGCCCGGCAAGATCAGCGTCATCGTCGGCGCCAACGCGTCGGGCAAGTCGACGCTGCTGCGGTCGCTCGCCCGGCTGCTGTCCCCGGCCGCGGGCCAGGTCTGCCTGGACGGCGAGTCCATCCACGCCATGCCAACCCGCAAGCTGGCCCGGATGGTCGGCCTGCTGCCGCAGTCCCCGGTGGCGCCCGAGGGGATGACGGTCATCGACCTCGTCGGCCGCGGCCGCGCGCCCCACCAGAGCTGGTGGCGCCAGTGGTCACACAGCGACGAGGAGACCGTCCGGCACGCGCTGGAGCTCACCTCGATGCTGGACCTGGCCGAACGCCCGGTCGACGAGCTGTCCGGCGGCCAGCGCCAGCGGGCCTGGATCGCGATGGCCCTGGCCCAGGACACCGACATCCTGCTGCTCGACGAGCCCACCACGTTCCTCGACATGGCCCACCAGATCGAGGTGCTCGACCTGGTCATGGACCTCAACCGCACCCGTGGCCGCACAGTGATGATGGTGCTGCACGACCTCAACCAGGCCTGCCGCTACGCCGACCACATCGTGGCGATGAAATCGGGCCGGATCGTCACCCAGGGACCGCCCGCCGAACTGCTCACCGCCGAACTGGTCGACGAGGTCTTCGACGTCCGGTGCTCCGTGGTCACCGACCCGGTGAGCGGAACGCCGCTGGTCATCCCCATCGGTCGGCACCACGAACCACGAAATGTGGCGCAGCACCCCTTCCCAATTCACTGATGCTGTGTTTAGCATAGGCTCACCTAAGAAAGCGTCGAGGAGAGTCATGTACGTCTGCATCTGCGCCGCGGTCAGCGAGGCCCGGGTGCACGCCTGCATCCTGGCGGGCGCCCGTACGGCCGAGGAGGTCGGCGACCGCTGCCAGGCCGGAACCGGCTGCGGCAGCTGCCTCGACCGCATCGACGACATGCTCGAAGATCACACGATGGCGGCCACAAGCGCCGCTTAGACGCGCCCTTAAGGGTGACCGCCACGCTTCCGTGGTGCGAGGTCACAGGTCTGGGTTTACGGTCGGGCGTCAACCCGTTCGACCGGAGGTGCCCCCGTGCGTGGCGACGAAGAAGTCATCGCGTTGCTCAACGAGCAGCTGACCAGCGAGCTCACCGCGATCAACCAGTACTTCCTGCACGCCAAGATGCAGGCGAACTGGGGCCTGACCAAGCTCGCCGAGCACACTCGCGCCGAGTCCATCGAGGAGATGACTCACGCGGAGATCATCACCGACCGCATCCTGTTCCTCGAGGGCCTGCCGAACTACCAGAAGCTGCTGCCGCTGCGCATCGGGCAGACGCTGCGCGAGCAGTTCACCGCCGACCTGGCCATCGAGGTCGAGGTCGTCGAGCGACTCCGCAAGGGCGTCCCGATGTGCCGCTCGAAGGGCGACGCGACCACCGCGGCCCTGTTCGAGAAGATCCTCGCCGACGAGGAGCACCACATCGACTACCTCGAGACGCAGCTGGAGCTAATGGACCGCCTCGGCGAGCAGCTCTACCTCGCGCAGACGGTCGACCGCCCGCCGACAGTCTGAGCCCCACAAGATCCACCCGACCCGGGTCCGGCACGCGCCGGACTCGGGTTTTCCTATGTGACCGAAAATCGGTCACTGGCAAAGACCAGCCGCCACGGGCTTTCGTGTCTGGTAACCCCTCCTAGTCGCGGCTGTAGCGCTCGTAGATCCGCTTCAGCTCGGCGTCGAGCAGCGGATGCAACTGCTGCGCGGCCTTCGCTTGGCCGGCGACCCGCGTCGGAGCATCGATCCCACTGGACTCGACGACCCGGCCTCGCTCCGCGTGTGGATGCTTCCATTCAGGGCCGCATCCAGCCGGGCAGGGGTGCTCCATGTCGCGCAGGATCGTGCCGCCCTCGCCGTCCGGCCAGGGTTGCTGCCACCGGATGACGCCGTGGCCGTCGCAGTGCGAGCACTCATTTGCGGACTTCTCCGAGGCCTCCACACCGCCGACAGTAGGGATTGCGGCCGCAGGCGTCGAGTCCGCTGCCGAGGCAGGCGGGACAGGTTTCCATCTCGACACCAGGGGGCGCGAATCGACGACGGAACATGGCTCCTCCTTGGAGTTCAACCGAGTTGGCTTGCAGGCCCGGACGTGGCGGGCGGTTTCCTCGAGCACCGCGGCGAGGTCGTCGGCCTTCTCCGGCGTCGACCATTCGATGATCAAGCCGGCGGCGTAGTCGTGCATCTTCGGCACCACGACGTCGGTCAAGACCTTCGCCAGCGCTGCCAGGTTCTTCGCGAGATCGACCTGTTCGAGGGAGGTCATGTGATCCTCGCCGGGACAAAGTCAATCGGTTGCAGCCGAAGCGCCGACGTTCCCCCGACATGTATGCCGATCTTGCTCGCGGCCAGGCGCACGGCGGGACCAGTGACGTACAGATCGGCGATCATCGAGACCGCCCGCCACCGTTGAACATGTGCATCACGGCCACGACAGCGCCGAGCCGCGCGCGTTCCTCGCGACGGACCTGCCATCGGGCGATGGCCGGCTCTGCCACGGCACCGAAAATCGCGAGCAGGGCGACGAAGCCCATTAGGACTACGACGGCGATCATTCGTCATCATCTCGATGCTGGCCGTGCTTGAGGCCAACAACGGCCCACGCGAGCGCGATCACAATGACGATCGCGACGATGATCCAAAACAGACTCACGCGTCACCTCCGGTATCGGAAGTGACGCTAAGAGTGACAACGATCTACGACAGGTACAGGTAGCCCCCCATCGTCAACGGGGACAATTTGTACCCCGGGGCTATACGGAGACGCCGATCGCGGACGCCAGAGCGCGAGCATCTCGCTCGACGATCCGGCCGCCGGAGGTGACAAGCTCACTGGCAAGGGAGCGCGCGAGCGGATGGCACATCATCGCCTCCTGTGACGTATTCACGGCGCGCTGAAGAACGTGCACCGCCACAGTGTTGTCCTTGCGTTGGCTGTAGGCGCGCGCCACCTCCAGCCAGACACGGGCCCGTCGATCCTGGGACGGGATGCTGTCCGGGTCGACGGCGTCGGCGACATCAACAGCCTTGCTGCCCTTGCGCAGCTCGACGTGCACAGAGACGCCAGTGAGGGTTGCGTTTGGGATTCCGAACAGGGTCGCCGCGTGCGCATAGTCGGGCATCGCCGCGGCCATCTCAGCCGCGTCGTCGAGGTAGCGCAGTGCGTCGCCCTCGCGGCCCATCTTGGCGCTGGTGATCGCGGCGTGCAGGCGAACGGCTCCCCAGAGGGCGCGCGCCTCCTGGCCGCTGTCGAGGCGCGGGGTGAGCAGGTCGGCCGCGTCTGTCGCGAGCCTGAGCGCATCGTCTTCGCGGCCGGTCACCCGCCAGACGTTGCCAACGACCCACGCTGCGAGCGCGAGCGCGAGCGGGTCGTCCGCCTGTTCGGCGCTGGCCATGCACCTGTCCGCGGTGAGCCACAGCAACTGGCCGTCAGCGACCCATGCAAGCAGCTGCTCCGACAGGGCGTAGGCCGATGAGAGTGCGGCATGTGCGCGGCGCCGCTGGTCTCCCTCAAGGAGGCGGGTCGACCGCCGACCGTCAGAGATGATCCTCGGCAGCACGGCACCCACAGCGGCACGAGGGCTCGGCGAGGAGTGCCAGAGGGCCCAGGCATCGCCGGCGCGCTGGACGAGCTGGTCGACGTCGACGGGCTCACCGGTCACGACGAGCATCTGGGACTCGATGGCTTCGCGCATCGCGGGCACGGCCTCGTGGCCTGAGCGGCCGGTGAGGTCCATTTCTATGCCGCTGATGTGTCGCCGGTGATCTCGGCGATGTGGACGCCAAGCGCACTGGCCAACTGCACGAGCATCGGCCACCGCGGCTCTTGAAGTCGCCCACGCTCGACGGCTTTGAGCCATTCGTCGGTGCGGCCGACGAGCCCGGCCACGACTGCACGGGTCTTGCCCTTGCGCATGCGGATCGTCTGCAGTCGGGAGCCGATCGACAGGCCTGCGAGTTCGTCGACGGACATACGTCCCACCCTTTTCGCCGAGGTGCCTCCACCGAGAGCCCCCGGTCCGTCGACCGGGGGCAAACAACCTCGGCGAGAGGTGCACGGTCATCCTACGGGTGGATCCAGTCGCGGACTACCGATCTTGTAAGACGTTAGGGGCAGAGTCGGACGATGCCTTCGAGGATGACTTCCCGCCCGCTAGTGCCGGTGGCGGGCGCATTCCCGCGAGCCGGGGATGCGCCCGCCTGGAGCTGTTAACTTTGGAAACCATGGCGAACCCGAAGGTCGGCGAAGCACTGCGGCGGCTGGGAATCGGCGCCGAGGCGGCCCGGATCTACCTCGCGCTGCTGGATCTCGGGCCGACACCGCTGAACGCCGTCGAGGGGAAGGCCGGGGTGGCCCGCGAGCAGCTCGGCCCCGCCTACGCCGAACTGGTCGACGCGGGTCTGGCCAGTGCCATCTCCGACGAGTCCGACACCGTCGCTCCCCTGCCGCCCGCCGCGGGCCTGGAGATCCTCGGCAGGCACCGGGCGGCCGAACTCGACGAGTCGCGGATCGCCGTCTCCGGGGCGTTCGAGTCGTTCCGGCGGCTGCGGCTGGCCGAGTACAACACCAACCTCGTCGAGGTGGTCACCGGCGACGCCATCGGCCCGAGGATGCGGCAGGCGTGGGCCAGCGCCCGCACCGAGATCCGCCAGTTCGACTCGCCGCCGTACGTCCCGATCGTCGACGCCACCGCCGACTCGCTGGCCACGCTCGCCCGCGGCGTCACGCAGCGGGTCGTGTACTGCCGCGAGTCGCTGGAGTACCCGGGCAACCTGGAGGACAGCATCGACCCCTGCGTCGAGGCGGGCGAGCAGGCCAGGGTCCTGCCGTCGGTCCCGGTGAAACTCGTGATCATCGACGACGCGTTCGCCCTGGTGTCGCTGTCGGTCAAGGAGGCCGACGTGGCCAACTCGATGCTGATCGTGCAGCCGTGCGGGCTGTTCTCCGCGCTGGTGGCGCTGTTCGAGGAGTCCTGGCTCAACGCCTTGCCGTTCTACGGCCGCGAACCGCAGCCGCAGCGGCTGCTGACCGCCGACCGCAGGCTGCTCGCCCTGCTCGCGGGCGGCGTGTCCGACGACGACATCGCCCGGGAGCTCGGGGTCAGCAGGCGCACCCTGTTCCGCCGAGTGGAGCTGCTGATGACCCGCCTCGGCGCCACGACCCGCTTCCAGATGGCGCTGCAGGCCCAGCGGCGGGGTTGGCTCTGATCGGGGAATATGTCTTTCGGGGTAGTTCCCGAGGCTGACACTCGGCGGATAGTCAAGACCGAGGACGGTCGTGCCCGGTGGCCGCCGCGCGGTTGTCTTGGGCTGACCGTTTCCACCGAGCACGAGGAGCGACGATGGGCACACCGCGGGGAAAGGCGCCGAGCACGGGAGGGTCACCCCGGCCGGGTCGCGCGGTGGTCGTGTCGGTCGTGGTGGGGGTTCTGCTGGCCGGGTGCCAGCCCTCGGCGAACAACGGTGTCCCCACGCCGTCGGCCGCCCCGGAGCCGGAGACCGACAGCAGGCTCGCGGCGTTCTACAAACAGTCCGTCAAATGGGAGCCGTGCGACAAGCTCGAGTGCGCGAAGCTCACCGTGCCGGTGGACTACGCGAAGCCGGAGGACGGACGGACATTCACCCTGCCGCTGATCAAGGCCGCGGCGACGAAGCCGGAACAACGGATCGGGGTCCTCATCGCAGGGGCGGGCGGACCGGGCCAGTCCGGTGTCTCCATGCTCAAGGACCTGGCGACCAGCTGGCCCGCCGAGGTCCGCGAGCGGTTCGACCTGGTCAGCTTCGACCCGCGCGGCGTGGGCGGCAGCGAGCCGCGGCTCAAGTGCGAGACCCAGGGCGAGCCGCCCGCCGAGAAGCGACCTGACCTGCCGCTGGTCGGCGAGATGGTGGCGCAGAGCAAGCAGTACGCCGAGGCGTGCCTGAAGCACACCGACGCCAGCGTCCTGAGCCACGTCGGCACCGCCGACGTGGTCGGTGACCTCGACGTGCTGCGGGTCGTGACCGGCCAGGAGAAGCTGACGTACGTCGGATACTCCTACGGCACCCGGATCGGCCAGCTCTACGCCGATCGATTCCCCAAAAAGATCCGCGCGATGGTGCTCGACGGCGTCGACAACATGTCCCTCGACTGGCGCGACGACCCGATCCAGCAGGCCGAAAGCATCGAGCAGGCCCTGCACGCCTACGCCCGCGACTGCGCGGCACGCACCGGCAAGCCGTGCCCCGGCCGCACCGAGGCGGAGATCATCGCCACGGTGAACCGGGTGATCGACAAGGCGGACAAGGCCGGGGACGGGTCCACGATCCGCGGCGACATCTCGGGCAAGCTCACGTTCCCGCAGGAGTGGCCCGAGCTGTCGGAGATCGTCATCAACGCGGATCGGCCCGCGGAGCCTCAGGAAGAGGAACAGACCGAGCAGACCGAGGAACCCGCCACGGACGACACGACCGAGGCGCTGACCGTGGTGAACTGCCTGGACCGGCCGCACCCCTCCGACCTGGCCGCCTACGAGGAGGCGGCGCAGCGCATCCGCGACGTCTCCCGACTCGCCGACGGCTCCGAGCTGCTCAGCTGCGCGTTCCTGCCGCCGTCCACGAGCAAGCCGAAGGTGATCCGGGCCGAGGGGGCGCCGACGATCCTGCTGGTCGCGACCACCGTGGACGCCGCGACCCCGTACCGGTGGGCCCAGGCGCTGGCGGCGAGCATGCCCTCGGCGGCGCTGCTGACCAACGAGGACATCGGGCACTCGGTCTACGGCGGGACCTCGCCCTGCGTCGACGCGGCCGTCAACCGCTACCTCATCGACCTGACCCCGCCCGCAGCCCCCGCCAGGTGCGGCGTCAAGGCGGGCAGCTGACATGTGATGCTGTCTCCCGATCGGTCGAACAGACGAACGGGAGAGCTCAGCCATGCGGGACGTCCTTGGCCGGTGGCGGCTCCCCATGGTGCTCGCCGAAGTGCTCCTCGTGGCCTGCGTGACCGCCGTGACGGCGCACCTGGCCGACCAGCTGCCGGTGTGGGGCTGGCCGGGCGTGCTGTACGCGACCGGCCCGGTGCTGACCGCCGTGGTCGCCCTCGCGGCCCTGGCGGTGCTGCTGCGGCGATGGTCGGCGTGGGTGGCGCTGCTCGGGGCGGTGGTGCTGTTCGGCGTGTTCCCGGCGACCGCGGTCGCGCTCGCGGTCACGCTGGAGGAGCGGACGGCCGCGGTGTGGGCGGC